>JBAUIB010000162.1:0-43604 GCA_049680585.1 Phormidesmis sp.
CTTTAGGCAGATCCTCACGCGTTACTCACCCGTCCGCCACTAACACCCGAAAGTGTCCGTTCGACTTGCATGTGTTAAGCACGCCGCCAGCGTTCATCCTGAGCCAGGATCAAACTCTCCATTTTAATGAGATTCAAAACTTAGTCATAGGCTTCCTTAAAATAAGAAAACTCACTCCCAAGCTCTTCGTTTGTCTGCACTCAGATAACCTCTTCTGGCTATCCTTCTTTGCTTCATGACAATAGCTATGCTATCCTCATTAACAATTTACTTCTCTTAACGAGGGTCTCGTTAATTTCTCTTTCCAAATTATTCAACTGTCTAGGTGCTATTCCCTCGCCTCCGGTAGCGCCGCTTTCGCAACCGCTCCCTTCAGCGCTTAATGAATATAACCCCCTTCTATCAACACTGTCAACTCTTTCATGAAAAGTATTTTGTCAATTCGCCAAACCTCAGGGTAGATAAATGTTTCAAGCGTTAAAAGTTCTGCTTGACGGTGAATGTTGCTACCCCATTTACGTTCGAAGAGTGCCAAAGCAGTAGATCTGCTGTTTCTGTTTAGAAGCTTTTGGGCTTTTTGCTTTTGGGCTTCTATTTCGGGATGGAGTGGAGGACACTGTGTAAGGTGTTGAGAGTGTATTTAGGGACGCGCAGTGAATTTTCAGTCTGTCATTGCTACGCTGAATGAGTTTTGGGCTGATCAGGGATGCTTGGTTATGCAGCCGTACGATACGGAAAAGGGAGCTGGGACAAAGAGTCCTCATACTTTTTTGCGTGCAATTGGACCTGAGCCTTGGTCTGTAGCTTATGTGGAGCCTTGCAGGCGACCTGCTGATGGTCGGTATGGGGAAAATCCCAATCGATATCAGCATTACTTTCAGTATCAAGTGCTTATTAAGCCTTCTCCGAATAATATCCAGGCGCTGTACTTAGAGTCCTTGAGGGCGCTAGGGATTATGCCTGAAGATCATGATGTGAGGTTTGTGGAGGATAACTGGGAGGATGCGGCTGTCGGGGCTTGGGGAGTAGGTTGGGAAGTATGGCTAGATGGCATGGAGGTCACACAGTTCACCTACTTTCAGCAGTGTGGGGGCTTGGACTGTCGTCCCGTTTCTATTGAGATCACCTATGGGCTTGAGCGTCTGACAATGTATCTGCAAGAGGTAGACGCGATGGCTAAAATTCACTGGAACGACGAGCTGACCTACGGTGATGTCTATATGCAGGCGGAGATTGAAAACTCAACGTACAACTTTGAGGCGTCTAGTTCAGCATTGCTTTTTCAGCTTTTTGAGCTGTATCAGCAGGAGGCGGAACAGCTGATGGAGCGATCGCTAGTGCTACCCAGCTATGACTATGTATTGAAGTGCTCCCACGCGTTTAATTTGTTGGATGCGCGAGGGGTGATTTCGGTAACTGAGCGCACGCGCTATATTCGCCAGGTTCGAGGGCTTGCTAGAAAAGTAGCTCAGCTATATTTGGAGCAGCGGGAAAAGTTAGGGTTTCCACTCCTGACAAAACCAGCTAGCTAGACAGACATCTAGATTCCAAGACAGCTTTTATGGGCGAAAGAGGCGTAGGTGCGATCCTATCGCCTCTTTTTTATTGACACTCAGCTTATTAACATTTCAGACGATTGATATCGCGGCATATGGATATCAACGACGTGTGCATGGGCTCTCTAACAGAAAGTTGCAGAGGAAACCACAGCATGACGTCTTGGGGAGTACTGGTTATCAGCTGGGCCTATCTTTTAGGGCTGCTAGCAACGGGAGTGACCGAAACAATGCTCGCGAGCTGGATCTCGGTGGCTGGCTGTGGAGTTTTGCTGATAGGTATAGTTGCAAGCTGGATCATTCCTCGATATTGGCAGATGGGTCCAACCACTCAGCAGTGGTGGATAGCCGGCTTAGTCGGACTGGTGGGCGCTAGCTATTGCATTTTGCGATCGCCTCAGCCTGCACCAAACGACATCAGCCAGTTTGTCTCTGGGCAGGAGCGGCAGGTGTTTGGGCAAGTGATGCAGATGCCGCAGACTACACGTCAGCAAAAGGGACGCTTCTTTCTACAGGCGCAATCAGTACGAGGCGTTGGAAACAAAAGCAGCATTGAAGCGCCTCGTGGTGTCAGCGGAAAACTCTACGTAACCGCTGCGCGATCGCCTAGTAAAAAGCTATATCCAGGGCAGCTAGTCGAACTGACAGGAGAAATCTACGCGATTGAGCAGGGCCGTAAACCAGATAAGTCTAGCTTTGGGGACTATCTTGCTAAGCAGGGCTGTTTCGCAGGATTTAGAACGCACTGGATAGAGTTTTTGCCGAATCAGACGCCGCCACGCTGGGCGCTGTGGAAATGGCGAGCGCGCATTGTCTCTGCGCAAGGCCGATGGCTGGGTGAACCGGCTGGAAACTTGCTAAGTGCAATGACATTAGGCCGAAAAGCGGTAGATCTACCCTTTGACGTTAAGGATGCCTTCATTCAGGCGGGATTAGCGCATACCCTAGCCGCCTCTGGATTTCATGTGTCTTTGATACTGGGGTTGGTGTTAGGTGCGTTGAAATCACGCCGTCCTCGGGTGCAGGCGCTTGTCGGCGTACTAGCTTTGGCTATATATACAGGGCTCACAGGGTTACAGCCTAGCGTCGTACGAGCAGCGGTCATGGGTATGGGCGTGCTGATTGGACTCTTTATGCAGCGACAAGTTAAGCCGCTGGGTTGTCTGCTAGTGGCAGTGAATCTGATTTTGCTATGCAATCCTCAGTGGATCTGGGATGTCGGATTTCAGCTTAGTGCGATGGCAACGTTAGGACTGATTGTGAGCGTACCTTGGCTCGTGCAATGGTTGGACTGGCTACCGCTCAATGTAGCAACCGTATTAGCTGTGCCGATCGCGGCGTATGGTTGGACAATGCCGCTCCAGCTTCATTACTTTGAGGTGCTGCCTTCGTACAGTATTTTGCTGAATGGAATAGCAACGCCGCTGGTCGTCGGGATCAGTATGGGTGGATTTGTGAGTGCGATCGCCGCTAGCATATGGCCAGTTATTGGCAGCGCGATCGCCGCTAACCTGTACTATCCTATTCACTGGCTGATCTACCTAGTGGAACGGTTTAATCAGCTCCCTGGTAACGCCATGCAGATCGAAGGCTTTGCGGTATGGAAAGTAGTCGCTGCCTACAGCCTTTACGCAGCTGTTTGCATCTGGCTATGGTGGCGACAGAAGGACGAGAAATCGGTGTAAGATGTAGACCACCTGGAGAGATGGCAGAGTGGTTGAATGCGGCAGTCTCGAAAACTGTTTTAGGGTCAAACCTAACGAGGGTTCGAATCCCTCTCTCTCCGTTGAGTAAAAACTTGTTATAGGTAGCCGGCAGTCATGCTCAAGGAAGCCAAAACTGAGGAAGAAGCTGCTGCCTAAGAGTTCGTGCAGTGCGATTAACAGCGCGGGCCGCTTGGATATGAGGTTCATCCGGAACTATAGGGATGATGCCAGCAGACTGACCGTGACCAACCTGCTTAATTACGCGGTTAGCCGCTTCCAATCCCGTCACATAAGCCTTTTCCTGAGACCAAGAGCCGTGGCGCGTGACAATCCAATCGCCGCTCATAAAGACATTAGAAAAGCTGGTCGTTCCGGGTAATAGATGGCGGTAGCTACCTGGGGCAAAGTGGCTGACGCCTTGGCGAATACGAATGACGCTTTGATCGATGACCTTGGCATTACCGAAGGCTGAAAGGCAACCTGCTAGGTCTGTTTGGACCAAAGGGATAACCTGCTCGTCGCTCAAGTTGAGTAGTTGATTAGCGTGGTAGTAATCAACCTCAACGACGGTGCCCAGTTCGCTCTTGTACTCGTCGTGGAGGGCGTTAAGATCAAAGAATGTCCAACCGGTCGTTTCATGGAAGCCGAAACAGGCATTGGAGGGTAGGGGAATATTGATTTTGCGGTCAAACCAGAGACGGGCGGCGAGAACGTCGATGCCGTTTAGGTTCGCAAGGTTGCGGAATTCGGGGCGATCGCGCAACCCTTCACTCTGAGCCACGATCTTTTTCATGCCAGTAATTCCCACCGAAAAGATCACCGCATCAGCCTCAAATATCTCATCACCACAAATCACCGCATTAACAGCATTATCCGAGCCCATTCGCACATCTGTAACACGGTGATTTGATAAGATCCGCCCGCCCGCTTTTTCTATTTGCTTTACCCAAGGGCGGAAAATCATTTCGCCAACAGTCCCGCGACACCAACGCACATCAAAATCCGGCTGGTGGGCCAGGATAAAGTAGTAAAGCATTCCCAAAGCCGCTGCCGCTGAGCACTGCTCACCGGGTGCAAACAAGCCAACTAGCAGCATGGGTTCAAAGGATTCTTTGTAGAGGCGTTCTGAGACGCCGTACTGCTTGAACAGCTCGCGGGCAGTTATGCCGTCGTAGCGCCGCCAAGCCTCGTCTGAATTATCAAAATCCACCAGCGCATAAAGCAGCGGTAGCGCAGATAGCCTATCTATCAGAGGTAGCCGCTTGAACTGGGTGTATAGAAATGTCCCCAACGGCGTAGGTAAGTAAGGCTCGCGCTGAAAAATAGGCGACTCGACTTCTAGTCCCGCTGGGGAGTACTGGGACGAACGCGTGTAGGGAGTGAAAGGTTGAATACATAGCTCATCAGTCAGCGCAAAGATATTGCTGTAGGGATACCAAAAGCCGTGAATACCGGCTTCGACTGAACGACCTTTAGGCGTTTGCCATCCCGCCACGAGTCCGCCTGGATGAGCCCCGGCTTCTAACAGCGTTACGTCATAGCCTTGCTTTGCCAAATGGTGAGCGGCTCCTAGCCCTGCCCAGCCAGCACCGACGACAACAATCTTTTTTTGAGCAGCTAGAGAAGACATAAGCAAAGATAAAGAGTGTAAAGTCCACTAAACGAAAAAAGCCACGGAATTATCCGCAGCTTTTGGTTCGTAACCTGATGGTATGAGCGAGCTGGACGAGTAGATCGTAGCTCGCTCACGCTTAGTCGCGTTATTTTGCACCTGCCAGGGCGGGCTCGCGCTCAGGCAACGCTACAATTTCGCCCTGCTTGTCGATATCAAAGACGACAGTATCACCATCTTTGAGAGTGCCTGCTAGAATCGCTTCAGCTAGGTGATCTTCGATTAGGCGGGAGATCGCGCGGCGCATGGGTCTTGCACCGTAGCGTTGATCGTAGCCTTCGTCTACGAGGCGATCTTTAAAGGCGTCGGTGAGTTTGAAGGATAGATTGCGATCGCCCAAGCGCTTACTCACCTGCTTCAGCAGAATTTCAGCAATTTCCTTGACCTCATCCTTAGTCAGCTGACGGAAGACGATGATCTCATCGATCCGATTGATCATCTCAGGTCGGAAGAACTGCTTCATCTCCTCATTGACAAGGTTGCGGATATTGTTATAGCGACTGGTAACGCCATCCTCGTCGCTCAGCTCAAAGCCAAGACCACCGCCTCCTTTCTCAATCACCTTAGAACCGATATTCGAGGTCATGATGATCAGCGTATTCTTGAAGCTGACTTCTCTTCCTTTCGAGTCTGACAGGCGACCATCGTCCAATACTTGGAGCAAGATATTGAAAATATCTGGATGGGCCTTCTCGATCTCATCCATGAGAATGACACTGTACGGCTTACGGCGAACGGCTTCAGTCAGTTGCCCGCCTTCGTCATAACCAACAAATCCCGGTGGCGAGCCAATTAGCTTAGAAACCGTATGAGACTCCATAAACTCAGACATATCCAGACGGATCATTGCCTCTTCAGATCCAAAGACCGACTGGGCAAGGGCTTTAGCCAACTCAGTTTTACCCACGCCTGTAGGACCGGAGAAAACCAGACTCGCAATCGGACGATCCATGCCTCGTAAGCCCACACGGGCTCTGCGAATTGCCTTTGAAACCGCGACGACTGCTTCATTTTGGCCAACGACTCGCTCATGCAGCGTATCTTCTAAATGCATCATCATGACCGACTCAGTCTCGGTAATAGCATTGACGGGCACGCCTGTCCAGGAAGAAACGATATCAGCGATATCTTCATCGCTGACTTCCGGCACGTTAGTGATTGTGACACCGCTCTCTAGGGTGTCTTGGATTTGCTGCGTGAGAGAGGATTCGGTTTCTCGCAGAGTAGCAGCCTGATCAAAGTCCTGATGCTGAATGGCTTCGATAATATCCTTTTGAACTTGGCGCAATTCGCTGCGCAATTCGCTGGCAGGAATGTTTCGCGAGTAGCGCAATCGAACGCGTGAACCAGCTTCATCAATCAGATCAATCGCTTTGTCAGGCAAATGGCGATCAGTGATGTAGCGATCACTCAACGTAGCCGCAGCCTCCACTGCTTCATCTGTAATGTTGAGACGGTGAAACTGCTCATACCGACTGCGCAAGCCATAGAGAATTTCGACCGTATCTTCTACAGAAGGCGGCTCGATAGTCACTGGCTGAAAGCGGCGCTCTAGGGCGGCATCCCGCTCAATGTATTTTCTATACTCATCCAGCGTGGTCGCACCAATGCACTGCATTTCGCCGCGCGCTAAAGCGGGCTTCAGCAAGTTAGCAGCGTCCATTCCGCCTTCGAGCGATCCTGCACCGACTAGCGTATGAATTTCGTCAATAACTAAGATGACATCTTGAGACTTCCGAACTTCGTCAATGACTTGCGTAATACGCTCTTCAAAATCACCTCGAAAACGAGTGCCCGACACGAGCAAGCCCATATCCAAGCTAATGACTCGGCGGTCAATCAGCGCTTCAGGCACATCTTGATTGACAATGCGCTGAGCTAGGCCCTCGGCGATCGCTGTCTTACCAACACCAGGCTCACCAACGAGCACCGGGTTATTCTTCGTGCGGCGACCTAAAATTTGCACCACTCGCTCAATCTCTTTATGGCGACCAATCACCGGATCCAGCTTGCCTTCCGCGGCTACCGCTGTCAGATCGGTCCCGTACTCAGTGAGCACACTGCCGTCTGACTTACGCTCTGACTTGCCATTGCTGCTGACTCGCCCGGAGGAAACAGGTGCGCTCTCACCAATCACGCGCACTAGCTGTGCGCGAATCTTATCAGGGTCTACACCGAGGTTTGCGATCACCCGGTAAGCCACGCTCTCGGAATTTTGGGTGAGGCTCAGCAGCAGGTGCTCAGGCTCAATATAAGGATGATCCAGCTTGCGAGCTTCCTGAAAAGCCTGCTCAAAGACTTGCTTGACCTTAGGAGTGAAAGGAATTTCTACAGGGCCGTTACCAGAGCCTCGCCCGATGATAGACTCCACCTCGGTGCGAGCATTGGCAAGATTAATGCCAAACTCATCTAGCACTTTGGCAGCAATACTGGTATTTTCCTTGATGATGCCGAGCAGCAGCTGCTCGCTGCCGACAAAGTTGTGACCCAGGCGACGGGCCTCCTCTTGCGCCTGCATAATGACCGCGATCGCTGTGTTTGTAAAATGCTCAAACATATCTCAAAGAGACCTCAACCAAGATTTAATGGCTTAACATACTGCTCTAAATAGCTTTGGCCGACAATCCTTACCAAACGCTATCCTCGCCAAATGACAGATGGCACCTATTTAAAGCAGACGGCCCATTGTTTGCGCTAACTGTGTTGCGCTGGCGTTCGTTAAGTTATTTGTCTACTTATGTCAATATACTTGCATCTCGCGTGCTCTGGCACTAGAGAGAGCCGTAATTGATAGGGTGTTTTCCGTAACATATCGAGTAGCAGGACCCACCGTTAGGGTGCTTACGGCTGTCTGCATTAATTTTAACGATACAAAAATTAATTGTTATTCAGCATCCGCCAAACTACCTTCACTTAGCAGATGCTGTTCTAAATAGATATGAATTGGCCCAATAGATATGAGAAAGCATCGAACCGATTACTGAGCCTGTCGCTGGGCCACATCCGACTGACAAACCGCCAGCATTTCTTGGTCAGTAGCACTGACGGTCTCAATCCGGTGAAAACCGTCGAGGCCGTAAGCAGCCGCCGCACTTCCTGCCGCTACAGAATTTTCTGAAGTGAGGGCTATAGAGTAGGGATGTACAGTTTGCTCGTAGCTATCAACTACACTGACCGATAGGCGATTGGGCTGAAGCTCTCCGAAAAAGCAGTCAAATGAAGAGCGAGGCTGATAAAAAGCACCTACCGTCTGATTGTTTTGCACTGAAAGCACAGCGTAGGTAGTGCCAGCTTGATCAGGCGTGGGACTTTGGCCAAATAAATAGATACCATCTTCCAAAATAGTTCGATTTGTCGAACGGCGTGAGCCCGTATCCGCAGAAGCATCTGTCGCTTGAGCATTACTAATACTAGGAAACACTAGACCCAGACATGCCAAGGCCAGCAGAGAGCCTTGAATCAGTTGAACTCGATGAGGCACGCTTTTTAGGAAGGTCATTGGTTAGAGGCTCGCTATTTATTGAGGTAGAAGGATTTTCAGGGGAGTAAAAAATTATTACGAAAACGTTTTGAGATAGGGCCTTAGTGCATTCAGGAATAGAGGTTGTGCATATTTTTGGGTGCCGTGCATTAGCCTTTCAAATAAGAAGAAAGAGCAAGTAATTTTTCTAAACTAAGGTATCTGTAGATACATTCTATTTTGAGCCTACTTACTGTTGCTTTGGGTCATAAGAATAACGATCCGTAATGTATCAATACATCTGTTATAAGTAATATTTTCCTTAGCGAAGGAGAAACAGCGTGCTGGAGAAATAGCGGAGTAGCAAATGTAATGACAGAGTGGCAGTCGCTACAGCAGCAGCTAGAGAAATTAGAAGGCCGTAGCTACAGGGAATACAGAGGCATCAGAGGTGATTACGAATTTCCTGATTTTGATCTGCACATCGATTGGGTACAGGCAGATCCATTTGCCATGCCGAGTCGGATTCGACTGAGGCTGCTGCAAAAAATCGCACAGTTCCCGTCTCAGTGGTTGACTAATTATGTTGCGCAAACGGCGATCGCCGATTACCTTACTAGACAAGTCGTCCAAGTGGCCCACGCGCTCGAAAAAAAGCGCGGCTCTGGCAAAAGCGGTCATATTGACATATCAGCACCTAGCCAAGCTATTCTGCGGCGATCTGCAATTTGGATAACTGAAGATGGGCTGGAGGTCAGGCTGACAGTTGGGCTACCGGCCTTTGGCAGACGAATTGCCGGAAAGGCAGCGGCAGTAATGCTATGCGAAGATATCCCGCAGCTAGTAGCGAGCTGCTTAAAGTACAAGGCATTAGATCCAGACAAGTTAAAGATCCAAGTGCAGACGCTAGAAGATGCAAAAGCGTTGAGAAGCCAGTTAGTCCCAAATGGCCTAGTCGCGTTTGTCGCTGACGCTGCTTGCTTGCCCCGTATCAGCGGTATTGACGAGCGTCCGCTCGCAGCAGCTGAGCGTTTTGTGTCGCCTGCTGAAGACCGCATCGCGCTGACAACTCCCCACAGTGGGCAGGTCACAGGGCTAGGCATTCGCGCCGGGGTAACGCTAATTGTCGGCGGCGGCTATCACGGAAAATCGACTCTGCTTCGTGCGATTGAACAGGGCATATACAGCCATATTCCTAGCGACGGGCGATCGCAAGTCGTGGCCCATCCCGATACAGTAAAGCTCCGTGCAGAAGATGGGCGCAGTGTAGTGGGCGTTGATATTTCTGCGATGATCAACCATTTACCGAAAGGCCGTCAGTCTGATTGCTTTTCGACAAGCTATGCCAGTGGCAGCACTTCTCAAGCGGCGGGGCTAGTAGAGGCCATAGAAGCGGGTGCGCAAGTTATTTTGATTGATGAAGATACAGCCGCGACGAATTTTATGATTCGCGATCACAATATGCAGGCGCTGATCGCACCAGACAAAGAGCCCATCACGCCTTTTATCGATAAGGTCCGTCAGCTGTATGACGACTACGGCATTTCTACGATTTTGGTGATGGGCGGCAGCGGTGATTATTTTGCTGTAGCCGATACGGTGATTGCAATGGAAGACTATCAGCCTCGAATAGTCACCGCGCAGGCCAAGGTGATCGCTCAGGCAAATCCCAGTCCAAGGCATCCAGAAGGCACTCAAACGTTTGGCCAGATTACTCCGCGAGCGATCTTACCTAGTAGCGTGCCCTCTAGCTCTAGCAATCGACGCCTCAAAGTGAGGGCACGGCGGGATATGCTCATGTTAGGACCAGAAAATATTGATCTTAAAGCCATTGAGCAAATTGTAGAGAGTCATCAGGTGAGAGCGATCGCACAGGCGATCCTATACGCTCAGCGATACTACCTCGATAGGCAAACGCCGCTCAGCGAAGTCTTAGATCATGTGATGGCAGATATCGCGCGGGAAGGATTAGATGCCCTATCGGTCGGAATGACAGATTGTCCCTCAGGAGATTTAGCAGAATTCCGTCGATTTGAGCTAGCCGCGGTAGTCAATCGGCTGCGATCACTAAAAGCGGCTCAGATTCCGCACTCTACCTCGAAATAGATCTCATTTGAGATCTGCCAGCAGAGTTTAAGAACTTATTACAACCCAGGCATAATGCCAGATGGAGTCGATACAGTGAACCAAGATACCTCCTAAACTGCGTCTCTAGCTCCGTCTGGCTAATTCCTGATCTGGAATTGGTGGGTGGGGCTTTTTTTTGCCTCATTTTTTCGCCCAGCTTTACTCGCTCAGTTTTGTCTGCCTAGTGATTGCTAGCCGCTTATGACCTTTTCTTTTCACGACGATGCCGACGAGGCACAGAAGGCTTCCCAACCGGCAGAGGCGGCAAGGCACACTATCTTGTGGCTGATCTTCTGGTTTGTGATTGCGCTGATCATTCGCCTGAGCCACCTCACACTCAAAGCTGCTTGGATGGACGAGGTGGCCACCACACTCTTTAGCCTAGGCAACTACTCAAAGCTTATTCCTCTGAACGAAATTATTAGCCTCGATCAGCTGTTGCGGCCTTTACAGATCACCCCCGGAGCTACCGTTAACGATGTCGTCACGCATCTGCTGGTAGAAGACAACCATCCGCCGACATACTTTGTACTGGCCCACTGGTGGATGGCCCTTTTCCCACGCGCTGACGGCTATGCGTCGCTATGGGCGGCGCGGGCACTGCCTGCGATTTTTGGTGCGTTAGCGGTACCGGCAACGTATCTGCTCGCCTGGTTGAGCTTTCGCGATCGCCTGATTGGGCTGCTCTGCGCGGCGCTGATGGCTGTATCGCCTTTTAGCGTGTTTCTCTCTCAAGAGGCCCGTCACTACACACTAGCTATCCTGGCAGTGATTGCTTCGCTGTGCTGCTTTGTTTTGGCGGTGCAATCACTCAAGCAACGCCAACCGCTCGCCTGGCTCACTGTATTCAGCTGGATTGTCATCAACACCGTTGGACTCACCATTCATTTTTTTTGTGGGCTGAGTCTGATTTCAGAAGGAATTGCCATTTTAGGGATGCTGATCCAGCAGAGCTGGCGCGATCGCGAGCTGTGGCGTAGCACCTCCAGCATCAGAATCTACAGTGCAGCGGCGGGAACCTTAGCTGGGGCTTTGCTATGGCTGCCTATTTTGACCAACTTTTATGGCAGTCCCCAAACCAGCTTTCTAAAAGCTGGCGAAAAAAGCTGGCAGTACTGGGTCAACCCGATTGTGCAATCGTTAGCGAGCTGGCTCTACGTCGTGCTTTCTCCCGTCACAAGAGGCTATAGCTGGCAGGCTGTCGTGGCGATTGTCATTAGCTGCGTCATTCTGCTTGTGTACGCTATCTGGCTAGTAGCTAGCCTGCAAGGGGCTCTGAAGTTTCAGCTACGTCAGAGTGATCGCCGCATTGGCATCCAGGCAATAGGCGGCTTTTTCATAGCAGCTAATGTGCTATTTCTTTTGATTTGCTACGCTCTTAGCTTTGACATTACTAGGGGCCATCGCTATAGTTTCGTGTTCTTTCCTAGCCTCATCGTTATAGTCGGCGCTTGTTTGGCACCCTTTTGGCAAGAAACCGTTGAAAAAACGGCCACCCGCCACTCAAATTTTAGCTATGTAAAGCTGCCGCTGACAAATCGACTCGTTTCCCAAAAACCCGTCCCCAAGCGAGCCCTTACAGCCCAGACCTATTCGAGGTGGGCTATCAGCGGGCAAACATTTGTCGCTCTCGTAATAGCCGTTGCTTTTGTCGGCGCGCAGTTTATTGTCAACGATCTCTCTAGCCTGAAATTTTACAAAGCAGATCGCTTAGTAGGTCTCATTCAAGCGAACTCTACTTTACCGGTGGTGATTGGCGCAAACGCGGCGATTACAGAGCAGCCTACGGTTATCGGCATTGAGATTATGTCAGTTGCCTGGGAAATTCAGCGAAATTTCAATCCTAAAACGCCTAGTCAACAGTGGAACCGCTCGCCTCTATTTGTCATTGCAGAAGATAATGCAAACCAGGCAATTCAGGCCGAAGCTCAGCTGAGACAAAGTCTAAAGGCGATCGCCCACCCGTTCGACTTATGGCTACTCGGCATGAGCCCAGATCTTAGCCAAGAAGATTGCACTATCCCCTCGGGCGGCCAGGGCAACAAAGGATCTTTCAACTACACGCACTACGTCTGTCAGGGTCGGCAGTAAAAGCGTTGGCAACCTTGTAAAGCTCAATAACCAACCAGCTCCGAACATTCTTGGTGAGGTGTCCCTTCAACCACACAGCCCTCCCATGTGATTCGCTTGACTAAACCCTCTGGCAACTGTTCGGAATAGGTCAACGCCTCTTCGAATAGTGCAGCGCTTTCTGCTTGATTGCCCAAACGATTAGATATCTGAGCTTTGAGATAAAGTAGCTCTGGGTTATCTGGCGCTGCGCTCAATGCTTGGTCCACCGCGCTCATCGCGTCATCGTACTGCTCTAGATCTCGATAGCCAATGGCAATGCCTCGCTGAGTGAGATAAGTCGGGCTACCGTAGCTCGACATCCGCTCAATAGCCTCCTCTGGATTAGAGAAAGGCAAATTGACCGCCAGCATCAGATCCATATAGCCCTTGAGTAAATTCAGCTCTGGATCATTAGGCGCGATACTTTCGGCATCATCTAATTCGCTAAAGACCCGCTGCAACATGGCAAGCGCTCTCGGCGTGCCTTTGGCAATACCCTCGGTTTTAAGTACATAAGCACCTTCTAAAAAAATACCGACGGCTGTATACAGGTGGCCTCGTAGCGGATCGCTGTCCACTAGCGCTTTAGCCTTCTCGGTCGTCAGTTCAGCGCGAGCTTTGACTTCAGGGAGTCCAGCATCACCCTCAAGGTATGCCATAGACGCTAGCATGGCATGCACTAGCGGCTCATCGGGTTCCGTTTCTTCAGCCTGGACAAGGGCCTCGCGGGCGCTGACATAGTCACCCTCTTTAAAAATGGCTTCAAACGCAGCTTCTGTATGCTCACCAATCTCGTGAGAGGAGCTGGATCTAAAAGGATCCGCTGCCAGCGTCGGCAACGCCATACCCAAGCTAAGACTAAACGCCAATAAAGCGCTGCCCACGCGAGTCACCCGCTTACGTAAAGCGCGACTACCGGGCCTGATAGAAGCTAGCTTGAGAAAGGAGTGAGAAAGGTGAGGTGACGACATCGTATGGAGAGTTTGAAAGGCCATCGAATTTGGATATTAAACGGTATAGAAACGGACTGCGCCTAGTAGCTGATGTGTGCTTGGTCAGATCCTCTCTGGCTAAAGTATAGCCAGCCATTTTTTGAGCCCTTTGCAGACTGTGGAGATCTCACAGGTGGCATAAGCTGGAGGCGCGATAGATATCTACAGATTCTGTGAAGAAATCACAAAACCGGAGAAAGTGGCTGATTTGGTAGAAACCGCTATGACGGCCTCCAGGAATCCAGCTAATTTTTCCCATCTTTTCTACCTCATATAGCGTTTGTCACTTGGCTTGAATACATTTTTTCTGGCAAAAGCCTTATATGGCAACGGGCCAAGTGACTCGCGATGTACGAATGCATCCGCACACCGCTATATCTTTCGTCGTTTTATTACCTCTCAATATTTTGACTATCATTCTTGCGGGCGATCGCAGCGGTACTGGCAAAACGACTCTGACGCTCGCACTGCTTTGCGCACTGAAAAAACGGAATAGACAGGTTCAGTCCTTTAAAGTCGGCCCTGACTATATCGATCCGATGTTTCATGCGGCTGTCACCGGTCGGCCCTGCTACAATCTCGACCCAATACTGACCAGCGAAGCCTATGTCCAAAGCAGCTATTGCAGGCAGTGTACTAGCGCCGACTATGCCGTTATTGAAGGGGTAATGGGTCTATTTGACGGGGCAGCGGGCGATGATGATACGGGGAGTACGGCGCATGTGGCGCGGCTGCTAGGGTTACCCGTCGTACTGGCGGTAGACTGCGCTCGGATGTCGCGATCGCTCGCCGCCTTAGTCCGGGGCTACCAGAGCTTTGACCCACGGGTGAATGTAGTCGGCGTAATCTTAAATCGAGTGGGGAGCGATCGCCACCTCCAGCTCTTGCGCGATGCCGTAGACGCGATTGGCATGCCCATTTTTGGAGTTTTTCGGCGAGAGGAGAATATTCAGCTGCCGGACCGTCACTTGGGCCTGGTGCCAACAGGAGAAATCAATGGGTTTGAGCAGATTACGGAGCGGTTGGCAGTACTGGGGGAGCGGTGTTTTGACTGGGGGAAGCTGGAGCGGTGGTTGGCCTTCGACTCTGCCAGAAAGTTGGCCTTCGACTCCGCTCAGGCCACAGGTGGGAGGAGAGTGAGGATTGCGATCGCTCGCGATGCTGCTTTTAACTTTTATTACCCGGATAACTTGGAAACGCTTGAGGCGCAAGGAGCTGAACTGGTTTACTGGAGTCCACTCAAAGATGAGGGACTGCCTGCAGCTGATGGGCTGTACTTTGGCGGCGGCTTTCCAGAGGTATTTGCCGCACAGCTCAGTAAAAACGAATCAATGAGGGCAGCCGTTCGACAAGCTATTTGCCAGGGCATGCCTACCTATGCTGAATGTGGTGGGCTGATGTATCTGAGCGAAACCTTAATTGGCTTTGATGGAAAAGCTTGGCCAATGGCGGGAAGTATCCCGCAGACTGTGAAGATGGGGGGACGGCTGGCTTTGGGATATCGACGGGCGATCACCCTCGCAAATGGACCTCTACTAGAGAGCGGGCAAACCGTCATTGGCCACGAGTTTCACCGATCTGCTGTCGTAGAAGAAACGCTGGCGCGGCCTGTATACAAAGCGCAGCGGTACTGGGGCGAAACCAATAAGTCTGCGCTAGAAGGTTATCATCGGCCTACACTTCATGCCTCCTATGTCCATTTGCATTGGGGCCACCGGCCAGAGCTTGCTCAAGCGTTCATTCGGCAGTGCGATCGCTCAATCTCTCCACGGCCTCAGCTTTAGCCAATCTTCTCTACAACATTTCTCAAAGCCTCTTTGGCCTCAGCATATTCGTACGAAAAGCCTGCTGCCTGCGTTCGCTCTGGCAATACCTTTTGCCCTTTCAGCACAACTACGGCCCCGTCACCCAGCAACGCCTCAATTGCAAAATCGGGCACTGGCAGCCAAGAGGGGCGATCCATCACTTCTCCCAACGTTTGGCAGAGGTCGTTCATTCGCAAGGGTTCTGGCGCTGTGCCGTTGTACACACCGCGCATAGAAGAATCCAGCAGCGCTTTCAGATACAAACTAACCAAATCATCGATATGAATCCAGGAGAACCACTGACGCCCGCTGCCAATAGGTCCACCAGCATATAGCTTGAACGGCATGATCATCTTGGCGATCGCACCGCCATCACCTAGCACAATACCCGTACGAACAATCACCACCCGCACACCAAGATCTTTAGCTTTATTGGCTTCTTCCTCCCACACCTGGCATACCTGAGAGAGAAAGTCATTCTCTACTGGTTCGCTCGTTTCAAAGAACTCTGCGGTTTCGCTCGTACCGTAATAACCAATCGCCGAGCTACTGACCAGCACAGAAGGCTTTTGCTCAGCACTGGCAATGGCCTCTACTAACTTTTGGGTACCGATCTTGCGGCTGTTGAGAATACGCTGTTTACGATCAGCCGACCAGCGCTCTGAAATGGACTCACCCGCCAAATTAATTACACCATTACAGCCGGAAATTTCAGACTGCCAATCACCAGATGCGGTCGGCGTATAGGCAACAAACTCTAAAGATTTAAACTTGCCAGCAGCGAAAACCTTGCGCGCCTTTTCTACGCTGCGCGTCAGCACTTTAACATCGTGGCCTTCATCTACTAAGCGCTCTACTAGGCGATTGCCGACAAACCCCGTAGCACCCGTAACGGCAATTTTCATAAGCTCGCTTGTGTTCTCTGCGTTGGTTGATTCCTTATTTATAGTAGCGAGCTGCGGGAAGGTGTAGATATCCGCCTACAAGTCCAAAGCATCAATACCTTTTTTGCTGTAATAAATGCGTAGCTTCAGGCCCAGCGTAATTTGCTTCATAATCCAATAGAGCACGCTCAAAATAATGAAGGTGACAAACACGACTGCGGCAGGGCGCTTTGTCGTCAGCGTGTTAAGGGTGACGGCCACTACGCTGGTGGGATCGGTGGCCAAGTCCCAGCTATTAAGCCTGACAAAGCGGCCCAGGTAGATGCCGATGGCGCTGAGGGCATGGATGAGTAATTCAGTCGGTAGAATAAAACGCTCGCTGCCTTTTTGCTTGAGGTAGTAGGCTTGATTGATCAGCGAAAGCGTGTAAGCTTCAAAGCCAGCCAGGATGGCGATCGCATGCAGCGGAATCAGCACCACCACTACCACCCATACGCGCAGCGTTCCTGAGCTAGTAGCTTTAATCAGATGAATAATGTCAGTGAGCACGTAGGGTGCATTGGGCAAAAAGGCAATGAAGGCGATCAGACTCAGCCACCAGATTGCCGTACGTCTACTTTTCTCTCGTTTAAAGAGGAATACGCTCATCGCCAGCGAAATTAAGGCCAGCGAAATCCACCAGAGGACTTTGAGCTGCGCGGTGCGATCGCCTGACGACAGGGCCGACATGAGCTGCATTTGCGCTCGCATCACGCGCGGCCAACGCGGCCAAAGCCCTACGATTCCAATGGCGTTTATCAAAGTAAAGCTCACCCAAAGCTTTGTTTTAGAAATGCCTTTTCTGCGAAACAGTACGAAACTTAAAAACAGCGGCACCGCAGCCAGAAACAAATTCCACAAAATCCACCCGCTGTAGACATTCGAGAACGCAGCAGACAGATCGTTTAAGACTGAGTGCAAAAACATAGCAAGCAACTATAAACCGAACAAGTTCAAATACCCTAACCTGCCTCAACTCTAAGGTGTAATATCTGATCGCAGACACACATAGCTGACAGCAAAAGGTTCTACATCTTACAAAGCGCCTTTCAACACTCCGCTATGTTACGGAGACGGAAGCACAAGCGACGCTATGGCCAGCCTTCAAAAACAATCGAACAACCGATTAGTCAATGCTCGCTCAGGCGGCCAAATTCAGCCTGTCGGCGCTGCCCAGCATTTCTCCAAGCCGCTGCTGCACATTCTAGATCACGATGAAATGCCCGGTGACATGATCAAAAAACCGATGCAGGCAGCGCTGCGCGGTCAGCGGGATGTCTACATCACACGCGCAGAACTTGAGCTAAAAAGAGCCATGCAGTCGCTGACATTTACCATGCGCTCAACGGTGAACTCTATCTCGACACTAACAGCGCTGTCGCTGCCCGACATTGCGGCCCCCTTGTTTTGGACGATCAACGCATTGCTCCAAGAAAAGTACGAAAAGCCGAACGACAGCAGTCGAATTCAGCACCGCAATCACGATGCTCGTCTGATGTTTCAGCAGCTCGCTAAGCTCAATTTGACGCCTTGGTCACATCATCTGGTCAATTACGTCAGAGCCGACGCATTGCCCAACTATTTTTTGTTTCCGCTTGGCCACCCAATATTGGGGCGTACCTATCGCAGGCACCCTTTCAGAACCCGACAAAATCACTACTATCCTGTGACGGATTATTTCTCTTTGCTGTTTAAGGAGCGAGAGCAAGCACTGTTATCGCTACTAGGCCAGCTCGGTGCGACTAAGATTACGATGACACCTATTCCCATCGCGTCACAACTAGATTGCAAAGCCTCGCTAACAACTCAGCTACACCAAAAAATTTTTGAATACCCCAAGCAAATCGATTTTCTGCCCAGACAGATCGATGTTCAGCGGCATCCCTGGCTGGCGGGTGAACCCACCTGGCAGTCCGTCATTCGAGAGCGCCTGAGCAGAAATGCGCGCTCAGCTCAGTTCAATTTTGACAGAGACGTGATGGGTATGCTCAAGGCGCAAACCAAAATGATTGGGCGGCTCATTCCTGCTATGGACTCTATGGTGCTTCCTGAAGATCACGAAGAGGAAATGATGACGCAGGTGCTGAAAACGCAGCGAGTGCAGGTTGAGTTCTGCGACGTCGAGCGTTGAAGCGCTTACACCTTTACCGCTATCCGACTGCACTTGTCATCTTGTCCTTTTGGACCCTCACTTGAGCACTGTTGGCCTCAGACGGGGGAACGACCTGCCAGAACTTCGGTAAATAGCTGTCCCAATCTGCCAAGACTGCCTTGGCTTTAGCACTGCCTGTCCGATTTGCATGAGCTTTGATCAGCGATTTTAGCTGTTGAGCCCCCGCATCAGTCAGTACCCGCTGCACCTGTACGATTTCAGGGTTCACCCGAGTCTGAAAGTCCCCTGACTCATCTAAGAAATAGCCCAGACCACCGGTCATTCCTGCGCCTACATTGCGGCCAACGCCACCCAGCACGACCACCACGCCACCAGTCATGTACTCGCAGCAGTGATCACCAGCCCCTTCGATCACAGCCTGCGCCATAGAGTTGCGTACGGCAAAGCGCTCACCTACCGTACCATTGGCGTACAAGGCTCCGCCAGTGGCACCATAGAGGCAGGTATTGCCCGCAATCACGTTCTGAGTTGCTTCGTACGTAACTTTCTCAAATGGTCTGATCACGATCTCGCCGCCGTTCATGCCCTTGCCCACATAGTCATTGGCCTCGCCAATCAGCGTCAGGTTCATGCCGCTGAGGTTAAATGCACCGAAGCTTTGGCCAATGCTGCCTTTGAAGGTGAAGTTGAGCTGCCCTTCAAAGCCGCTGTTGCCGTACTGTTTGGCAATTGCACCAGATACCCGTGCGCCTACTGTCCGGTCGGTATTAACCACAGACCACGTTTTTTCGACGCTTTCCTGGCCAGCAATCGCTGCTGACACCTCAGCATCCGCCAGCATCTCATCGTCTAGCACCGCGCCATTCGTATGAATCTCACCGTGCTCTAACCAAGTGCGATCGCTCTTCACATCCGGCAGCTTCACTAGCGCCGAAAGATCCAATGTCTTGGTTTTAGCGAGCGACACATCGTCACGCGCGATGAGCAAATCGGCTCTTCCAATAATCTCAGTCAGCGAGCGATAGCCTAGCTTGGCGAGCAGCGATCGCACTTCTTCAGCAATAAAGTAGAAGAAATTGACCACCTTGCCCGGCGTGCCAGAGAACCGCTTGCGTAAAGCTTCCTGCTGAGTCGCCACCCCCACCGGGCACTGATTGGTATGGCATACGCGAGCCATAATGCACCCCTCAGCAATCATCGCAATCGAGCCAAAGCCGTATTCTTCAGCGCCCATAAGCGCGCCCATGATAATATCCCAGCCCGTTTTCAGGCCACCATCTACTCTGAGGGTGACGCGATCGCGCAGCTGATTGTCCATCAAGGCCCGATGCACTTCAGTCAGCCCTAGCTCCCAAGGCATACCGGCATGCTTAATCGAACTCAACGGCGACGCGCCCGTGCCGCCATCGTGGCCTGAGATTTGAATCACATCCGCATTGGCCTTAGCGACGCCTGCGGCAATGGTGCCAATCCCAACCTCTGCTACCAGCTTCACAGACACGCCCGCATTGGGATTGATCTGATGCAAATCAAAAATCAGCTGAGAGAGATCTTCAATCGAATAAATGTCGTGATGCGGCGGTGGTGAAATCAGCGTCACCCCAGGCTTAGAGCGCCGCAGCGAAGCAATATACTCACTGACTTTCTTACCAGGTAGCTGACCGCCTTCACCGGGCTTAGCCCCTTGCGCCATCTTGATTTCAATTTGCTTGGCACTCATCAGGTACTCAGGAGTCACCCCAAAGCGACCGGAGGCCACTTGCTTAATCGCAGATGAGGCCGTATCGCCATTTTGTAAGCCCTTGAGGTGAGGGAGCGTCGGCGATAAGCCTTCGTCATCCACATCGTCAAGGACTTTAAACCTGATGCCATCTTCACCGCCCTCACCCGAGTTAGACTTGCCGCTGATGCGGTTCATCGCAATGCCCAGGGTCTCATGCGCTTCGCGAGAGAGCGAACCAAGTGACATCCCACCCGTGCAGAAGCGCTGCATGATCGATTCGACTGACTCGACTTCGGCTAAATCAATGGAGTCGCGATCGCTTTCAAAATCCAACAAATCACGCAGCGCCGCTATCGGACGACCGCTGAGCTGCTCGCGGTACAGCTCATAGTGGTCGTACTGCTTAGTTTCGACGGCCTTGTGCAGCAGCTTCGTCATCGCCGGGTTGTTCATGTGATATTCACCCGATGGCCGCGACTGAATGAAGCCCATATTTTCCAGGCGTTTGCGAGTTAGCTCAGGGAAGGCTTTCTCGTGGAAAGAAATGGTTTCTTGCGCCAGCTCTTCAATTTTCAGGCCGCCCAGTCGAGACACACTGCCTTTGAAGGAGAGATCAAGCAAATCGCGGCCAATACCGACGGCTTCGAAAATTTGTGCGCCGCGATAGCTGCTCAGCAAGGAAATTCCCATCTTCGAGAGAATTTTTAAGAGGCCATTGTCCACCGCTTTGCGATAGTTGGCCTGAGCACCATTGAGCGTAGACACCGGTAGCTTGCCTGACTCCATCTGCTTTTGAGTTTTCTTATCAGCCCACCAGTGACGGACGCTCTCCAGCGTCAGATAAGGGCAAATCGCAGTCGCGCCGTAGCCTAGCAAACAAGCGTAGTGGTGAGTGCTCCAGCACTGAGCCGTATCGACAATCAAAGAAGTCTGCATACGCAGTCCTCGAGTGATCAAGTAGTGATGAACTGCGCCAACTGCAACCAGCGGGGGAATGTACGTTTGCTGATCGCTCAAAGTAGTGAGCTGACCGCTGGGATCCAGGCGATCGCTCAAAATCAAAATCTGACTTCCGGCGCTCACCTGCTCGGCTGCTCGCTTACACAGCGCGCGGATCGCCGTTTCCAACCCAGATGGGCCCTTCTTGAGGGCATACAGCGTTGAAAGGTCACTGGTCGGGAAATCTGACTGACGAATCATCGCCATCTCAGTATCGTTAATCACAGGCGACTCCAGCTTCATCAGTCGGGCTTGCTCTGGGTGCTCTTCCAGCAGATTCCCCTGTGCCCCTAGCTGCGTAGATAAAGACATCACCAATCGCTCCCGCAAGGGGTCAATTGGTGGATTGGTCACCTGGGCAAATCGCTGCTTGAAGTAGTCATAGAGTAGATGGGGCTTGTCAGAAAGCACCGCGAGCGGCGTATCATTTCCCATGCAAAAGGTCGGCTCTTTTGCCTGAGCGGCCATGTCTTGAATGATCATGTCCACATCTTCAGCGGTGAAGCCAAAGGCCGTTTGCTGGGTGAGTAAAGTTTGTGTATCGAGCTGCGTTTCTTCACTGAAAAGCTGAGGAGAAATCTCCTGACGCCGCTCTGCTAGCCACTGACCGTAGGGCTGAGCCTTGGCGATACGCTGCTTAATCTCCCAGTTTTTGAGAATCTCATGGCCGTCTTCAAAGTCCACTACCAGCATCTGACCGGGTCCGAGCCTGCCTTTTTCGACAATGTTCTCAGTCGGTATATTCACTACCCCGGCTTCTGAAGAAACCACGACGTAGCCATCTTTGGTAATCACATAGCGAGCCGGACGTAGACCGTTGCGGTCTAAGGTTGCACCAACCTGCTTACCGTCACAGAAAACGACTAGCGCTGGACCGTCCCAGGGTTCTTGAATGCTGCTGTAGTACTCGTAGTAGTCAATGATTTCTGGATAGTCGGCTAGCTCGGGCTGGTTTTGATATGCCTCGGGCACCATCATAGTGAGCGACTGAGCGGGCGATCGCCCTGTTCTCACCAGTAGCTCCATGACGTTATCCAAGTTAGCCGAGTCGCTATTTTCTGCATTCACAACCGGCTTGAGCAAATCCAAATCATCGCCCCAAATAGGATGCTCTAAATTAGCCTGCCGAGCTGTCATCCAGTTGATATTGCCGATTAGCGTGTTGATTTCGCCATTGTGGCCGAGCAGTCGCATGGGATGAGCCAGTGGCCACTTGGGCAGCGTATTGGTGCTGAAGCGCCGGTGATAAATCGCAAAGGCACTTTCGTAAGCCGGATTTTGCAGATCTTTGTAAAACTCGCCGAGCACCGCTGAGCGCACCATGCCTTTGTAGACAATTGTCCGCGCTGAAAGAGAGCAGACATAGGCGTCAGCTAGCGCCTGATTGCCGGAGGTGCGGACGGTTTGGGTGCGGGTTTGCTCGAAGCGACGACGGGCGAGAAAGAGCGATCGCTCCAAATCATCCCCCGCGAGGTTCTCGGCAGTGCCCTCTGAAGTCACGAATGCCTGAGCCACCTGCGGCTGAAACTTCAAAGCCAAAGGACCAAGCGTTTCAGGTGCCACTGGAACACTGCGCCAGCTCAAAAACTTGAGCCCAGTGTCGCTCACTGCCTTTTCAAACAAGTCTTTAGCGGTTTGGGCAGCCTCCGTCTGCTGCGGCAAAAAGATCATGCCCACAGCCGTTTTTTCAGGCACCAGCTCACCTAACTCAGAATCAGCAGCCCAAGCTTGCAGCAGTTTCCAGGGAATGGCCGTCATAATCCCCGCCCCGTCACCCGACTCCAAATCGGCGCAGCACCCCCCCCGATGTTCCATACAGATCAAAGCACTCAGGGTATCTGCAACTAGGCGATAGCTAGCACGGCCCTGCTGATCAGCAATAAAGCCAACCCCGCAGGCGTCACGCTCCTCTACTAGCCAGCTTGGTCCCAAAGGCTCCAATACATCTGTTTGAAAAGTGGTCGGATTGAGAATCACGCGCGTATTACCTACTGAAAAACCGAAAAAGCTGTTGAGCCCCCAAAACTTGGAGATGTGAATGCGGCTTGCTTGGATATGTCCTGAAACCCGCTAGGAAAAGCGCCTACAGACAAAACCCTGAGACAAGCAAGACCCCGACAAAACTATAAGTCGAGCGCTATTCTGTCTAGATACTTAAAATTCTTCAAGATAATTATAGAGAAATATTAAGCGATAGTGAAGGACAAATGCAGGTCAATATCCTTTTTATCTACTTAGAAAATGCTTGTGTTTGGAGCAGCGTGCGAGCGTTTGCCTTTCCGTATTTCCACTGTCATACATGAAGCTATATGCAGACGTCTAGCTAGACAATCCAAACACTGTCAAATTTTGGACAGACCTACTCTGGATTGGACATTACGATGAAATTTATACTTTTGTCTGTTCATAGCTCACTTTTTAGCAGTAAGTAGTGAAGAATATCTGAGTGACTACAGTTCAGTACGTTAAGTAACTTTCTTCGAAGATTTACCGATATTGCAGTTGTCTTAGGTAAGTCTTAGGAACGGAATCGTTCTCGATGTCTAAACTCTCTACGCCTAAAAGCATTACGTCCAAAAGCAAAACGCACGCAGCGCAGACAGAGGCCCGTACTTTCTAGTTGAGCATTGACCCCATTGGCTATTTTCCCCAAAGAATCCATGAGAACGCTTTTTCGCCGTCGCTCGCGGCAACGACAGTTAGTGCGATCGCAACCCAATGGCCGAATACCGATTAGTCAGCTGGTGTTGAGCCGGGTGATTTCACTCGGTGCGATGACCGGTATTGGTTGGTCCTTAGTCAATTCAGGCATTTTTTCGTCAGCCCTACTGCCTCAGCGTTGGCGGACAGCCTCTCCCACAGGCATGACCAATATCGAGCAGGCCCCCTCACTAGCACCCGAGGATCCCACTAATCTCTCTGATCTTGAGCCGCTGCAACCGTTTGGCTCTATTGCTAAGGCGAATGACATGCCGGCGCTCTCAGGTAACCAGATCAAGATTAATGGCCGCACACTGTCAGGGAGATGGCAGCAAAAGGATGGGCGAATCGGCATTTCTAGCATCCCCCTGGCCAATTTGATCGGCGTAGAGCTACAGAACGCTAGCGACCCGGCGCAGCAGCCCATCCGCTGGTTTCCAACTAGCCGAGATGACGTGCTGACGCTACCAGCCTGGTGGGATGCGACTGATCGCTATGTTGATATTTCTGATTTGGCACTCAAGGCCGGCTGGCAGACGCAGGCGCAGGGAAACATCCTCCAGATGGACCTCTCCCCCAGTCAGATTCGCGGCATTCGCCAAGGGAAACAAACCTGGGGCGATCGCATTGTCCTCGATCTTTCAGGGCCAGCAACTTGGCAAATGGAAGCGGCAGATGGCTACACCATAACCGTTGCCGGAGCGATCACGCCGGACAAGCTGCAAGCCTTCCGAGCGGCCTCAGGCAATCTGCTCACCCAGCTTCACGTCGCCCCCTTAAATGACCACACCGTCTTGAAAATAAAAACCAAAGACGGAGCTAGCCCACTGATTTGGTCTTCAGGCAACCCCGCTAAAGTCGTTATTGACATTCGCCGAGACGCAATGGTCGAGCGAGATATTGCCTGGGCGCCAGGCTTACGTTGGCGGCAGCAGTATATCAGCGTAGGGGCTCATCGTTTTCCGGTTTATATGTTTGTGGTTCGGCCTGAGCCATCGACGCTGGCTCTACGACCGATTCAGTCTCATCCCGGCAGCGCAATTGGGATTGAGCCAATCTTGACAACCGCTCAGCGTCAGCAAGCGACAGGCGCGATCAACGCTGGCTTTTTTAATCGCAACAATCAGCTGCCACTGGGGGCGGTTCGCAGTGGTGGACAGTGGATCTCTGGACCAATTTTGGGCCGTGGGGCAATGGCTTGGAATGAGCAGGGCGATTTGATGATGGATCGCTTTGCCCTTTCTGAAGTGGTCAGCGCAGCATCCGGGCAGACCTTTCCGGTTCTGACTGTCAACAGCGGCTACGTTCGAGCCGGAATTGGACGCTATACGCCGAGCTGGGGAACAGCCTACACCCCCATTGTGGACAATGAAATTGTGGTCACTGTTCGCAACGACAGCGTCAGCGCTCAGCAGACGTTGGGTAAAGCTGGCACAGGCAGTGTACCGATTCCAACGGATGGCTATCTACTTGCCTTGCGCAGTAATCGCACCGCTGGTGGGAGCTTTGCGCCGGGTACAGGTGTGACGCTCTCTAGCCAAAGCCAACCCGCTGCATTTGAGCAGTATCCCAATGTTGTTGGGGGGGGGCCGCTGCTGATTCGCGATCGCAAAGTCGTCTTAGATCCTCAGCTCGAAGGCTTCAGCACTAATTTCATCCAGGGTGCGGCTCCTCGCACTGCAGTTGGCAAAACAGCAGACGGCACCTGGATCATTGCCACCCTGCACGAGCGAGTCGGCGGTCGCGGACCGACGCTAGCAGAAACGGCTCAGATCATGCAGCAGCTTGGCGCTGTTGATGCACTTAATTTAGACGGTGGCAGTTCTTCTAGCCTGTACTTAGGCGGTCAGTTGCTCAACCGACAGCCCAGCACGGCAGCAAGAGTCAACAACGGCATTGGGTTATTTGTCTTAGGCCAAGAGTAAGGTATCGGGTTGGCTTGCAGTATTAGCAGAGCCCAAATGAGTCATTTGGGCCAGTTACTTCATTCGGTTGCCTCAAACCAACTGGTTCAAACCAGCTGATTCAAATCGATTGCTTCAACCTTGTTTAATACGGATGAAGACTTTATAGGGAAGGGTGCCTAGTCGCCTAGGTCGCTTTACACTTTGAAGAGGGAGCTTGTTAGAATCAACCAGCGCTGAAACGCAAGTTTATTGCCTTCAAAGCGGCTTGGTTTCAATTCACATTCCTCGCCTGATCGCCTGCGAGTTTCAGATGGAAGTCATACATCTATAAAAGAGTTCCAAAAACTAAAGTTTCAGATTTTTCCTGTGCCATACGCCAACGCTAGCTTTGCGTTTGTTTAGGCGCGTCTACCGACTTCAGTGTCTGCCCATCTTAAAAGGCATCCCATATACTATCTAAGAGGACATCATTGCTATCATGGTTCAAACTAAAGAACTTGCACAGCCTATCAAGCCGCCCGATACGCTCCCGCAGTCCAAGAGTTTTGAAGGCGTTGCGGCCACTGAACTCAGACCTTGGGGCTCTTTTACTGTGCTAGAAGAAGGCACTGGCTACAAGATCAAACGGATTGAGGTTAAGCCTGGCCATCGCCTTAGCCTACAGATGCATCATCACCGCAGCGAGCACTGGATCGTGGTCTCTGGAACGGCTAAGGTCACCTGCGGCGAAGATGAGATTATGCTTTGTACCAATCAGTCTACTTACGTACCAGCCTGCACTAATCACCGCCTAGAAAATTCGGGTGTGATTCCTTTGGTGCTAATTGAAGTTCAAAATGGCGAGTATCTGGGTGAAGACGATATTACTCGTTTCCAAGACGACTACGCTCGTAGCTCTGGCTCGACAAAATAGCCAAAAAGACAAATTGAGCAAAGACAAATTGAATCTGCCATAGGGTGGGGGTGCTGAAGAAGCATCCCCATTTTTGATGGGGGTAACTGAGACCTGTTCAAGGCGTACAATAGCGCTCAGTTGCTTATAGTCAACGCTATAAGCAACGATCTCAACTCACTTCGGCTGTTGCATTTCTTTTTTCTCATGATTCAGCTCACCGCCGCTGCCTGCCTAGAAATCAATCGCCTGCGTCAGCGACAGAATCAGCCTGAGGCGCTTTGCCGGTTGGATTTACAGCCAAGTGGCTGCGCTCAATGGTCCTATGCGCTGATGCTTGAGCAGGCCGTCTCGGCAGAAGATGATGTCTACGAATTTGAAGGGATATGTCTAGTTGTGAAACGCGATCGCCTCAAATTCATTCGCGATCTCAAAATTGATTTTTCCGAAGATCTGATGGGAGGTGCGTTTCGATTTGACAATCCCCTCGCGACTGAGAGCTGCCGATGTGGATATGCGTTTGCCATTCGATAGATTAAATAGATCAAAACTGAGATTGACAAGGTAAAAAACAAATTGATACTATCGGATCTCATGACAACTTATTTTGCGGAGTCACTTACCCCCGCCTTATGCCTACGATTCAACAGCTTATTCGCGATGAGCGTTCAAAAGCGACCAAGAAAACCAAATCTCCAGCTCTCAAAAGCTGTCCCCAGCGTCGAGGCGTTTGTACTCGCGTTTATACCACCACACCTAAAAAGCCTAACTCAGCGCTGAGAAAAGTAGCGAGGGTTCGTCTCACATCCGGATTTGAGGTAACCGCCTATATCCCTGGTATTGGGCACAACTTGCAAGAGCACTCTGTCGTCATGATTCGCGGTGGTCGAGTCAAGGACCTCCCTGGCGTTCGTTATCACATCATTCGCGGCACGCTAGATACTGCAGGTGTCAAAGATCGCCGTCAAGGGCGCTCTAAATACGGCGCGAAGAAACCCAAAGAATAAAACTTGGAAATCGCTGTTTCAGCTATTTAGAAAAGGGCTATTCAAAAAGCCGCTAAGCGATTTCTACTGATAGCGTTACGGCCCAGATAAAATGTCCACTAGATTTGGTGTAGCTTAGCTAGCCTTGGCAAGATGAGTAATGCTGATGCTCTTCGCCACGGGGGCTAACTGGGATCGTTGCAATTTACACCGTTAGTGGCTGACCCTTCAAGCGTTAAGACAGGCGCTCAAGCAAACGTTAGGAGCTAAGCGCCAGTTCGTAAGCGCAAACTAGCACCCAGATTTTTCAACATCTAGACACATTTCACTTTTCTATTTCTATATAAGGTCAAACCCTCATGTCTCGCCGCTCAGCTGCTCAAAAACGTACTGTCCCGCCAGATTCTGTGTACAACAGCCGTCTGGTCAGTATGATGTCTCGTCGCATCATGCTCAGCGGTAAAAAGTCCATCGCCAACAAGATTATCTACGGCGCTTTCAAAATTATTGAAGAGCGCACAGGCAGTGATCCCCTCGAAGTATTTGAGCAGGCAGTTCGCAATACGACCCCTTTGGTTGAAGTGAAAGCACGTCGTGTTGGGGGTGCGACCTACCAAGTCCCGATGGAAGTCCGCTCAGAGCGCGGGACTGCGCTTTCCCTGCGATGGCTAACCCAGTTTTCTCGCTCTCGCGGTGGCCGCACGATGACCATGAAGCTCGCGAATGAGCTGATTGACGCCTCTAATGAAACAGGTGGTGCGGTGCGTAAGCGCGAAGAAACGCATCGGATGGCTGAGGCGAACAAAGCTTTTGCGCACTATCGTTATTAAAAGCATTGATGTTGAGCGATCGCGTCACATATATCTTTGCGGAGCTATTCTCAAGCTGTCTGCTAAAAAGTGCGTGGCTCTGATAGATAGGTGGATGGATATCAGTAAACAGCGAAAGATAGCTCAACGTTTGCTGTAGGGTTTGCTGTTGCCGTCCATAGGAGTAGGGAGACAGACAAACTGCTGAGTCATTTCACTCAGAAATTTTTATAATAGTTTGGCTGTAGATATTTCTCTTCTACGGCTAGCTACAAAGAGGTCATCGTGGCACGTAAAACTCCGTTAGGAAGCGTTAGAAATATTGGGATTGCTGCCCATATTGATGCAGGCAAGACGACAACCACAGAGCGCATCTTGTTCTACTCAGGGGTCGTTCACAAAATTGGTGAAGTCCATGACGGTAATGCAGTTACCGATTGGATGGAGCAGGAAAAAGAGCGGGGAATTACGATTACAGCTGCGGCTATTTCTACAACTTGGCGCGATCATCAAATCAACATTATTGATACGCCGGGGCACGTAGACTTTACCATTGAGGTAGAGCGCTCCATGCGCGTATTGGATGGGGTAGTGGCTGTATTTTGTTCGGTAGGCGGCGTGCAGCCACAGTCTGAGACCGTATGGCGACAGGCTGATCGCTACACAGTGCCGCGCATTGCCTTTGTCAACAAAATGGACCGGACTGGAGCAAACTTTTTCAAGGTTTACGAGCAGG
Source organism: Phormidesmis sp. (assembly GCA_049680585.1). GTDB lineage: Bacteria > Cyanobacteriota > Cyanobacteriia > Phormidesmidales > Phormidesmidaceae > Phormidesmis. Next base: position 29,219 of record JBAUIB010000162.1, read on the forward strand.
TAAAAGATCGGCTGAGGGCAAAGGCCGTTCCTCTGCAAATTCCCATCGGCGCTGAAGATAACTTTAGAGGTGTGATCGATCTGGTTGCGATGAAGGCACACATTTACACCAACGATCTAGGCACTGATATTCAAGTTACCGACATTCCTGAGCAAATGCAGGCGAAAGCAGAGGAATACCGAACGATTTTGCTAGAAGCCGTGGCCGAAAGCGACGACAGCATAATGGAGCGTTATCTAGAAGGCGAGGAGATCGCGCCTGAAGTGCTGATGTCCAGTATTCGCAGCGCTACTATTCACAAAAAAATGGTGCCGATGCTGTGTGGCTCCGCCTTTAAAAATAAAGGTGTACAGCTCCTGCTAGATGCAGTCGTAGACTATTTACCATCGCCCCCAGAGGTACCTGCCATCCAGGGTATATTGCCCAGCGGTGAAGTGGGGACTCGGCCTGCGAGCGACGAGGCCCCGGCGGCGGCGCTTGCTTTTAAGATCATGGCTGATCCCTATGGTCGGCTAACATTTATTCGAGTCTATTCGGGCGTGCTAACGAAAGGTAGCTACGTCTATAACGCGACCAAAGATAAAAAGGAGCGAATCTCTCGGCTGATCATTCTTAAAGCCGATGATCGCATTGAAGTGGACGAAATGCGAGCGGGTGACTTGGGGGCTGCTCTGGGTTTCAAAGACACGTTTACTGGAGACACTATTTGCTCTCCAGATGATCCCATCGTGCTGGAGTCTCTCTATATTCCCGAGCCTGTGATTTCAGTCGCAGTAGAGCCAAAAACAAAGCAGGATATGGAGAAGCTTTCTAAAGCACTTCAGTCACTGTCTGAGGAAGATCCGACCTTTAGAGTCAGAATCGACCCTGAGACCAATCAAACCGTGATTGCCGGGATGGGAGAACTCCATCTAGATATTCTTGTCAACCGCATGTTGCGAGAGTTCAAAGTAGAAGCAAATATCGGAGCACCTCAGGTGGCTTACCGCGAAACCGTCCTCAAGCCTGCAAAGGCTGAAGGAAAGTTTATTCGCCAAAGCGGCGGTAAGGGGCAGTTCGGTCACGTCGTGATTGAGCTGAAACCAGCTGAAGAAGGCTCTGGCTTTGAGTTTGTCAGTAAGATTGTGGGGGGTTCTATTCCAAAAGAATTTATTGGACCAGCTGAGCAAGGCATGAAAGAGGCTTGCGAATCTGGTATTCTAGCCGGATATCCATTAATTGATGTAAAGGTCACGTTGTTGGATGGTTCTTATCACGACGTTGACTCCTCGGAGATGGCATTCAAAATTGCTGGCTCTATGGCAGTCAAAGAAGCAGTGATGAAAGCTTCTCCGGTTCTTTTGGAACCCATGATGAAGGTCGAAGTGGAAGCTCCAGAAGATTTCCTCGGCGACGTGATGGGAGATCTTAACTCTCGTCGCGGTCACATTGAGGGAATGGGGTCAGAGAATGGGGTCACTAAGGTTACCTCTAAGGTACCTTTAGCTGAGATGTTTGGTTATGCAACTGACATCCGCTCCAAGACCCAAGGAAGAGGCTCCTTCTCTATGGAGTTCAGTCAGTACGAGGAAGTTCCGCGTAACGTGGCTGAGGCGATCATCGCCAGAAACAAAGGGAACGCATAGTTAGTTTTAGGAACACACAGAAAAATTCATGGCACGCGCAAAATTTGAAAGAAGTAAACCCCACGTCAACATTGGCACTATTGGCCACGTTGATCATGGTAAAACCACTTTGACGGCAGCTATCACCATGACCCTAGCGGCAGGCGGTGGTGCAAAAGCTCAGAAATATGATGAAATCGATGCGGCTCCTGAAGAAAAAGCGCGCGGTATCACTATCAATACTGCTCACGTTGAGTATGAGACTGAAGCTCGTCATTACGCGCATGTGGACTGCCCCGGCCACGCTGACTATGTGAAGAACATGATCACGGGCGCAGCTCAAATGGACGGCGCGATTCTCGTCGTATCTGCGGCTGATGGTCCAATGCCTCAGACACGTGAGCACATTTTGCTAGCAGGTCAAGTAGGTGTACCTAACATCGTTGTGTTCTTGAACAAGCAAGATCAGGTAGACGACGAAGAGCTACTTGAACTCGTTGAGCTAGAAGTTCGCGAGCTGCTGAGCGACTACGACTTTCCAGGTGACGATATCCCTATCACAGCGGGTTCCGCACTCAAGGCAGTTGAAAAACTAGTAGCTACGCCTGCAACGGCTCGCGGCGAAGACGAGTGGGTGGACAAGATTCATGCGCTGATGGATGAGGTGGATGCCTACATTCCAACACCTGAGCGTGAAACAGACAAGCCTTTCTTGATGGCGGTTGAGGACGTTTTCTCGATTACAGGTCGGGGTACGGTTGCAACTGGCCGGATCGAGCGCGGCGTCGTAAAAGTTGGTGAGACGGTTGAACTCGTTGGCATCCGCGACACTCGCAGCACGACCGTGACGGGCGTCGAGATGTTTCAGAAGACGTTGGATTCTGGGATGGCAGGAGACAATGTAGGCGTATTGCTTCGCGGTGTTCAGAAAGAAGACATTGAGCGCGGCATGGTATTGGCGAAGCCTGGCAGTATCACGCCTCATACTGAGTTCGAGTCCGAGGTGTACGTGCTCAACAAAGAAGAAGGCGGTCGTCATACGCCGTTCTTCCCTGGCTACAAGCCTCAGTTTTACGTACGCACGACTGATGTCACGGGTTCTATTGAGAGCTTTACGGCTGATGACGGTAGCGAAGCTGAGATGGTTATGCCGGGCGATCGCATCAAAATGAACGTTAAGCTCATTAACCCGATTGCGATTGAGCAGGGTATGCGCTTTGCCATTCGTGAAGGTGGCCGTACAGTGGGTGCAGGCGTCGTCTCCAAGATTACGAAATAGGATAATAATCGGCGAGTAGCGATAACACTTTGTCGGGGCTGAGTAATGCTGAGCCCCGACAAGCCCTACTTTGACTAAACTTGAAAGATTTAACCAAGATCGAACCTAAAAGATCGAACTTAGAAGCTCCAAGTTAAAAGCTCGAACCTAGAAAACTAAACATCAGCGCACAACAGGACGCTACTTTTCTCAATGGCTACTACTATTCAACAGCAGAAGATCCGCATTCGCCTCAAGGCTTTTGATCGCCGCCTGCTCGATACTTCTTGCGAAAAAATTGTCGATACCGCTAACCGCACCAACGCTACGGCTGTCGGACCTATTCCCTTACCCACTAGACGTAAAATTTACTGCGTGTTGCGATCGCCCCACGTTGACAAAGACTCTAGGGAGCACTTCGAAACCCGCACACACCGCCGCATTATTGATATCTATCAGCCGTCTTCTAAGACAATTGACGCCTTGATGAAGCTCGACTTGCCAGCTGGTGTCGATATCGAGGTCAAGCTCTAAGCACCCCACTCAGACGGACCGTTCAGACGGAGCAAGGGGTAGGGGCCGTGAGCTAGAATACAGGTGGTACTAGATCTTGTTTTGCTGGCATCAGATCTATGCTTTGGCCTTATTTTATGCATAATGGATTTTCTTCCTTCAGTGGCTGTCCGTGAGCTACCGCTCTTTCCCTTACCTGAGCTGGTTCTATTTCCCGGTCGGCGGCTGCCTCTACACATCTTTGAGCTGCGCTATCGAATGTTGATGAATACAATTCTTCAGGGTGATCGCCGCTTCGGTGTGTTGATGATTGATCCGAGCTCTGGAGAAATCGCAAAGGTGGGTTGCTGCGCTGAAGTCATTCACTATCAGCGTATGCCTGATGATCGTATGAAGATCATGACTTTAGGTCAGCAGCGCTTTAGAGTGCTGGACTATGTGCGGGAGACCCCATACCGGGTGGGGTTGGTGGAGTGGATTGAGGACGAACCAGCGGAAGAAACCCTGGTACCTATAGCTACTGAGGTCGATCAGCTCCTGAGAGACGTTGTGCGTCTTTCGGCCAAGCTGACCAGTCAAGAAATTGACTTTCCTGAGAATATTCCAGATCTGCCGTTAGAGCTTTCCTATTGGGTGGCCAGTACACTCTACGGCGTTTCGCTAGAGCAGCAGGCACTGTTAGAGATGCAAAATACCCTAGAGCGGCTAGAGCGTGAAGCCGAGATTTTGATCTCTACCCGTAACAACCTAGCTGCTCGTACCGCCCTAAAAGATATTCTGGAGTAGGTAAGCCGTCTATCAAAGCGTCTGGTCAATCGTAGTCAAATCATAGCTGCCAAAAATTTTCAGCGTAGCGGTTTGTGCCTTCAAAAGCTCCAGCGCTATCTGCATTGTTCGCTCACTGATATCCGCTTCCATGTCCAAAAAATAGACATAGTCACCGAGCAGCCGTTTGGTTGGACGCGATTCGATCCGACTCAAGTTGATATTAAGGACGGCGAATATCTGTAAAGGCTTTAGCAGCACACCCGGCTCGTTGGATGGCAGACTGAAGGCTAAAGAGGTGAACTGTCCTTTTGCAGTAGGCTGTTTTCCGAGTACCCAAAAGCGTGTGTAGTTGTCGGCATAGTCATTAATAGGATGGGCCAATATCGGTAAATTGTATGTTTTAGCGCCCCAGCTTGAGGCGATCGCTCCGGCGGTTGGACGCTCTTTTATACGAGGGAGCGGTTCTGATGTGGAGTTGGTGGGAATTAGCTGGACAGCAGGTAGGTTATCGCCTAGCCAATCGCGACACTGCGCCAAGGCTTGTGGATGAGAATAGACCGTCTCAATAGCATCGATATTTTCAGCCTCAGAGATCAGCGCATGCTGTACAGGTAAAGTGAATGCCCGCTGTATTTGTAAAGTTTCGAGCTCCCAAAGCGTATCTAGCGTGATCGTAACCCCGCCACCAATAGAGTTTTCAATAGGAACAACGCAAAAGTCGCTCTCACCGCTCTCAGTGGCTTTAATCGCCTGCGCAATGGTGGGGTATGCCTTCAGCTGGGCCGGAACGTTAGCGTGGCTAAAGCTCTGAGCATAGGTAGCTGCAGCAAACTCTGAAAAGGTACCCTTAGGGCCGAGATGAGCAATCAAAACCGTCATGGGAAAGAAGCTTGCCAACGCTATAGGTGCTAGGGTTAGCTTATACGATTTTTGTTTTATTTCACGTTCAGTTATGGTTCGCTTCAGCGCTTCTCAGTCGGTGATGATATCGGTACCGTCACAGCCTTCGTCTATTGAAGCGTACTTAAGCGAGGTCGATAGACTGGTCTATGCCTTGGTGGATCGGCAGCAAGTTGAGATACTCGCCCCTAATTTATTTCGGGTGAAAGTTCGGCCTATCAAATTTCTGGGGGTGTCGATACAGCCCGTTTGTGATATCGAGGTTTGGTTAGAGGAAAAGACGGTTCGATTGCGCTCTGACCACTGCCAGATAGAAGGATACGAATCATTTAATCAACGGTTTTCGCTAAATTTGCAGGGGTATTTGCTGAGCCAGTCTACCGCCGATGGAAAGCGGTTGCGAGGCCAAGCAAACTTAGGCTTTGGAATGGACCTGCCTCAAGCACTGCGATTTACGCCTAAGCCTCTGCTAGAACGCACTGGTAACGGTATTTTGAACGGTATTTTGATAACGCTCAAGCAGCGCCTCATGCGTCAGCTGATCAACGACTACTGCCACTGGGCCTCTTCTCCGCCGTCGAGTAAAGTTTCTAGCTTGTCCTAGCTATTTCTGGCGATCGCTGACAGCTGCGGAAAGACCTGCGGTGCTGGCGACAAATGCCATAGGTCGCAATCCCGGCGCGATGTTTGGCACTGCCATAGCCTTTGTTCGATGCGAGATCGTAGCCGGGGTAGCGCTGAGCCAACCGGACAATGAGCTCATCTCTCCATACTTTGGCAATGATGCTAGCAGCGGCGATCGCCAATTCACGCTGATCGCCTTTAACTACGGTTCTTTGCGCCAACAGCAGCTCAGGGATTCGCTGGTTACCATCTACCAAACATAGATCAGGCGGTGGTGAGAGCTGATTAATCGCACGACGCATGGCTAGCAAAGACGCCTGCAGGATATTGATTCTATCGATCTCATAGACAGAAGCCATACCCACTGCATAGAGAGCAACCTGCCTGATCTGTCGGGCGAGTCGCTGGCGCTTAAGCGGCGAGAGCTTTTTGCTATCGGTTACGCCTGCTGCACTTAGGGGGGCGATCGCCGCCGCTGGCAAAATGACAGCCGCGGCTACGACCGGGCCGAACAGAGCCCCACGACCGACTTCATCGACACCCGCAGTCCGCACCCTCTCTATTCGCTGGCAGAAGAACGACGGCGACGGCGACGACGAACAACCTTGCCGCTTTCTTCATCCTGGCTGGCAGCACCGCGCTGAGCGCTTGAGCTCTCTGCCAAAGGGGAAGAACTATCTGAGGCAGAACTGTCCGGGGAAGACGGCTGTTCGTCTGAGCGTTCAGCTTGACTCTGATCCATATTATCGGCAGACGCGGCCTTCTCTGAGGGCGACTGGCTAGCACGCCTTCTCTTCCTAACAGGAGCCGACTTTGTCACGGGTTTGCTATCAGCCGTTTCAGCACCGCTGTCTATATCAATATCATCATCGTCATCAGCAGATATCGCCGGTTCATCCTTTTCTAGCTCTGCATGGCTGGGAGTTTCAATCACTCGTTTGTTAGCGATCGCTGCGGCTGCTGCGACTTTGGCATCTGCCATAAACTGTTCAGCTTCACCGGGTAACACTACTGAGACAACTGTGTTCTGAGGATTGCTGGCTACCTGCTCGCTGAACACCATAGGTGAGATGCCCATCATGGCATAGATGCGCTGCTCCTCTAGAGGCATTTCGACAGCAACAATTTCGGGGGGTTCCTCTGGCTTTCGACGAGCGTTGCGACCTCGCTTGCTTCGAGTAGACGCCTCCGCGCTGCTAGATTTGGCATCTACCGGCTCGTCTATCCGTTCTTCCGCTCTCCCATTGTTCCGGCTGCGACGAGTTTGAGACCGTTCTTCTGGCGCTTCTTTGACAGCCGGCTCCTTTGAGACCGGAATCGGAGCACTCACGGTGGAGCGAGCGCTTCTAGAAGATGAATTTGAAGCTGAAGGCGATGAGCTGTCTGTCCCCCGACGACGACGACGACGGCTGCCCCGACCATTTTTATCTTGGTAGTTGGGATGGTTCAGCAAATCTAGCTCTTGCAGCTCTGAGCTAGACTCTAGGCTAGTTGAGTGCTCCTCGCGAGCAGAAGGCCGACTGGAGAAGCTTTGCGCAGGAGAGCTGTATCCCTGAGGACGAACAGAGTTTACAGATAGAGAGACAGCCGCACTAGGCTCTTGTCCCGGCAAATGGGCTAAATGGCCTAATCCTCCGCAAGTCGGACAGGTTTGGCCAAACAGCTCATAGAGGTTTTGACCCTGCCGCTTACGGGTGAGTTCGACTAACCCTAGCTCAGAAAGCTGTGAAATCTGAGGTCGAGACTTATCCGCTCGCAGAGCCTTACCAAACATCTCTAGCACCTGCATTTGGTCGCGGCGCGAATCCATGTCAATAAAGTCAACAACAATTACCCCAGCGACGTTGCGCAATCTCAGCTGTCGGGCAATTTCAGTTGCGGCTTCGCAATTGGTCCAAAGAACGGTTTCGCGAGCCGTTGAGGAACGGGTAAATGAGCCAGAGTTGACGTCAATGACTGTCAAAGCTTCGGTTGGCTCAATGATGATATAGCCGCCCGAGGGCAGATCCACTCTAGGTTTTATCGCTTCGCGAATCGCAGCGTTGACGCGAAAATACTCTAGAATATGGGTCGGCTCTCGGTGGTAATCGATTAAAATGCCGGGCGGCACGCTGCCATCACTCCAGCCAGAAAGGTGCTTTTTAGTTCTCGCAAGTCCGCTTTCTGTATCGGTAACGATGCGATTAACTTCATCGCTATAAACGTCACGCAAAACCTTTTGAATGAAGTCATCGTCCCGGTTAAGCAGTGAGGGCGGTCGTGTGGACAGAGCTTCTTGCTGAATATTTTCCCAGCGCCGCTGCAGCGCTTCTAGATCCTCAATGATGGCATCTTCAGATACCCCCTCCGCTTCAGTTCGAATCAGCAGGCCCATACCTGGCGGCTTAATCAAAATGCCCAGGGCCCGCAGCCGGTTTCGTTCCGTCTCGTTGCGGATTCGACGCGATAGGTTGACCCCTTTACTGTAGGGCATCAGTACAAGATAGCGACCCGGCAATGTGACTTTTCCGGTCAGCCTCGGCCCCTTATTGCCAGTCGGCTCTTTCATGATCTGAACGAGCACTTTTTGACGGGGAGCGAGCAGTTCAGTAATAGAGCTGGCCATTCGCCTTAGCTTTAATGGACCTAAGTCGGTCACGTGCATAAAGCCGTTTTTATCGCTATCGCCGATATTGACAAAGGCGGCGTCGATACCTGGCAGAATATTTTCTACCGTGCCGAGGTAAATATCTCCGACTTGGTGGCTACCTGTCGCAACAATAATCTCTTGAATCTGATCTTCTGAAAAAACAGCGGCAATTCGATGCTGCTCTGCAATAACAATCTGCTTTGGCATTCAATATTCCTCTGAAGCCTGCCAGTCAGTGCCCATATTTTAAGGCTTTGCTGCTAGCGGATCCGTCGAGTCGTAAGTAAAAAGTAGGAAAAACTGGGAGTTGAAAAAACCGTGAGCTGAAAAAGCTGTTGGAAAAACAAAGAGTTTTATAAAGGTGTTCTAGTAGAGCATCTTAGCGGCCAAGCAAAAACTCTCAAGAAAATGGATATCTCAGGTGACTTACCTATTTTCTGCGAGTTGAGAAACGATCGCTGGCAGCGACTATTTGCGCTAAAAAATATCTCAAAGTGTACCGAACAGAGGCTTCTGAGAAGAGAACTCGCCGCGGACGGTTACTGCTTTCAGGATCTGTCAGGACTACCTCTAAAAGGGCTACTCAAGGCAACTAGCGCGCTCATCTAATCCATCAAACCCTACGCTTGGCTTGTTTAGCACTACCTATTAACGCTATCTGACGATACCTCGACCAGCAAAATATGACAGAGCAACGGCTGATAAGTTTGATTCTCAAGAGCTAAACTCTCACAGTAAAGGCTTCTCAAGAGAAGTAGCCTCAAAACGCAAGCTGTCACTCGCTAGCGGCTGAGAGAGCTGCTGGCTAACACCTAAAACTTCTTTGGCTGTATTATAGCGCCAGTGAGGATTTTGTGAAACTAAGTTCCCAAAAAATTAACCCAAGCTGGGTTTTCCTACTGTTACTAACAGCGGCGGCATTAGCTGAGGGATACGGCTATAGACCGGGGGCTATAGAAAGATGGAAAAAAGCGCTTGGCTTCTCCAAACGTTACGTTAAAAGAGAAGCTAAGCGCCTAATGAGATTAACCGATGATAGCCAGTGCCGAAATGGCTAATGCCAGATGCGTGGCTAAGAAGCGGATGCTGTTGATAGAGAACGCTTTCGGCGCTGCGGACCGCTGCGGCTCGACTCGTTGTTAGATGGCACGGACTGCTCGTTTGCTGAAGAGAGGCCGTCAATATGCTGGAGCAGCAGCGTCGTAACGGGGTACTGCTTGGGCAGCTCACGGCGCACAAATCGGCGAGCGTCCTCTTCTAGCCTTGACTGTAGCCCATCCCACTTAACCGTAGGACGAGCACTCTCAGGATCATCGATGACTTCTTTCCAGCGATCGCGCAGCGATCGTTTGACCACCTGAACAATGCCGCTTTCCCACTGCACCTGACTCTTGGTGGTAACAACACCGCGCAAATTGACAGCGGGTTCGCTGAGCAATTGGCCCTGCCCGTCGACCGTCGCAGAGATGGTTATGATGCCATCTTCCGCCAGCTGCTGACGTTCTTTAAGCACTGCGTGCTCCACAATTCCAGTACGAGAAGAATCAACTAGCTCAATGCCTGAAGTAACCTTGCCGTCTACTTTCATGCTGTCGGCCATGAGTTTGATCACATCACCATTATTGACAATGGCAACGTTGCCGCTGTCAACGCCGAGCTGCTGCGCCATTTCAGCGTGCTTGGCCAGCATTCTATGCTCGCCATGTACCGGAATAAAGAACTTAGGCCGCGTTAGCGCCAGCATCAGCTTGTGATCTTCTTGATAGCCATGTCCAGAGACATGCAGGCCCTTGTCCTTGCCGTAGATGACGCGTGCCCCTTGCTGCATGAGTTTATCAATGGTACCAACGACGCTGATGGTATTTCCTGGAATCGGATTCGAGGAAAAGATCACGGTATCGCCTGATTGAATCCGAATCTGGCGGTGGGAACGGTTGGCAATACGGGTCAGCGCAGCCATTGGCTCGCCCTGAGAGCCTGTGGTGAGAATCATGGCTTTCTCATCGGGGCACTGCTTCAGCATGTTGAGTGGCTTAAACAAACTATCTGGCGCGTTGATATAGCCTAAGTTACGGGCATGAGAGATGACGTTGAGCATGGAGCGTCCAACGACAAACACATCGCGCTGATGCTTTTGAGCCAGCTCTAGCAGCATGCTCACCCGGTGAACAGAGGAGGCAAAGGTAGTGACGAACAGCCGACCTTTGGCATTGTTAAATTCTCTGTCGAGGTTGGGGAAGACCGCTCGCTCTGAAGGCGTGTTACCTGGAATCTCAGCGTTAGTAGAGTCGCTGATTAGACACAGGACGCCTTTTTCGCCGTATTCCGCAATTTTTTGGAAGTCAAAAAACTCGCCGTCCACAGGCGTGTGATCAACTTTGAAGTCGCCGCTGTGAATGACAGTGCCCACGGGAGTTTCGATAGCCATTGTGAAGCTATCTGCCATCGAGTGGGTGTTGCGAATGTACTGGGCTTTGAAGTGCTTGCCAAACTGGACAGTGTCACGCGGACCGACGGTGTGAAGCTTGGTGCGATCGCTCACACCCGCTTCTTCAAGCTTGCCTTGCAACAGTGCCATCGCTAACCGCGGGCCGTGGATGACTGGGATATTAAACTGCTGGAGATGAAAGGCAATGCCCCCGATATGGTCTTCGTGACCGTGGGTGACAATCATGCCCTTAATTTTGTGCTGGTTTTCCTTCAGGTAAGTGATATCAGGCAACACAATATTGACGCCATGCATTCCTTCTGTGGGAAAGGATAGCCCTGCATCTAGCAGAACGATCTCGTCGTCATATTCAAACACGCAGGTGTTTTTGCCAATTTCATGGAGTCCACCGAGGGGAATGATTTTGAGCGTTTTGGCATCGCTCTGGTCGCTGGTGCGGTTATTATTTTTTGGGCTAGGGCTTCTGCCATTGCTCTTGCTGGAGCCTGTGTCACTACTTTGGCTTCGACTTCTGGTCACGGGTCTACTCATGTAGGTTCCTTATTTACGAATTGAATGATTAAAAAATGAAAGGGTTGAAAACTTTTGAGGGCAACATCACAAGATAAAAGCGCTGATGACAACGTGGGCCCCTGTAACGTTGCAGGGCTTGATCGTTACTTTGCTGGTTCGGCTGGCTGCAGTCACCATCGAGAGCCACTATCGAGTCAGCTGAATGAATTGAGATGGAATTTTCACCTAATGCTGAACTTGGGTTGGTAGAGTCATAGACTTGCAGCGATCGCCTTCAAACGCTAGTAGCAAAACGATTTAAAGGGCTAGCTTACAGACAAAGTGGATGACCTTGTCGCCATCTATCGGTATTCACGAGCTTTTGGACTGTCAACGGATGAATTCTTCAGGCAAGTTCTTCGGATAAGTTCTTATGAGCCTCGTCAGCGCGTCTAGCGGATAAACTCACAAGTCGACTCATCAGATACGACGCTCACGCTTCACATCAGCTTTCAATGATTAGCTGGATGTAGGCCGAGCTTTCGGGCCACCTTTTAGCCTACTGTTCAACGATTTTTTCGTTTGCGTTCTCTTTCGTTTGCGTCCTCTGTGGTTGCACTGTTGCAGGCTTTACTTCATAGCAGCTCTAGCTGTGTCAGGATGGCTCTCATCGACTGTTGTAATTCCGGTGAGCCTTCACATAAGGGTAATCGGCAATTTCCAACTGACCACCCCTGTAACTCTAACGCTACTTTTAAAGGAATGGGGCTAGTCACTGCAAAAAGCGCTTTGTATAAAGGAAAAAGCTGGAGATGCAAGCTCAATGATTGACCGATCTGGCCCGACTCAAAGGCCCGGATCATTTGCTGCAGGTGATCGCCGACTAAATGACTCGCAACGCTAACAACGCCAACGGCCCCTACAGAGAGCATTGGCAATGTCAAAGAGTCATCTCCTGAGTAGATCTCGAAGCCAGCAGGACACAGTCGACTAATTTCGCTGACCTGATCAAGATTCCCACTCGCCTCTTTAATAGCAACGATATTAGGAATCTTTGAGAGCTGTACAACTGTCTCAGGAAGAAGGTTGCAGCTAGTGCGGCCAGGCACATTGTAGAGCATGATTGGCAAATCAGGCACGGCTTGGGCGATCGCCTTGAAGTGTCCATACAAGCCAGATTGGGGCGGCTTATTGTAATAGGGCACGACTTGCAAAGAACCATCTAAGCCCAGTTTGTCAGCTTTTTGAGTCGCTTCAATCGCCTCCTGGGTACTGTTTGATCCAGTGCCTGCCAGTACTTTCGCCCGGCCACTGACCGCCTGCTGCACAACTTTGAACAAATCATATTCCTCATCCCAAGTGAGGGCAGGCGACTCACCCGTTGTGCCACAGACCACAACCGTATCCGTGCCATGATCGACTAAATGGCTAGCCAATTTCTCAGCAACCGGATAGTTGACGTCCCCCGATGGCAAAAAAGGCGTCACCATCGCCGTCAACACGCGTCCAAACATCGGCGCTGACTCACGCTTAGAGTCAGCGCTAGATTGAAAATCGTTATCGGCGCTAGCGCTATCACTCATACTTGTCCTTCATCTTTCATGTGTCTTTCTCAAAGGGTTGTTGCCAGTGACCTAAGCCAACGCTTCGCCACCACTAACTCGGCAATCTGCACTGCGTTGAGCGCCGCACCCTTGCGAATTTGATCACCGCAGAGCCATAGCTCTAGCCCAGCGGGATGAGACAAATCTTGGCGGATACGGCCAACCAAAACATCGTCTTGCCCGCTAGCATCAACTGGCATCGGGAAGTAATTAGCGCTCCAGTCTTCTGTCAGCTTGACGCCATCCGCTTGCTGGATCGCAGCTCGCGCTTTGGCCACCTCAAAGGGCCACTCAAACTCAATATTGACCGCCTCTGAGTGAGCTCGTAAAACCGGCACGCGAATGCAGGTGGCTGAAACTTTGAGATCTGGCAAGCCAAATATCTTACGAGTTTCATTGACCATCTTCATCTCTTCCTCGCAATAGCCTTGCTCATTAATAGGCGTATTGTGAGGAAACAAATTGAAAGCAAGTGGATAGGGAAAGCTTTCCGTCGGTGGCGGCTCACCCTTCAAAATAGCCTGGGCTTGCTGTTTGACCTCTTCCATCGCCCGAGTTCCGGCACCACTTGCAGACTGATAGGTCGCAACCACAATTCGACGAATAGGCTGAATTTTCTGCAAAGGCCACAGCGCCACACTCATTAAAATGGTGGTGCAGTTAGGATTGGCAATGATTCCCCGATGGGCCTCAGCGGTCTCAGGATTTACCTCCGGGACAACTAAGGGAACAGACGCATCCATCCTGAACGCACTGGAGTTATCAATCATCAACGCGCCCGCATCGACGATGGCCTGAGCCCATTTTTTCGAGGTAGAGCCCCCTGCCGAGGCTAAAACAATCTCTACACCTTTGAATGCCTCTGCGCTGACGGCCTCAACGGCAATTTCGCGGCCTTTGAAGGGTAAGGTTTTCCCTACCGAGCGGGACGATGCCAATAGCTTCAGAGTACGAATCGGAAAATTGCGCTCTTCAAGCAGCTGTAGTAGTTCGGTGCCGACGGCTCCAGTGGCACCTAGAACGGCGACGTTGTAAGAATCAGGCAAGCCAGTATCCTCCTGTTTTAATATCTAACTGTTTTAATATCTAAAAATATGTATTCAATCGCTAAAGTTTAAGAGTTCAGAATAAAAATTTGAAATTTTCTTTGAAATACTTTGGCTAGCTTAGGCATAGCCTGGTTCAATCGTCACTATTGGCAAAAACTGTTAGCAAAAAAGTCGGTCAGTCGATAAAACACCCAGCTTTGCCTGAGCGATCGCTACTGTAGCTACTATACATCAAGTGAAACAGCGTTTTAATGTAGGTTTTCACCCCTTCCGAAATTCTTTCTTCTTGAACTTTTGCGCTCCTTATTTTAACGGGATGCCTTTGCTGATTGAATGATTGCAAGCAGTAGCTGTGAGCAGAACTGAAGCGATCACCAGTATTCGAGTGATATTTTCACGGCACGCTGCGCTTGAAACTAGGAAGTTTGCTCGGTATCAATATAATTGAGGTGTATGATAGCTAACTGCATTGAATAACTAGCCTTACGTGTTAGTG
>JBAUIB010000163.1:0-2946 GCA_049680585.1 Phormidesmis sp.
GTGGTTGTGCAAAACTTCGCCAGCAATGGTGACGATACTGCCATAGGCGCAGGTCATATCGTGGCTCATAATCACCGCTTCCATCGCGGCGCGCACCTGCGCCTCGGTTTTTGGGATGTTAGTTTGACTGCGAGTCTCAACGTAGCTAGCAGCCATCCCGACTTTATGCGCTTTGAGCGAAACCGCTACGGCTTGACGAATAGCGGCGGTCGCGCCTTCATCTTGAATCATACGCAGTTGGACAAGCGCTTTCTCTAGGGTTTGATTGCCTCCGGGCCGATGACGAGGCAGGACAATGCCTCGCTGCAGCATCGCTTGCTCTAGCATTTGTATGGTTTCATCTTTTTCGCTGAGGGTGGCCGTGCCCGCGGCTAACTCTGCTAGGCCACTGAGGGGCTGGGCCTCAGTGGCACCAATTTGTTCAGCAATCTCGTCCCGGCTAGGGCCAACTCCGTGCCAAAGAGTATCGTCTGGCGTTGGATCATCCATAAATAGCGTTAGCTGCTGCCCCTCTAGGCGAATAGCGGCATTTTCGAGCGGCAGACCGGCAAAGTAGAGGAAGTGGCTGCTCGCTCTGTAGGGGTAGATGTTGGCTGCAAAATTGCGTGGTTTGGCCACACCAGACCAGAACAGCACTGGAAAATCGATGATTCTGGCGAGTCGCTGACGGCGCGATCGCAGGGTGTCGGCAAGTGCGGGGACCCGCTGCTGTGAGGCTGTAGCGAGTGAAGATGGCTGAGTGTGAGAAGCGGCAGTTTGCATAGGCTCTATTTTAAGGTAGCTGCGGTCTCGGCTTATTCTCGACGACAGCCGAAAGCTGACTATCTTGTGGAGGCAGGTTGTTCAGGCTATTGAGTGCAGTTAAGTCTAAGATCAACGGTGTGATGTTGCGGTGCAATATCGCGGTGTGACGTCGCGATGTCGCGTCTGTAAATTTACTGTTGCCATTTTATTATCCTCCTCACTTATGTTATCTGCGGCTGAAGCTGAGCGACTAATCTTTACGTTAATAACACCCCTCAATGAAATAGAAACGGTGGATATCGCAAGTGATATCAGGAGCTGTCTGGGCCGGGTGCTGGCTGTATCGCCGCACAGCCAGCTCGATTTTCCCCATTGGGATAATTCGGCGATGGATGGCTACGCGCTACGTGCAGCCGATGTGCAAACGGTGCCGGTCACGCTGAGCGTGATAGAAGAGATCCCGGCAGGCAAAGCTCCTCAAATGGCGATTGGACCGCAGCAGGCAGCGCGAATCCTGACTGGTGGCATGATGCCCGCCGGGGCCGATACGGTGGTGATGCAGGAGGAAACTCAGCGACAGGGCTCTAGCGTCACGATTTTGCAGGCGGCTCAGCCGCAGTCGTTTGTGCGGCGGCAAGGTAGCTTTGCTCAAGTGGGGGATGAGCTATTGACTGTAGGGCAGGCGATCGCCCCTGCCGACATTGCCCTATTAGCCGCCGCCCAGCAGCGCTTTGTGCAGGTGTATCGGCGGCCTCGGGTGGCCATTCTTTCAACTGGTAGCGAGCTTGCTCAGATTGATGCAACCTTACAGCCCGGACAGATTGTCGATTCTAATCAGTATGCGCTGACGGCGCTGGTGGCTCAGACGGGGGCTGTGCCTTTACCGCTGGAGATTGTGCGGGACGAGCGGGAGCAGGTAAAAGCAGCAATCGCCTCAGCCTTGGCGCAGGCCGATATGGTGATTTCATCAGGCGGTGTCTCGGTCGGTGACTATGACTATGTTGATAAGGTGCTGGCTGATCTAGGCGCGACGCTGCACATTCGCGCTGTGGCGGTCAAACCGGGTAAGCCGCTAACGGTTGCGACAGTTGAGGATGACGGCGCTCAGCTTTATTTTGGGTTGCCGGGTAATCCGGCTTCTGCAATGGTCGGGTTTTGGCGATTTGTGGCGCCAGCGATTGACAAGCTGTCGGGCCGAAGTGGAGCCTGCTCGCCTGAGTTTGTCTGGGCGATCGCGGCCACTGATCTCTCTGCTGGCGGCGGCCGGGAGACCTATCTGTGGGGACAGCTAGTCGCGGGTGAATCGGGCTATACGTTTGAGCGAGCGACCGGGAACCATAGCTCAGGCAATTTGGTAAATTTGGCCAATACCAGTGGTTTGGGTGTGGTGCCTCAAGGGGAAACCCAGATCGCTGCTGGCCAGCCGGTGCGGGTGCTCAAAATTCGCTAACAGACTCGCTGCTGGGTTCGCACAGCGCTATATTTTTGTTAGCATCCATCGATTGTTACAATTGATAAGTCTTTAGTATGCTCTCTAGGACAGCTATGACATCGAAATACGACGATGATTACACTGCTTTCCCAGAGCGTCCGCCAGCTTCTGTTAACCGCGCAAATGTGGATCGCTTGAACGCTCAGCCTGCTAACCCCAACCGTCCAGAGAAAGCTAGGAGCAACCGTATCCCGCCTCAGCCGGTTCCATTAGCTACGCCTACAGCCAGATTTTCAGGCGCTGCCAGTTCATCTACTGCGAACGCTGGCGTTGGCAAAGCACCTGTAGACGATATTTCTGTAGATGATATTTCTAAAGATGTGCCTGTCAAATCATCACGGCTAGGGCTGCGATGGCTGAGAAGCTGGCCGATGGTTGTCCTGCTGGTATTTGGCATTTTGGGCACGGTGGGGACAACGGCAGTTGTCAGTCTGTTTCGCATTCCGACCTCACCAAACTGTCGAGCGGTTTTTTGGCCGACTGCTTCTGCCTCGCTGCGGCTTCAGTGCGCTGAATCGTATGCGGCCGAAGGAGATGTGAAAAATTTGCTGGCGGCGATCGCCTTAGTCGATCAGCTCCCCGAAGACCATCCGCTGCGCAACGACATTAACCAGCGAATTGAGGGCTGGGCCGATCAGGTGCTGGACTTGGCGGAGAACTCTTTTGAGGCTGGCGAGCTAGAAGAAGCGATCGCCGCCGCGAGAAAGATT
>JBAUIB010000164.1:0-1908 GCA_049680585.1 Phormidesmis sp.
TTTCATGGGAGGGTAGCCGCTGTAGCTCGGGCGGTAGGTCTGTTTGGTTTGCTAATAGGGCTTTGAGCTTGTCTAGCAGTTCGGGCGGTGTCAGGAAAGTCTCACTGGCATCGGGGGTGAGAAAGACGAACATCTCCTCGCTGTATAGCATCGAATCGGCCATGGGTGGGGCTCCTAGAGCGATCGCTCAAAACAGTATCAAACCCGTCAATAAACTAAACTATCTCATCAAAATACATCGAATCTTTTCGAGGCGAACCCCGTAACAGAACTACGGTGATAAAATTTTTATAGATACACCGCCATCCCGACCGGATTACCGGGCATTCACCGGTCATTCCCTGAGCATTCACTCGCTCAACTATTCATCACGCTCCTCAAATCAAACTTCCCATCAAACTTCCCATGGTTCAAACGCCCATCCAACCCGCCGAAAAGGCCGCCGAAAAAAAGGTTTCTAAACTCGAAGGCATTAAAGAGCGCAGCCAGTTTCTGCGGGAGCCCGTGGCGACTGAGCTAAAGCAAGACACCACCCACTTCACCGAAGCCGGCATTCAGATCCTTAAGTTTCACGGCTCCTACCAGCAGGATAACCGCGATAACCGCATCCGGGGCCAAGAAAAGGACTACCAGATGATGCTCCGCCTGCGCAATCCGGGCGGCTATATTCCCCCGGAGCTATATCTCACCCTGGACGATATCTCGAATAAGTACGGGAATGGCACGCTGCGGGCGACTACTCGGCAGGCCTTTCAGCTCCACGGCATTCTTAAGAAAAATCTCAAGGCGACGCTAGCTGAAATCATTCGCAGCATGGGCTCGACCCTAGGAGCCTGCGGCGACCTCAGCCGTAACGTGATGGCTCCACCTGCCCCTTACAAAAACAAGCCTGAGTACATCCTGGCCCGTCAGTACGCGACTAATATTGCTGACTTGCTGACGCCTCAAACCCCTGCCTATTACGAAGTTTGGCTGGATGGTGAAAAGGTTGTTACCACCGAGGAAGATCCGGCTGTTGTAGCGGCTCGGCAGGGCCGCGCCGGTCATGTTGATGGGGAGCCTCATCCGGTGGAGCCGATTTACGGAGTGCAGTACATGCCTCGTAAATTTAAGTGTGCGGTGACGGTGCCGGGCGATAACTCGATTGATGCCTACACGCAAGATGTCACTCTGGTCGTGATCACTGACGACAGCGGCGAGCTACAGGGCTTTAACGTCATGGCGGGTGGCGGTATGGGCCGCACTCACAATAAGGAAGAAACCTTTGCTCGGATCGCCGACCATATTGGCTATGTCGATAAAGACGATATTTATGACCTGGTGAAGGCGATTGTCTTTACGCAAAGAGACTATGGCGAACGGTACAACCGCCGCGTGTCTCGGATGAAATATCTCATTCACCGGTGGGGACTGCCGAAGTTTATTGCTGAAGTTGAAAAGAGATTTGGTAAGCAGCTAGAACCCTATAAGGAGCTGCCGGAGTGGAAGTTTGAAGACTATTTGGGCTGGCATGAGCAGGGCGATGGCAAGCTGTTTGTCGGTGTGCATGTGCGCAATGGCCGGGTGCATAACCAGGGCAAGCTTCGTAACAAAGCGGCGCTCAAAGAGATTGTTGAAAAGTTTCAGCTGCCGATGCGGGTAACGCCCAATCAGAGCGTTGTTCTGTGCGATATTGATCCGGCTGATCAGGCTGCTATTCAGGCGATTTTGGACCGTGACGGGATTACGCCCGATAGCAAAGTGGACTCTTTAGAGCGCTATTCGATGGCCTGCCCGGCGCTGCCGACCTGCGGCCTGGCGGTGACCGAGTCGGAGCGAATTATCCCGAGTATGCTGGAGCGAATTCGCAAGCTGTTGAATAAGCTGGGCTTACGAAATGAGACGTTTGTCACTCGTATTACCGGCTGC
>JBAUIB010000165.1:0-20677 GCA_049680585.1 Phormidesmis sp.
CATACCGACGGCTAACCCCCAAGGATTACCGAGCAATCCCGGAGGCTAGGGTAACGATACCCTTAGCTGCCCCGATTTGCACATCATCTTCGTGGGTGGCTAAGGAATCTTGTGTTCTGGTTTCCTCATCAAGTTCATATCGGAGACCAGAGTCACAATGTTTATCCCGACTATCGAGGGCGCTGCTGCGCCGACAGTTTCACCTGCCGCAGATTCTTCTATACCGCCGACACCCCCGACCGCATCAGCATCTGAGCCGGTTCGCCATTTGTTGTTTGGCTCTCTCGGCGCGGTGCAGGCGACCATCAAGCATTTGCACAAGCTGCGCTACGCTGAAGCGAATCACTGGAGTCAGCCAATCCCGACGGGGCGAGCCAATGAGATGATGTCGATTTTGACGAAAAAGGTAAGGGTTGATTAGGAGCTGAAAGGTTTGCTGTAGGGGGGCGATGGCACAGCCGTTGACGAGGTTTGATAAAATAATGCCATCGCCTAGGATTTCCCCAATTCCTTACAAAGGCCAAAATGATTGACCAAACAACGTTAATTACCTACCTGGCTATTCTGCTTGGGTTTGTTTTTCTACCTGGACCAGCTGTGTTGATGACCCTTGCGAGGGCTTCCAGTTCAGGGACCCGTATAGGTGTTGTTACAGCACTGGGAATTGCGGTAGGTGACTTTGTCCATACTGTTATGGCCGTTGTCGGAATGTCAGCAGTTATCTTGGCTTCAGCATTCTTGTTTAGCCTGATCAAGTATTTGGGTGCCGCTTATCTGGTTTATCTCGGCCTTAGAGCGATCTTTGAAAATGCGGAGTACGGTGAGACCTGCACATCAAAAAGATTGACTCCAAAGGTGGCATTCCAGCAGGCGGTTCTTGCAGAGATTCTGAATCCGAAATCCGCATTGTTCTTTCTTGCTTTTCTTCCTCAATTTGTTGAGCCAGAGAACGGTTCTGTTTCGGGGCAACTGATGGTGCTCGGAATTCTTTTTATTTTGATGGGGTTGCTAAGTACCCTGCTGGTAGCGATGAGTGCCGGAAGCATGGGTACCTTCTTACGTCGCTATCCAGTAGTTCTGCGCCAGCAAGGTAAGGTCGTTGGCGGAATCTACTGTGGTCTTGGCCTTCGTCTCGCACTTCAAGAAAAGTGAGGCGTACGTCTTTTACCGTTACAACGACTGTAGCCTTCGTCTACTAAGGGCTAAGTGGCGCGCGTACGTAGGGCGTAGTTTTCTCTTTGAGCATGCATCCGGACTCTGGCTATATAAGCGCTCCTTTTTGAAAGCATTACAAACCCTCACGGGTAGAAATAAATCGCTCTACTGAAGTAATGATAGACTTAAGACTATGAAATAAGTCATATAGATAGATTTTAGTCTATCTTCTCTGATTAGCTTTCATAGGTGGTCGTATTGAGACCGGCTTAGACACTTGAATCCAATCACCTGTCTAATAGCCAAGCAGGAAGCTTTAGAACATGCCGCTCTTGGGTTTGTTCTCATCGGCCTATGGGGGATTGTAATTGTCCCTGTCGAAGCGCAACTCGTCTTAGGTTTACTGACCTTGGGAGGCGCAGGCAACCTGGGGATGCAGGCAGATTCTCTCCGGCCTTAGACCGTCTAGCTTTTGACATCTTTAATATTTAGGAAAACTCACAATGCTATTAAATGCTGATTGTTTTTTATGGGGTGCATCGCAACTGCAGATGCCGCCACTCATCGCAACGACCTCAGAGTCAGAGTATGGCTCCTGGGTGTTGGCGGGTGTTTTGCTGACGCTAGTTGTTGTCTATGCGGCTAGTAAGCTAGGCGGCGAACTCTCCAAACGACTGAACTTACCCCCTGTACTAGGAGAACTCGTGGGCGGGGTTGTTGTCGGTATCTCGGCACTTCATCTCCTGGTGTTTCCTGAAACGGGGGCAACTGCTGATGGCTCCGCGATTATGGGCTTTCTGCAATCCTTGGGTGGACTAGATGCGGCGGCTGTCACTCATATCTTTGAAAGCCAGAGCGAAGTCATCTCTGTGCTGGCAGAGCTAGGCGTGATTGTGCTGCTGTTTGAAATTGGCTTGGAGTCGGACTTAAGAGAGCTAAGCAAGGTCGGCTATCAGGCTGCGATTGTTGCCGTTGTCGGTGTCGCGGCGCCCTTCTTACTCGGTACGGTCGGCCTAGTGATGTTGTTTCATAGTCCCGTCATTCCGGCCATTTTCGCCGGGGCGGCGCTCACCGCCACCAGTATTGGCATTACCTCTAAAGTCCTTTCAGAGCTGGGACATTTAAAGTCCACTGAAGGTCAGATAATTGTCGGGGCGGCGGTGATTGACGATGTGCTAGGCATCATCGTTTTGGCAGTTGTGGCTAGCTTGGCAAAAACCGGCGAAGTTGACTTGCTCAACGTGGTGTATTTGATTTTGAGTGCAAGTGGCTTTCTACTAGGTTCCATTTTCCTCGGCAAGTTTTTTAATCAGAGTTTTGTGGCGATCGCAGATAAGCTACAAACCAGAGGTGCCCTGCTTATTCCAGCGATCACCTTTGCCTTTGTCATGGCCTTTCTAGCAAACGTGATCCATTTAGAAGCTATTTTGGGTGCTTTTGCGGCTGGACTTGTCCTCGACGAAACCGACAAGCGTAAAGAACTCGATCAGCAGGTAATGCCCGTCGCCGACCTGCTCGTTCCTATTTTCTTTGTGACCGTAGGCGCGAAAGCTGACCTCGGTGTACTGAATCCCGCTATTGCAGAGAATCGAGCCGGGCTAGTGATTGCGGCGTTTTTGATTGCCGTTGCGATCCTCGGCAAGGTAGTGACCGGGTGGGCAGTGTTTGGGAAACCAGGCATCAACCGGCTGGCCATCGGCGTCGGCATGATTCCGCGTGGAGAAGTTGGTCTCGTATTTGCTGGTATCGGCTCTGCCAGTGGAGTTTTAGATAAGCCGCTAGAAGCCGCCATCATCATGATGGTGATTTTAACCACATTTCTGGCACCGCCTTTGTTACAGATGGTGCTAGATCAACCCGAGGAGCTAAGCGAAAAAGACGAGGCTCCCTTGCCTGTGGTTGATTAACGCATCGTAGCCACTGTGATTTTTGAGCAGGTGTTCCACGCAATACAGACAGCGTTCTGTCAGCGACACACGCGATAGATATGGAGTAAAAACCATGAATAAGTTTGAGTCGAAACAGTCGAAACCCAAACTAGATACTGATGAAGGTTGGCTCGTGCAGGTATATGGCAGAAACCGCCGCTTGCTCTGCGTATTAGAACCTTCTCATGGCTGGATTTTTTTAGCTGGCTGTTGCGTGGGTTTGTTGCTATCAGTCATTTGGATCAACGCAGCTCGCTACAGCTCTCCGGTCGAACCCACTTCCCCATCCCCAGTCGAACCCACCGCCCCAACTGATACTCCGGCATTGCAGGTAGATTAGATCACCCTGTTCGGCAATTTCATTGCTGTCCATAAACGGGTGTTCAAGACTGGTCAGTGAACCTGCGATCGCAACTTACATTAACCAGAGGTATGTTAAGGATCACGAAACAAAAGAAAAACTTATGACGCGCATTTGATATTGCATTTCCGGCTGAAGCAGGTTTTAAGATAGACTTAAATACATACAGATTCAACTTTATATAGACTATTGTCTATGCAAAGTGGGATAAGACAGCTTCGACTTTCTGTCCCGTTCAGAGAACAGCCACCCTTGGCTCCTGTATTAATAGGTTCTCGAATAACACCTGTGTTGTACGGGTGAAGCGCTTCACCCGTACTTTTTTAATCTCACTTATCACAATAACCACACCCCATTAGAGATAGCGGAAGGGGGTATTCATGGCAAATCTCTCTCTCATGACTCGTCGGAGATTTTGCCGCTAGCAATGAATAGCCGCTCCCCTATCTGAATGGGTAACCAAAAACGTTTTCTCAGAGGAGGAACTACAACGTGGATTTTTTATCCGATTTCTTGGTGCGCTTCATAGCGCAGTTACAGTCTCCGACACTTGGCTTTCTGATTGGGGGTATGGTCGTTGCCTCCCTTGGTAGCAGACTCTCCATTCCAGATGCAGCCTACAAGTTCATCGTCTTCATGCTGCTCATGAAAGTCGGTCTGACCGGTGGCCAGGGGATCCGCGAATCCAATCTGGCGGAGATTCTGTTGCCCGCGCTGTTCGCCGTGGCAATAGGAATCCTTATCGTGTTCATCGGGCGCTACACGCTGTGCAAGCTGCCGAGCATCAGAACTGAGGATGGCCTTGCGACCGCGGGCTTATTCGGTGCCGTGAGTGGCTCTACCCTCGCCGCCGCCCTGACACTACTGGAAGGGCAAAACATCCCATACGAGCCCTGGGCTGCCGCACTCTATCCCTTTATGGACATCCCAGCACTTGTGACTGCGATCGTCCTGGCCAGCATTCATACCACTAAGCAAAAGCGCGAAAAGTATCTCAGAAATGAGAAGTATCTCAGCAAGCAGACTGTTTCCGTAGGCGGATATTCCAAAGGGCAGGGTGCTGCCGCAGGCGGGTATCCCAGCGAGCCGGGTCCTGCCGCAGACAGGTATTCCAGTGAGCCGGGTCCTGCCGCAGACGAACGGGTCGAGATATGGCCCATTGTGAAGGAAAGCCTCCAAGGCTCTGCCCTATCGGCACTGCTGCTCGGCCTCGCTCTAGGTCTGCTAACCCAGCCGGAAAGTGTCTATACAACTTTCTACGAGCCCCTCTTCCGCGGCCTACTTTCGGTACTAATGTTGATTATGGGTATGGAGGCCGCTGCCAGGATTAACGAGCTGCGCAAGGTAGCCCAGTGGTATGCCGTATATGCTTTTGTAGCGCCGCTGCTGCACGGGTTCATTGCCTTCGGTCTCGGCATGGTTGCTCACTTCCTCACAGGATTCAGTCTTGGCGGCGTCGTGATTCTAGCTGTCATCGCCGCCTCCAGTTCAGACATCTCAGGGCCACCCACCCTGCGGGCCGGTATCCCATCGGCTAATCCCTCCGCCTACATCGGTGCGTCCACGGCCATCGGCACGCCAGTTGCGATCGCCTTGGGAATACCGCTCTTTATCGGGCTCGCCCAAGCCCTAGGTGGCGGCTAATCGTAGTTTAATAGACACACACATTGAGAGGTAACCAACATGGCTAAGCCAGCCAGTATGCTCGTCATCGTTACGGAAAAGTTACTGCTGACAAAGATCGCCAAAATCATCGACGAAGCCGGGGCGACCGGTTATACGGTGGTGGACGCTGGCGGTAAAGGCAGTCGCGACGTGCGATCGTCAGGACAACCCACCGTTTCTAGTACCTACTCCAATATAAAGATCGAGGTGCTCGCCGAAAATCGGGATATGGCTATGAAGATTTCGGATGAGGTCGCAGGACAGTTTTTCGACAATTATGCGGGCATCGCCTATATCTGTGAGGCGGAGGTGCTGAATTCGTACCAGTTCTGTGGCCCAGACGGCTGTTGAATCAGAACGACGCAGATCCAAAAAGCTGGGGTCATGCCCTGGCTTTTTGGGGGCTGCGTTCGTGACTGCCAAGCCGTAACACCGAAGCCACCGATTTCTCAACCAAATACTTGCTTGAGAACGTCGAAGCGCGATCGCTCCCAATAGTCCACATGCGAGCTGATTAATCCAGACTCATTAAGCCCTAACTCCGTATGTCCTGGAATCGCTAAGCGAGGCGACCAGGGCAGCGGCGCAGTCATGTTTAGCGTCCACCGCATTGTAATCAGCGTCGGATCGACTTGTTGAATCTCGTGCAAATCCATCTGCACATTGCTAAAAAAACGCGACAGAAAGCCGATCATTTGCTGATAGCGATCCACCCCTGCAAACTCGTTTAGCGGATCTTTGAACTGTACATCTTTCGCGTAGAGACTGTAGGTTTGATCTTCCGGAAACCGCGCGTAGTCTTGCTTAAGCTGCTCAACCAAATCCATTTAGCTGTCCTCAAGGCGATCGCTTTCAACCTCCACTATCGGCCAAAGGCGCTCTAGCTGCCGCTGCCAAGACGCTAGAGCGTTGTTCTGATAGCTCGAATCGCCCATATCGCCCATCATGCCTTCTGCGTAAAAGCGATCCAGCGTTTGCAGCGTCGCTTCTAGAGACTGTCCCTGCCTTTTAGAAGCCACAATAATTTGAGTGACCTGAGCTTCTACCATGTTTGAAAAGAAATCGCTGACACCATTTGCTTTCAGCGCTAGTAGCTGATCGACCGCGCTCGTAAACTGGGGTAGGCCAAGCGCCGCCATGTCGTATTGAAAAATGCCCCAAACCACATCTTGATGAAAGGCATAGCGAGCCTCTTGCGTCTCATCAAAGTTCGCTGTCAACATCTGAGACACATAGGGCTGTGCTTCGGCGATTGGGATGAGCGGAACCATCAGCTTTATCCAGGGACCCGGACGAATGGCCAGCAGACGGAGACCGTCAGTCTCCACCTTCCAAGCATCATCAGAAACTCGCTGACAGGCTTGCTCGCCAAAACGGGTCGTTAGGGCCTTTGTAATGTCATCAGGCGTCATAAAGCAGAGGCGGTAGATAGAAATTTAAGGGTCGTGCTTTACACGGTAGCAGGTGACCCCAAAAAGGCGACCTGCCTACAGACAGACCGCCTTTTTTAAATAGATCACATTACTGATATCACTAGATTCTGTTCAATGACCTACGAGGGATAGCGAACTTAGTAGTCGAAGTCACCCATGCCGCCGCCAGCCGCCGCGCCAGCTTTGTCATCGTCAGGCTTGTCAACCACAATACACTCTGTCGTGAGCACCATCGCGGCAATAGATGCTGCATTCTGCAAAGCAGAGCGAGTCACTTTAGCCGGATCAACAATACCGGCTTCCAGCATGTTGACGTACTCATTCGTCGCTGCGTTGTAGCCAATGCTGGCATCTTTCTCTTTGACGCGCTCAGCCACGACCGCGCCGTTTTGACCGGCGTTTTCAGCAATTCGCTTGAGTGGCGCTGTCAGCGCACGGGTGACGATCATTGCACCGACTAGCTCTTCTCCTTCGAGATTGCTCTCAGCCCAAGTCGTCAAACCGGGTGAGAGGTGCGCTAGAGTCGCGCCGCCGCCCGGAACAATGCCTTCTTCAACCGCAGCTTTGGTCGCATTGATGGCATCTTCGAGGCGCAGCTTGCGATCTTTCATCTCTGTTTCGGTGGCCGCACCAACTTTGATCACAGCGACACCACCAGAGAGCTTAGCCAAGCGCTCTTGCAATTTCTCTTTGTCATAGCTAGAGTCAGACTCGTCAATCTGACGGCGAATCTGATCGCAGCGTGATTTCACACTGGCCTCGTTGCCTTCAGCGACTAAAGTAGTGCTGTCTTTGGTGATAGTGACCCGGCGCGCCGAGCCGAGCTGATCGAGTGTGACCGTATCGAGCTTCAGGCCCGCATCTTCTGTGATTACGGTAGCGCCTGTGAGCACCGCAATATCTTCGAGCATGGCTTTGCGGCGATCGCCAAATCCAGGCGCTTTAATTGCAGCCACATTCAGCACACCGCGCAGGCGGTTGACCACCAGGGTTGCCAGCGCTTCTTTCTCAATATCTTCAGAGATGATCAGCAGCGGACGACCGCCACGGGCCACCTGCTCCAGCACCGGCACCAAGTCCTGCACGAGGCCAATTTTCTTGTCGGTGATCAGGATTTGAGGCTCGTCAAACACTGCTTCCATCCGCTCTGGGTCGGTGACGAAGTAAGGAGAGATATAGCCTTTGTCAAAGCGCATCCCTTCCGTGATTTCGAGCTCAGTAAACATCGACTTGCCTTCTTCCAAGGAGATGACGCCTTCGCGGCCCACTTTCTCCATTGCATTGGCAATCATTTCACCGACTTCTGGATCGTTACCGGCAGAGATAGAGCCGACTTGAGCGATCGCATTCGAATCACCAACTGGCTGAGCCTGATCAGCAATCTTGTCAACCAGATAGGCGGTTGCCTTATCAATACCGCGCTTGAGTGAGATTGCATTTGCACCCGCAGCTACATTGCGCAAACCTTCTTTGACAATCGCATGGGCAAGTACCGTTGCGGTTGTCGTACCATCACCCGCCGCGTCGTTGGTTTTAGAAGCTGCCTGGCGAATCAGCGCAACGCCTGTATTTTCGACGTTATCTTCTAGCTCGATTTCCTTGGCAATCGTCACACCGTCGTTGACGATTTGAGGCGAGCCAAATTTCTTTTCAAGAACGACGTTGCGACCTTTGGGGCCAAGCGTAACAGCAACCGACTCAGTCAAAATGTCCATACCGCGCTCAAGCGCACGGCGGGCATTTTCGTTGTAGATAATGCGTTTTGCCATAGTTATAAAATCAGGGGTTGAGAGGACTAGAGTTAAAGAGGCTGGGATTAAAAAGGACCGAATTGAAAAGGCCCGCCTTGAATAGGCTACCTAGATCAATGAGGCTGCCAATAACGAAGACAGATCTAGGAAACAGTTGCCAAAATGTCTTTTTCAGAGAGCAAGATATACTCATCGTCGCCCAGCTTGATCTCAGTGCCGGCGTACTTGGAGTAGAGCACTTTGTCACCGACACTCACGTCCATGCTCCGGCGAGTACCGTTGTCATCTACCTTGCCAGGACCAACGGCAGTGATTTCGCCAACTTGGGGCTTTTCCTTAGCCGCATCAGGCAAAATAATTCCGCCAGGGGTCTGCGCTTCAGAGGCGCTGACTTTGATGAAGACGCGATCGCCTAGGGGCTTGAGAGTTGAGGTACCGAGAGAAATAGCTGCCATATAATTGATGTTCTCCGCAATGAATCGAAAAATGCTGATTTGAACAAGCTAGAGAGCGCCTCGAATAGAATCTCGAAACTAATAAGGATTCAAATTGAGGATTCAAATCACGCCCCCGGTATAAAGCCCGAAAGCTCAGTGAGCGACCTCAAACATGCTCAAAGCCCAGCAAACCAAGCCGAACTAGGTTCAGCCAAATCATGTCAGCTGCCATTGGGCAGGGCAGGCCATAATTTACGGCGCAGGGCTTAAAAACACAGCGTTAGCACTCTCTGCTGTTGAGTGCTAATCTATCGAATCGGCATAGGCGATCGCAACAGCCGCCCCGGTACGGGTTCCCGAACTCAACGGCGAAGACTCCACTTTTGAGGATCGTTCACCCTTCCAAATGGTGATAACCTTGAAGATGGCACTTTGAGCGCATCATCTTTGATTCAGTTACTGAGTTGCCGTATCAGCTAAAACGTAGGACAGGCGCAGGAATGGTCTCCACCGCAGAGAAAACAAACACCGGCTATATCACTCAAATTATTGGCCCAGTTTTAGACGTAAAATTTCCGGGCAAAGATATGCCCCAAATTTACAACGCACTGAAAATTACCGGCACTAATCCTGCTGGTGCAGAGGTCTCCGTCACGTGCGAAGTTCAGCAGCTACTGGGCGACTCTCAGGTTCGCGCAGTTTCCATGAGTACCACCGATGGATTGGTGCGCGGCATGGAAGTCAAAGATATGGGTGCGCCGATCAGCGTCCCTGTTGGCAAAGCCACTTTGGGCCGCATTTTTAACGTCTTGGGTGAGCCTGTAGACGAAAAAGGCTCAGTGGACGCAGAGAGCTCTTTGCCCATTCACCGTCCGGCTCCCAAGCTTGTCGATCTAGAAACAAAACCGGCTGTATTTGAAACGGGTATCAAAGTTGTTGACTTACTTGCGCCCTACCGACGAGGCGGTAAAGTTGGCCTCTTTGGCGGTGCAGGCGTGGGTAAAACGGTGCTTATTCAAGAGCTAATTAACAACATTGCGAAAGAGCACGGTGGCGTGTCTGTCTTTGGCGGTGTGGGCGAACGCACCCGCGAAGGCAACGACCTCTACAACGAATTTATTGAATCAGGCGTGATCAATGCCGATGACCTGAGTCAGTCTAAAGTGGCCCTGGTATACGGTCAGATGAACGAGCCGCCGGGTGCCCGGATGCGCGTTGCGCTCTCTGCGCTGACGATGGCTGAGTACTTCCGCGATGCCAACAAGCAGGACGTGCTGCTGTTTATCGACAACATCTTCCGCTTTGTGCAAGCAGGCTCCGAAGTGTCTGCCCTGCTTGGCCGGATGCCTTCTGCGGTAGGCTACCAGCCCACCCTGGGTACAGATATGGGTGACTTGCAAGAGCGCATCGCCTCTACCACAGAGGGTTCTATCACCTCTATTCAGGCCGTTTACGTCCCTGCGGATGATCTGACTGACCCTGCACCCGCCACGACCTTTGCCCACCTAGACGCGACCACCGTCCTCTCGCGGGCACTGGCTTCCAAAGGGATTTACCCTGCTGTTGACCCGCTCGACTCGGCTTCTACCATGCTCCAGCCAGACATTGTGGGTGATGAGCACTACGGCACAGCGCGGGCAGTGCAGTCTACCTTGCAGCGCTATAAAGAGCTACAGGATATTATCGCAATTTTGGGTCTAGACGAGCTTTCTGAAGAAGACCGTCAGGTGGTTGCTCGCGCTCGTAAGATCGAGAAGTTTCTGTCTCAGCCGTTCTTCGTGGCTGAAGTCTTCACGGGCATGGCGGGTCAATACGTCACCCTAGAAGACACCATCAAAGGATTTAACATGATTCTAGATGGCGAGCTAGATGATATTCCTGAGCAGGCTTTCTACCTGAAAGGGGGAATTGAGCAGGTGATTGAAGCCGCTGAGAAGATTAAGGCGGAAGCAGAGTAGCGCGATCGCAAGATAAATTAGCGACAGGGGTACAGTTCGCATGTGCCCCTGTCGTCAACAGATTGACAGAAAGATCGACAGACGGACCGGCAGATAGACCGGCAGACCGACCGACGGCAAACTTGGCCGTGAGCGTCCGGCATTAAATATTATTCATTTGAGAGAACTATGTCTTTAGTCGTGCGCGTGGTTGCGCCTGATAAAACGGTTTGGGATGACGAAGCAACAGAGGTCATTTTACCGAGCACTACGGGTCAGCTCGGCATTTTGGGCGGACACGCACCGCTGCTGACTGCCCTAGACACGGGTGTACTGCGCGTCCGGTCTACAGAAGGCAGCAAGGAGTGGACCTCTATTGCCCTGATGGGTGGCTTTGCCGAGGTAGAAGATGACGAAGTGACTATTTTGGTCAACGGCGCGGAGCGTGGCGACAGCATTGATCGATCAGAAGCTGAGAAGGCTTATGAGGAAGCGCAAGCCAAGTCTGAGAGCGTCAACCGTGAGGATCGCAAAGCGCTCATGCAGGTAAACCAAGCGCTGAAGAAGGCCCGTGCTCGTTTGCAGGCGGCTGGCGGCAGCGTATAAGTAGACTACTCTGCCTGAAAGTGTGACGTAGACATCATCAAAAGACCCTTTAACCAAACGGTAAAGGGTCTTTTAAGTATTTATTCACAGATGATTAACCACGCAATACCAGTTGCAAACAACTGAGCAAAAGCAGGCGATCACGAACTACCCGTAAAGGCCACTTCAGGAAACTTGCTTTGAGCTTCGCTCATCGGCTTGGTCTTACCTTCTTCTTGCCAATAGTTGATGATTTCAGTTGCTTTGTTGAGCAGCTCAACGCTCTCTTCATCCGTAATCCAAGACTTGGACTCAACTTCAGCCTTTAGCTGCTCCCAGGCATCGTTACGGGGCCAGAAAAAGTATGAGGTCAGTGGACTGGTGCCTTTGCCAACGACCTGATCAACTGCTAGCGCAACGTCCTTATCTAACCAAAGTACTTTTAGTATGAACCGAGCTCCCGATTCATTTATAGACTCTACAGCAGACTCCAAGCGAAAACCTCCAATTACGATCCCCAATCTGGGCGAAACAACAGTCTATTATGATACTACAATTCTATATTTCTAACACTTACCCACACGCAACTTTCAGGCAACTAGGCCACTTCTTTTTTTCGATCTTTTAGCGCCCTCTACATAGTGCCCTTTATGGCTATTACGCTGGTTACGGGACCTGCCCGCTCAGGCAAGAGTGAGTGGGCGGAGCAGCTTGCCCAACGCTGTGCTATCAAAACAGGCCGACAGGTCGTTTATATTGCGACGGCGAATGCAAGTGCTGACGATTCTGAATGGCAGGGTCGCATTGCTCAACATCAGCAGAGGCGTCCCCCTGAGTGGTGCTGTCAGGAAGTACCCGTTGAGCTGGCGATGGAGATCGCCCCGTTCACTCAAGCCCACTGCCTGCTGATTGATTCTCTCGGAACTTGGCTGGCTAATCTGATAGAGCAGGAAGACACCGTTTGGAAAATCGTTCAGCAGCAGCTTATTGCTGCGCTGAGTGCGACTGACGCAGATGTGATTTTAGTGGCTGAAGAAACTGGCTGGGGCATCGTTCCAGCTTATGAGTTGGGCCGTCGCTTTCGCGATCGCCTAGGCACTTTGAGTCAGCTCGTGGGCGAAATCGCCACCGATGTCTATTTGGTGACCAGCGGTTATGCCATCAACCTATCAACCCTTGGGCAGCCAATCAGTCATTAGGCAAAGCAAAACAAGAGATCTGCACTAGCAATCGTTAATTGTTTCGTGCGAAGTCGCCTAAAGCCAAAATTGCGACGCTATCATTTACAGTGCTTACCAATTTTTTATGATCGACTATGGCCTCTCCCACCGACGTCAAACACTATTTAGCTCATTGGTTTCAGCTCGGCAAGCAGGTGGTGAGTGATGACGGCCAAGTGACCTACCGCCCCGAAAAGGTGATTCTAGGCGATCGCTTCAGCGCTGAATTTGAAGCTTGCTGGCAAGCAATCGTGGCCACCCAAGGCGAGGCTTACCATCTAAAAGGGACCCAACAATCCATTGCCGAGCTGCTCTCGCCCGCCTGGGAAATCGTTAGCTGTGCTCGCTGCGATATGCCCGTGCCCTTGCCGCATAAAGAGATCACGCCCCATCTGTGCCCTTGCGATGATCTAGACACCTGGCCCAACGAAGAACTTCCCCGGCCTCGATTACCGGTTAACTCTCAAAATCAACTGAGCCAACTGACTGCTCGACTGCGCACCCCTCAAGCCAAGTCGTGATTCAGCACTAGGCAGAACCTGCCGGGAAAAACTAAACAACGACTTGGGTCTTCGAAAAATCGCCCGAGCGGACGATGTCATAGGTCAGAAAGTCTTTGGCCATCATCGTATTCGGGAAAATTGCTTTGGCCTCGCTAAGCAAATCGCTCAATTCTAGGGCGTTTCCGGGCGCATAGCGAGGGCTAAAGTGAGTCATAATCAGCTGCTTTACCTGAGCGGCCAACGCAACTTGAGCGGCCATTGTAGACGTTGAGTGCATCCGTTGATACGCTAGCCCCGCATCTTGATGGGCGAAGGTCGCCTCGTGAATTAACACATCAGCCTGGTCAGCTAGCTCAATCGCATTTTCACAGAAGACGGTATCCGTGCAGTAGACGAATTTACGGCCTGCAATCGTAGGCCCACAGAGGTCTGCGCCATTGATTTTACGGCCATCGGCCAAAGTCACCAGCTCACCGCGCTTGAGCTTGCCGTACATCGGTCCGGGCGGAATGCCTAAGCTAGCTGCTTTTTTCACATCGAAATGGCCCGTGCGATCTTTTTCGACGACGCGATAGCCGTGAGCCGGAATTCGGTGCTTCAGCCGCTGGCAGGTGACGATATAGTCGTCGTCTTCATGCACTTTGCCAGGCTCGGTAATATGCACCTCAATCGGATAAGACGATTGAGTCTTAGAATAGCGGCGGCAAGCATCCAAATACTTTGCTAGCTCAGGCGGTCCGTAAATGTCGATTTTTTGCTGCCCTGTGCCGGCCATACCACAGCTAGCTAGCAGGCCGGGTAAGCCGAAGATGTGGTCGCCGTGCATGTGGGTCACAAAAATCCGGCGGATTTGACTGGACTTGAAATCACTTCTCAAGAACTGATGCTGGGTGCTCTCGCCACAGTCAAATAGCCACACCTCCGCTCTTTGAGGAAGGCGCAGTGCCACACTAGAGACGTTGCGCGATCGCGTGGGCACACCCGAACTGGTTCCTAAGAAAGTAATCTGCAAAGCTTTGACTGGGTCCTCAAATACGCCAACTCTATAGTGACAGAGATCTACAGCAATGCGGGGACAGCATTGAAGTCAGGAGTTGCTCACATATGTGTTTTTATACAGGCTTTTTAAGCGAGCATTTCAAGTGCGATCGCTATAAGCGGGCTTTATAGCTGACAGGGGTTTAAGCTAATCGATAATGATTTTTCGTCAGTCAGTCAACCATAATCGGAGCGAAATACAGCGCAAAATCGTGAAGAATTATTACCAAAGAACGGTAATTCTTGATACACTTCTTCGGAGGAGATTTAACAGGTTTTCTTGTTTAGGTTCATATTTGTAAAAAACAGGCCACTATGGCTTGTCTTCTTGCAGCGGCTGTCGTGTGGGAGCACGCAGATGATCTTTCTCCGCATTGAGCGATCAATGATATCAATTTAGAAATCGACTCTCGGCACCCGAAGTATCTTCGGGTGTTTTTTTTCGGTTTGCAGATGCGGATTGAGAGAGACCGCAATCGCTGTATTCCTGACCCAATCATCGGTCAGTCTGTAGATCGTCGCGGAGATCTTCAAAAGTAACTTTGGCATAGACATCAGTAAGCATTAGCTGAACAGGCACTGAAGCGAGTGCTACCTCCCCGTCTAGTCCCTGATATTCGCGAAACGTCCATTGCGCCTCATCCACTCTTAGGTAGTGTTCTACATGAGCGCTGTACTGATCTGCCAAGATGTATTCCTGAAAGCTAGGAATTGTCCGATAAGCCGCGAACTTTTGGTCCTTATCATAGCTGCGAGTGGATTTGGACAGTACTTCCACGATGAGCTGCGGATTGGTAACCGTATCGCGTCCGCCTTCTTTAAGCTGCAACGGAGCTGAAACAACCATCACATCTGGATAAGTATGAATCCTGGCCTGGGGAATCCATAAGCGCTGATCCGTGCCAAATACAAAATAGTCTTCACGCCGTAGAGAAAAATTGATGACTGATAAAATATTGCCAGCAATCAGGTTGTGGTTTGGCATTGCACCTGTCATCGGGACAATCTCACCGTCAATGTACTCATGGCGTAGTTCTGAGTTGACTTCAAACTCTAAATATTCTTCAGAGGTGTAATAGCGTTTGTCTTGTGCTTGCATCGCCGCCTCGCGCCTGGGCTATACATCTTAGGTTCTATGTCGGCTATATGTCTTAGCGGAAACCGCTAAGGATCGGTATAGCTAATTTTATCGCACCATTTTTCCGCCACTATCCGATAATAAATGGGTCGCTGGCCCTTTAGCCCAAGTACTGATTTGAGTTCTTCTGTAGATAAGCCTGTAGATAAGCCCACCCTCATGCTGGTGGACGGTCACTCGCTGGCCTTTCGTTCCTACTATGCATTCGCCCGCAGCCGTGACGGTGGCTTGCGTACCTCTACAGGCATTCCGACTAGTGTCTGCTTTGGCTTTCTGAAGTCGCTGATGGACACACTAGAAAACGAAAGTCCTGACTACGCGGCGGTGACGTTTGATTTGGCCGAACCGACCTTTCGCCACGAAGAAACCGACACGTACAAAGCCGGTCGGCCTGAAACGCCAGAAGAATTTACCGAAGATGTCGAAAATCTCAAAGCGCTGCTAGAGGCGTTTAAGCTGCCGATTTTTTGTGAGCCTGGCTATGAAGCGGACGACATGATCGGCACGCTGGCCACTCGGGCTAAGGCCAAGGGCTATCGGGTCAAAATTCTCAGTGGCGATCAGGATCTCTTTCAGCTAATCGACAAAGATGAAGACATCAAAGTGATGTACTTGAGCACGACCTTTGGCAGTAGCCGCAGCTCTGTTAAAGAGTATGGCGTGGCTGAGGTGTACGAAAAGCTAGAGATATTGCCTGCTCAAGTCATCGACTACAAAGCGCTGTGCGGAGATGCTTCGGATAATATTCCGGGGGTGAAGGGCGTGGGTAAAAAAACAGCGGTGAAGCTGCTCGATACCTATGGCGATCTCAAAACGATTTATGCCTCGATAGGGGAAATGAAAGGGGCGGTTAAAAAACGCCTGGAAGCTGGAGAGGAGGATGCGAAGCGATCGCAATACCTCGCGACCATCATCACCGATGTCCCGGTCGAAACTGACTTAGAAACCTGCAAACTAGAAGGATTTGACCCCGAAGATGTCATTCCGGCCCTCAAGCGGCTAGAGCTTCAGCACTTTGTTAACCGACTGAGCAAATTGCAGGCGTCGTTTGGCGGCGAATCTGACTACAAGCCCCAGATTAAGACCCAGATTGCTCGTCAGGCAGAACCCGTTCCCGATGAGTTTGAAGATGAGGATCTCGCCTTTTTCAGTGCCGAGGAGACAGACGCGGTTGATCAGATGGGCCTCATCGGAGTCAACATTCAGCCGCAAATTATCACTACTCCCAGCCAGATAAAAGCGCTGGTTAAGACGCTAAAAACCCTTACAGATAGAGCGGTGCCGACTGCTTGGGATACAGAAACGACCTCGGTTGATCCGCTGAAGGCGGATCTAGTTGGCATTGGCTGTTGCTGGGGTGAAGGCCCGACTGAGCTGGCTTACATTCCGCTCGGGCATACAAAGGGCGATCAGCTCCCGGTTGAGGATGCGCTCGCAGCATTGCGTCCTGTGCTCGAAAGTGCCGACTATCCCAAAGCCTTTCAAAATGCGAAGTACGACCGGCTGGTATTGCGTAGAGCGGGCATAACGCTGGCAGGCGTGGTCTTCGATCCGATGCTGGCGAGCTATGTGATCAACCCCGAGAGCAGCCATAATTTGTCGGATCTGTCGCTGCGCTATCTGGAGCTGACGACTGTTAGCTATGAAGATTTGGTGTCCAAAGGGAAGACGATTGGGGAAGTTGCGATCGCTAAAGTCGCTGACTACTGCGGTAGCGACGTCCACACCACCTACAGACTGGTGGCTTTGCTGAAAGCAGAACTGGCTAAAACGCCTGATTTGGAAAAGCTCTACAGCGAAGTTGAGCTACCAGTTGAGCCTGTGCTAGCGAATATGGAAGCCACTGGCATTCGGATTGACAAAGCCTATCTTGATGAGTTTTCTAAACAGCTAGAAACTGATTTGGCAGCGATTGAAAAATCAGCCTACGCCGCCGCTGGCTCAGAATTTAACCTGGGCTCACCCAAACAGCTCAGCACCCTCTTTTTTGAGACCTTAGGACTCGACAAGCGCAAATCTCGTAAAACAAAGACGGGCTACTCTACCGACGCGGCCACCTTAGAGAAGCTACAGGGCGATCACGCGGTAGTCGATGCGGTAGTGGACTATCGCACGCTCTCCAAGCTCAAGTCTACTTACGTTGACGCACTACCCGCCCTGATTCGGCCCGATACTCAGCGGGTGCACACTGACTTTAACCAGGCCGTGACCTCTACTGGAAGGCTCTCGTCTTCTAACCCAAACCTGCAAAATATTCCTACCCGCACGGCGTTTAGCCGCCAGATTCGTCAAGCCTTTTTACCCAGAGAAGGCTGGCATCTAGTCGCAGCGGACTATTCGCAAATAGAGCTGCGGATTTTGGCTCATCTCAGCGGCGAGCCGATACTGGTAGACGCCTATCGCAATAATGAAGATGTGCACCGACTGACGGCAACGCTGCTTTTTGAGAAGGATAAAGAAGCAATCACGGTTGAAGAGCGGCGGATGGCGAAGATTATTAACTTCGGTGTGATTTACGGCATGGGAGCGGTGCGCTTTGCACGGGAGACGGGTGTGCATCGGCTGGAGGCGAAGACCTTTATTGATCGATTCAACGAGCGCTATCCGAAGGTGTTTGACTATTTGCAGCAGATGCAGAAGGAGGCGATCGCCTACGGGTACGTCCAAACGATTGCCGGTCGTCGCCGCTATTTCAATTTCTCTACCCGCAGCCTGCAAGCGCTCAAAGGTAGCGAGCCGACCGACATTGATCTAAGCAAGCTGCGTACCAACGGCTATGACGCAGGCTCACTGCGAGCAGCGGCGAATGCGCCTATTCAAGGATCGAGCGCCGACATCATCAAAGTCGCGATGATTCAGATGCATGAGCTGCTAAAGGGCTATGAAGCAAACATGCTGTTGCAGGTGCACGACGAACTCATCTTTGAAGTCCCGCCTGCCGAGTGGGACGCGCTAAAGCCAAAAATTGAGCACACGATGGAATCGGCGATAGAGCTGATCGTACCGCTCAAAGTAGAGGCCAACGCCGGAAAGAACTGGATGGAAGCTAAGTGATTACTCCGTTGCTCCTGCATAGGCAACAAAGCGCACCTTATTTTATATCCTTACGAAAAATCACTGAGAAGGAAAGTAGCCCTCTCTCAGTAGAGTCTACGTAGTGATGTGTCTTTGTGAAGCACCTTTCAGAATTTCATAAGAGGGGATGACTTCGACAAAAACAGGATGCATCCTCTAGTAGTATCAGGCACATCAAAGTTTGGACTATAGCTTTGGCCACTTAGCTCACTACATCAGTGATTTCTAGAACAGTTACGTGCTGCGGGCTAAGTGGCTAGCCATCGTGTGGATGAATCCAACGACGGCTATATCTCGATTCTCTACGGATTACTTTATCCACTACCCTCAGCAGAAAACGTTATGAAATTTCGCCAACTTGCGGCTAGCGTCAGTCTTGTCGTCAGCAGTGTGATCGCTCTTTCTGGCACACCTGCCCAAGCATTCTCTTTTAAAACGAATTATACAGCAGCTCTAGATGGCAAAGATGCAGCTAAAGGTGACATCATTCTAAACTCAGTCACACTCAGTAACGGTGACGTTATCAACGCCTTCACCCTCATCAATACCGCCAATATTCTCTCTAACGACGTTTATACAGGCGGTAATAGTGGTGCCGCTAGCGCCGACATTGGAGATAAGGCCACCACTGGACTGAGAGAAGAAGCGCTCAGTAACGAGGGGGCAAAAGCTGTTCTCAACAACCTTAATCTCAACAATATTATTGATACTGAAGACAAAGGTAACTTCATCCTAGATCTTGTCTTTGCTAATGCCGTCGATAACATTTTCATTTGGGAGCGCGGACAGAACAGCCGCCTTGATATTCAGGCGCTAGACGCCAATGGCAACACAATTGGCAACAAAGTCCAGCTAGCTAATTCAAAAAACTGGGACTATGCTGGCTTTAAAATCGACACTCAGGAAATCGGTGGTGCCCAAAAAGTCGGCTCTATCGGTGTGAGCCTAGCAGATTTGGGGATTGAGACGGGTTACGTTAGCGCTCTGCGTGTTTTCAGCGAAGGCGCCAGCTACAAGGGGCCTGACTTTAAGGTTATGGGTAGTGTTGCTGACGTTCCTGAGCCGTCTGCGCTGTTTGGTTTGGGCGTGGTGGCGGCAGGTGCGATCGCCACGCGCCGCCGCCATCAATCTCAAGCAGCCCCGCAGAACGCATAAAAACCGCTATTGCTCTGTTCAGCTTAGGAACTGGGATTAGAATCTCTCCGAAGTCCTAACAGATCGTATATAGCCGTCGTTGGATTAATCCGACGACGGCTATATTAATGAAATCACCCCGTAGATATCATTATCGATGAATTTTTCCTGTTGTATACGGTGTACACAGATAGAATAATAGTATGTCTTGTCAAGTTTGGCCGACTTCCGTATCCCAACGTTAATGAGCAATGCCTGTGACTTCATCGACCTTGCCGTCCCCGCCTTTGATTCAGCGTCGAAAATCGCTCTACGAGCAGGTCTACAGCGCTTTGCGGACAGGAATTTTAGCGGGTGAATTTACACCGGGTAGCCGCCTGATAGAAACGCAGCTAACCGAATGGCTTAACGTCAGCCGCACGCCGCTACGAGAGGCTTTGCGTCAGCTCCAAAAAGAGGGACTGGTGACCGCTGACACCAGCGGCCTGCAAGTGACTACGATTTCAGCCGCTGATGCGATCGAGCTGTACGACTGCCGTTTGGTGCTAGAAAAGCTGGCGGTCACAGGGGCTTGCGAGCAAGCCAGCCAACAGCAGATCGCCGCTTTAGAGCAATATGTGATTCAAGCTGAAGCTCGAAACCCCCAAGACTCTGGAGCGCAGACGCTGCTACAACTGCTGGATTTAGACTACCAGTTTCACCATTTGATTGCGGAAAGCTCTGGCAACCGGCGGCTAGTTTCACTGCTCGATCAGCTCTTTGATGCGATGGCCCTGCTCCGGATTCAGACGCTGCAGCAAAATCCGTCGGTGCTAGA
Organism: Phormidesmis sp.; assembly: GCA_049680585.1. Taxonomy (GTDB): domain Bacteria; phylum Cyanobacteriota; class Cyanobacteriia; order Phormidesmidales; family Phormidesmidaceae; genus Phormidesmis. The sequence goes on from JBAUIB010000165.1 coordinate 20,178, forward strand.
AATTAAACTAGAGCATCGTCAGGTCTATGAGGCGATCGCCCGGCGAGATGCCGCAACAGCGATCGCCGCAATCCAGCTCCACCTGTTAGCCAGCAAGGCCCGCGTCGTCAAAGAAATTCAGAGTCCTGCGCCTGGCTCTAACGCGATAGAGCCCTGATATACAAGCGTCCTGAGATAGATCAGTCGAGCTCAGCTTGAGGCAGCGCTAGGCCCAGATACGCCGATTAAGAAAGCAGAGTCCGACAGAATAACTTGGCTTGCTCGTGAGAAAGTTTGTCGGCAATCAGCGCGACTAGCTGACGAGGGGTTTTGGGATGGTGAAAGGTAATGACCTCATCTACCAGCATCTGAGCCATCGGCGCAATGTAGTAGTCGCTCAGGGCCTGCTGACATCGGTTGATAAAAGCCTCGGTCACCGTAGCGGGAGCCGGATGACTAAACGTTTCGCCAGAACCTCTGTCAGATAGGTCATCAGAGACTCTTCTCGGCATCTGCGACGC
>JBAUIB010000166.1:0-7303 GCA_049680585.1 Phormidesmis sp.
CTGAGCTAGCAGGCAATGAGAGCAAGCTGACGGTCGCTAGCTACAACGTGCTTAACCTCAGCGCGCTAGAAGAGAATGACGCTCAGCGACTTCTCCTCGCTGAGCAAATTGCTGGCAACCTCAACTCGCCTGACATCATTGGCCTGCAGGAAATTCAGGATAATGATGGAACAACCGACGGTTCTGAAAGCGAGATCACCGATGCGAGTGAGACTCTGCAAAAGCTGGTGGATGCGATCGCGACTGCAGGCGGTCCGACCTACGCCTCTGCCGATATCGCCCCGGAGGATGATTCTACCGGCGGCATTCCGGGCGGCAACATTCGCAACTCTTTCTTATACAACCCTGAGCGCGTTTCGTTGGAGTCGCTAGAGCTATTAACAGAGCTAGAAGCCTTTGACGGCAGCCGCGATCCGCTGGTGGGTAAGTTCTTGTTCAATGGCGAGCTGGTCACCGTTGTGAACAATCACTTCTCTTCTCGCTTTGGCTCTACGCCCGTATTTGGCGGACCACAGCCGTTCGTACAGGCAGGCGAAGAGGAAAGAGAAGCGCAGTCGCAGGCAATTAACGACTACGTGGATGGTCTTTTAGCCGATGACGCCGATGCCAATGTCGTTGTTCTAGGCGATTTTAACACTTTTGAATTCACTGACGATCTCACAGAGATTTTGCCAGGCGTGGGTGATGAGAAAGTGCTTACGAGTCTAGTTGAGCAGGCGCTAGCTGACGACGATGCCTACAGCTTCATCTTCGATGGCAACAGCCAAGTGCTAGACAATCTGTTTGTCTCAGACAGCCTGCTGGAAAATGCCAAGTTTGACATTGTTCATCTCAACAACGACTTTCCCCGCGATGACAATCGTTTTCTCTTTGAAGACACTGTGGTCGCTAGCGATCATGAACCGCTAGTGGCCCAGCTTGATTTAACCCGTTCTACAGATAGCCCCAATCCGACAGAGCCCCCAACTATGACCCCTGAAAGCGCCTTTACACTACAGCTCCTACACCTTGCCGATCAAGAGGCCGCCATTCCTGCTATAGACGATGCGCCACGCGCCTCGGCGGTGATCAACGCTCTTCAAGATAACTATGAAAACACGCTGATTCTCTCTTCCGGCGACGCCTTTATCCCTGGCGTATTCTTCAACGCTAGTGAAAACGTCTACGGTGGCCCAGGCCGCGCTGACATCTTGATTCAAAATGAGCTAGGGCTGCAGGCAGTGGCTCTCGGCAACCACGAATTTGACCGGGGCACCGCAGTACTGCGCGATCTGATTGCTGGCGCAGAAGATGGGACAACCGATGACTTCGCAGGCGCTGCCTTTCCTTATCTCAGCAGCAACCTGGACTTCAGCACAGATGAAAACCTTGCTGATTTAGTGGTTCTTGATGATCAAGCCCCTCAGCCTAATAGCCTAGCAGCCACGACTGTGATTGATATCAACGGTCAAAAGGTGGGCGTGGTTGGTGCGACCACCCCAACGCTGCCGGTCATTGCCAATCCCGATGATGTCACGGTTCTTCCACAAGAATTCGATGGTGCACCCACACCAGAGCAAATTGACGCGCTAGCGGCTGAAATTCAAGCCGATGTCGATGAGCTAATCGCCGCTAACCCCGATCTTAATAAAGTCGTACTGCTTGCCCACATGCAGCAGCTTTCCATTGAGCAGGCGCTGGCTACTCGTTTGACGAATGTCGATATTGTTGTTGCTGGCGGCTCCAACACGCGCCTATTCGACGAAAATGATCGGCCGCGCGATGGCGATAGCGTTCAAGGCGAATATCCGATTTTCTTAACAGACGCGAATGGTCAGCCAGTTGCTGTGGTGAACACAGACGGCAACTATAAGTATATTGGTCAGCTCGTGCTTGACTTTGACGAAAACGGCAATATTATCCCCGAGAGCTACGACCCGGCAGTTAGTGGAGCCTACGCCACCGACGACCAGGGGGTAGCGGCGCTTAATGCTGAAGGGCTGATCGATCCTGACGTTCAAGAGATTGTCGATGCCATAGAAGCTGAAATTCGAGAAACAGAGAGCAACGTCTTTGGAATTAGCGATGTCTATCTCAATGGACTGCGCGAGAGCGTCAGGATTCAGGAGACTAACCTCGGTAACTTAACAGCAGATGCGAATCTAGCCATTGCTAAACAGAGCGATCCAGACGTTGTGATCTCGCTGAAAAATGGCGGCGGCATTCGCAACGATATTGGCCAGGTGATTGTGCCTGCCGGCGGTACCGGAGAAGCCGAACGACTGCCGACTGAAGAGATTCCTGGCGTGAAGCCAGCGGGCGGCATTTCTCAAAACGACGTTGCGAATGCCCTCAGCTTTAACAACGGCTTGACGCTGCTGACCGTTACTGCTGAGGAACTGCTAGCCCTGATTGAGCATGGTGTCGGCGCAAGCTCATTGGATGATACCAACACGCAAGGCCGCTTCCCACAGGTCGCAGGAATTGAGTTCAGCTTTGATGTCACTGCTGATCCAGGCAATCGTGTGCAGTCTCTGGTTGTTCTCGATGAAGAAGGTAATGACGCCGACGTCATCGTGCGAGATAGCGAGATAGCCGGCGATCCTATGCGCACCTTTCGCATGGTGACACTGGACTTCTTATCAGGGGGCGGTGATGGCTATCCCTTCCCAACGCGCGATGTGGTTGAGCTAACCCTAGATGAGACCGCACCGACAACGGGCGCAGCAACCTTCGCACCTGATAACTCCGAGCAGGACGCGCTAGCAGAGTACTTGGCCGCAAACTTTGGTGAGAACACTCCCTTTGACAATCCCGATGTGCCCCGCGAAGAGGACAGGCGGATTCAGAACCTGGCCTTCCGCGAAGATACTGTCATCGACGATATCACTGGCGGAGGTGACAGCGGCAACAATGGCGGCAGTGGCTATATTGCTCAAGGCGTGAATGAAATTCTCGACCTGACTGGGCTCGGTGGTGATGTCGCAGCAGCCAGTATCGAAGTGACCCGCGAGGCCCGGTTTGACAATGTTGTCGGCTTTTACACAATTGAAAACGCAGACGGTGGCGTGATCGATCCGCTCACGGGCGATATTGTGAACCCAGGAGATGCGGGCTATCAGCAAGCGGCGATCGCCAATCGAATAGAGGTCCAGCTCACCGGCCAAAACAATCAGATCTCTGAATTTAGCGCTGAGTTTGCAATCGGCAAGCTGTTGTCTAGCTTCTTGGTGGTCGATAGCACCCTAGAGGCGCTGCTAGATACTGACGCCTTCAATGATCCGACCGTTTACTTCAACTACACCGGGGCCAATAGCGATGGCGTAGACCATGTCAGACTGTTGGGCGACAATACGTTTGGCTACGAAGACCTAGCGGGCGGCGGCGATAACGACTTCAACGATGTGGTTGTCAAAATGACGTTCGCCTAGATTGGCCTGGGTCTAAGCCGATTTGTCTGGCTCGCGGCTAAAGCCTCACAAACCGACAGAGTTTTGGCCCAAGGATTGATGCTGCTATCAGTCCTTGGGCTTTTGTGCGATCGCCCCTCAGAACTCAAGCTAGGATAGCGAAATAGATGCTGTCAGCAAAATGTTTCTTACAATTCTGTCGTTGATCGTTGGCTATCTGACCTTAAGTCTCAGTGTGGCGCTGCTCTATGCAGCCTGGCCGGGTGAAATCATCCTGACCCATCAGTTTTTGGCGATCGCCTCTATCTCTAGCCTCGGATTTGCCACTCTTAGCGGCTACCTGACGGGGCTGATTGCCCAGCGATCTCCCCTCGCACATACAGCTGCACTGGCCCTTTTGCTAGTGATGATGTGGGGCCTCTACCTGTTAATCACTCAGCCTGCCGAGCCTTTGCTCCTCTCGGTGCTCAACCTGGCAATCGGCGTAATCGGCGTTATTACAGGCGGCTGGCTGCGCAAGCGGCAGCTACAGTCACGATGATTATAGTGACGGTGCAATAATTTGCTCTGCCCCTGGCATTGTCATCACCTTAGAGAGCGGCGCTTGATTAGGCACATCTGGCAGCGTCGTCTGGATTTGACTGGCCACCTCAATGGTCTTCGCACTATAGGTCTGAATTGCCAGTTTCGGATAGAGACCAATGCCGATAATCGGCACCAGCAGACAGGTGGCGACAATCATCTCACGTGGCAAAATCTCCCAGGATTTATCCGTCGGCAGCGCGACCTCACCCGGCTCGCCATAAAAAATATTGCGCAGCATCGACAGCAGGTAAATGGGTGAAAGCACCACCCCTATTGCTGCTAGCAGCACAATACCCGCTTTGAAGAAGACGTTGTAAGCATCGCTCGTCGCTAGCCCTAAAAAGACAGTGATTTCGGCAATAAAGCCACTCATCCCCGGCAGCGCCAGCGATGCCATTGACCCAGCGGTAAACAGCGCGAATGTAATCGGCATGGCTTTTGCCATCCCGCCCATTTTCCCCATAGAAAGCGTGTGAGTCCGCTCGTAAGTCACCCCTGAGAGGAAAAACAGGACCGCCGCCACCAACCCATGCGAAATCATTTGCAGCATCGCCCCGCTCATGCCCAAAGAGTTGAACGCAGCCAAACCCAACAGAACAAACCCCATATGCGCGATCGAGGAATAGGCCATCCGCCGCTTCAGATTGTCCTGCGCAAAGGCCGTTAGCGACGCATACACAATATTAGTCACGCCCAAAACAGCCAAAACTGGTGCGAAGTAAAGATGCGCATCCGGCAGAATTGAAATATTCATGCGGATCAGGCCATAGCCTGCCATTTTTAACAGGACGCCTGCCAAAATCATGGAGACGGGGGCGGGAGCTTCACTGTGCGCATCAGGCAGCCAGGTATGCAGCGGAAAAATTGGCAGCTTTGCGCCGAAGGCAATCAGCAGGCCCAAATAGCAAATAAGCTGAAAGGGCAATGAATAGTCTTTAGCGGCAAGCTCGCTTAGGTTAAAGCTAAAGCCTTGACCATAAAAGGCCAGCGCTAGCGCCACGACCAAGATAAAGACAGAACAAGTCGCCGTGTAGATGATGAACTTAGTCGCCGCGTAGAGTCGCTTTTCTCCCCCCCAAATAGAGATCAGCAGATACACAGGCACGAGCTCTAGCTCCCACATGATGAAAAACATCATCATATCTTGGGCTAAAAACACCCCCAGCTGAGCGCTGAACATCAGCAGCATCATGGAGTAGTAAAGACGTGGCTTGAGCGTAATATTCCAAGAGGCGACCACAGCCAGCGTGGTCACTAAGCCGCTGAGCACGACTAACGGAAAAGAGAGCCCATCAACCGCCAGCGACCAGTTCAGGCCAAACTGCGGTATCCAAGAAAATTCTTCGACTAGCTGAAGCCCTGATGTCCCCATGCTGTAGCGGGTCGCAAAGACATAGAGAATCAGACCAAATTCTACGAGGCTCGCCCCCAGCGCATACCAACGAATGGTCGTCCCCTCCTTGTCTGGCAGCAGAGGAATCGGCATTGCGGCCAGCAAAGGGAAGATGACCAGAAACGTCAGCCACGGAAAGGATTCACCGAGCATTAAAATTCACGCAGTTACGATAGCGACAAAGGCGCATTGATGCACACATTTCGATCAAAAGAAGTCACAAAGCAAGTGTCTACATGTACGTGCGCCCACGGACTAGTATACAAAGCTTAATCAAACTTTGTTCATCAAAAGTCAGCTTGAAGTCAAAAGCAAGCAAATGAAAAGTAGTCAAAACTGAGCGGTTGACGGGCTGACCGTAGCACGATGCTATCAACTTTTGGTCCCCTAATTTCGACCCACCGGGCAAAAATCAAATCATTCGGTTGCCTAATACCCTCCCAGCGTTCCTTGGCGCTTGGCCTGCCGTTCTGCCCAGCGAAACACTAGCGTACCGAGCGTGAAGTACACAATTCCGTTAGTCAGCGCGATCGCCCACTCCCCCCAGTCCAATGCCTGATTTCTCGCCATCAAATCCCTTAGCAGCCCGGTGCTGGGCGTAATGGGTAAAACATTGGCCACCCACCGAGCCGGGCCGCTCCAGTCTTCGGTAGGGGTTGCCAGTAAAAACAGCAGCAGAAACTGAAAGAGTCCTAAGATCTGCTGGACTTTTTTGAACACGAGCGCAAACGAGCCAATGAAAAAGGCCAGGCCGTAGGCGCTGAGTAGCAGCGTTATCAGCGGCAGCAGCAGCACGGTCGGAAAGGCAAGCTGGCTACCGGTCATGGCGATGATGATGCTCAGTACAACCAGAATGAGACAAAAGCGCAGCGTCAGCGAGGCAACAGCCCGTGCCAAAAATACCTTCGGCGCGCCAAACGGTGACAAAAATACCTGCTCTAGCGTGCCGGTTTGCGCCTCTAGCTGAAGATTATTGGCAATGTCATTGACGATATAGAGTACCAGCGTCCAAATCACATAGCCCACGACTATTGTGTCGAGCCGTTCGCCACCGAAGCTAACCGTTGGCCCAGCGGCATATTGAGTGCTGACGAAAATGCCGTAAAACACCGCGCAGAGGATCACCACGCCGCCGACTACCTCTGCTGGATAGCGCCGCGTCTGGATCCAAGTGCGCTTGAGCTCGCCAATCAACAGATCGATCATCATTCGCTTACTTCTCTTGCCACTGTTTGGCTTCAGGGTCCTGCACAAGCTGTAAAAAAACCTCAGTCAGATCAGCTCGATCTTGGCGCACTTCTACAATCGGCAAGGGGTATAGCTGTCCCAAAATTTCATAGAGCGTGGCTGACGGCGATCGCCCCTTTATTGAGCTGCCAGCAGACGCTACCGGCGTGTAGTGAATATAGCGATCATTCATAGTCGCCCCCAGTGCCCGCATCGCCTGCCGCCTAGCCGTATCTAGCACGCCCTCAAACTCAATGTGATAGGTCGCGCTATTGGAAAACTGCTGAATCAGCGCCTGAGTCGGCTGCTGCACCACAATTTTTCCCTGACGGATGACCGCCACGCGATCTGAGAGCTCCTCGGCGACATTGAGCTGATGCGTGGTCAGTAAAATCGCACAGCCAGAGGCCGCCACCCGCCGAATCAATCCCTTTACGGTCTCGCCCGCTTCAACATCTAGTCCCAGTGTCGGCTCGTCGAGCAGCAGCAGTTTGGGTTCGTGAATGAGGGCAACGGCGATCGCCACCTTTTGCTGCATCCCCCGTGAGAGCTGACGCACCGCTACCTTACGCTTTTCGCTCAGACCGAATTCTTCTAGCAGCTGCTGGGCCCGCATTTTAGCCATCCGCCGAGGCATCTGCCGCAGCACGCCGAAGTACTCCAAATTTTCTAACGGCGTCAGTCGCCAATACAGATTTCGGTTGCCTTC
>JBAUIB010000167.1:0-1844 GCA_049680585.1 Phormidesmis sp.
GCTCTCCTACAAAAGCACCGAGAACCTCGGCAATACGCAGATCGACCGCAAAGCCATCTTCGATATCTACTGCCAGGGCGAGAATGGGGAGCGCTTCATCGTAGAAATCCAAAAGGCGAAACAGAACTTCTTCAAGGACAGAAGTGTCTTCTATGCGAGTTTTCCGATTCAAGAGCAATCGCTAAGAGGAGAATGGAACTTTCAGCTCGCACCTGTCTATTCGATTGGCATTCTTGACTTTATCTTCGACGACCATCAGCACGAAACTACCCTGATTCACACCGTCGAATTGAAGAATCAGCATTGCGACGTATTCTACGACAAGCTGAAGTTCATCTATGTGGAGCTGCCCAAGTTCACAAAGACGCTCGACCAGCTAGAGAGTCATCAGGACAAGTGGCTGTACCTGCTCAGACACCTGCCAGAATTAGACGACCAGCCCCGCCCTTTCCAGGACGCCGTTTTTCTACAGTTGTTTGAGATTGCAGAAATCTCGAACTTCTCGCCTGCTGAGCAGGACAGCTATCAGAGCAGCTTGAAGTACTACCGCGACCTGAATAATGTCATCGACACTTCCAGGCAGGAGGGATTACAAGAGGGAATTGAACAAGGAATTGAGCGAGGTCGCAAGGCAGAAAAGATTGCGATCGCCCGAGCCCTCTTAAGCAAGCTACCCAACGAAATAATTAGCCAAACCACGGGTCTGTCCATCGCTGAGATAGAACGACTCCGAATTGACGATGAATAGGTAGATTTATTGTCGTCTGTCGTATTAACCGAACATATCGTCAGGAGAACCCTAACCCGGTTGGGTTTTCCCGTTGTTTCGGGGCGGTCTCTACACTCGAACAATCCATAAGGCTCTGGCAAGCTTAAGGGGTAAGTAAAAAAGGAAACGAAGACTATGAACAAACTTCTCCGCTATGGACTCGGTATCGTACTGCCCCCGGCTGGCGTGTTTTTGACCTATGGGATCAGTCCAGCATTCTTCATCAATCTGCCTCTCACTCTTTTGGGATGGTTGCCTGGCAGTATTCACGCGGTGTGGGCGATCGCCAAGCACTACGAGAACTCGCAGTTGACTCAGGACTCTGTTTAAACCCCTTAAACCAGTGCGTCCTGAGCCGCTGGCACTCATGTGATCGCTTTCAAGTAAACCCCCTAAAAAGAAGAGAAAAAACATATGTTGGGATTTTTCGTCACGACCCTAGTTACCGCCTTGAGCCTTTTAGTCGTTGACCTTGCCGTTCCGGGCGTAGGCATTGCTACTTTTCCGGCGGCGCTAGCCGCAGCGGTGTCTCTTGGTCTCGTCAACGGCTCTATCAAGCCAGTTATAAAGCTGCTGTCGCTGCCAGTTACCTTCCTCACGCTGGGGGCCTTTTCCCTGGTTGTCAACGGCCTTTGCTTCTGGCTGGCCTCTCTGTTCGTCCCTGGCTTTGTCGTCCACGGATTGCTAGGCTTTATTCTTGGCCCGGTAGTACTGTCTTTTGTCGGTACGTTTTTAATGAACTATTTTACCAAAAACGAGTTGGATCAGAAGCTAGCTGGCGTTGGCAGCAAGTTTAATCTGAATCGGGCTGAAGGCGAAAGCATTCAATCCGCTGCCGAGAAAGATGCGATAGAAGCGACTAAAGCCTCATAGCGCTTTAAGTGCTAACCAGATTTGAGACAGCTTTCTATCGAGTAGCTTTCTACCCAGTAACCTCCACTGCGTTTTCTAACAGTGGGGGTTATTTCGTTTAACCGCCGATGCCTTGCACATTTTATTTCTCCGGAGTCTTTCGTGACACGTTCTGACTCGGATTTTCTTTTGGCATGTTCAATGATTTTCCTTAGCGTAGGGC
>JBAUIB010000168.1:0-6447 GCA_049680585.1 Phormidesmis sp.
TTGAGATTGAGGATGCGGCAGAAGCGGATCGGATCTTTACGATTTTGATGGGCGATCGCGTTGCCCCTCGCCGCGAATTCATTGAAACCTACGGTCCTAGGCTAAATATGACCGATTTGGATATCTAGATGCACCGAAGATACCTCAGAGGTACCCGCCTCACCAAGTCAGTTTTGTATCAGCCAACATGAAAAAATGTTGCAAAATCTTTCGTTGGGTAGAGTCACCCCTCTAAGCTTTAACTCTGAGAACATTGCTGACTATTAACTAACGCTTTCATCCACGCTGGGAAATGCTTAGCGGTGTTCTTGAAAGCAGCGGGCAAATTCTAGTTTCCTCTAGTCTTCCTCTAGTTTTTCCAACTCAAGAGACACTTAAAGAACATGAGCAACAATTTAGCGACCCAGCTCCGAGAGGGCACTAAAAAAGCTCACACTATGGCCGAAAACGTCGGGTTCGTTCGATGCTTTTTGCGTGGTGTGGTTGAGAAAAAGTCCTACCGTAAGCTAGTAGGCAATTTCTACTTCATCTACTGCGCAATGGAAGAGGAGCTAGAAAAGCATAAGGACCACCCCATTGTCTCCAAGGTGTATTTCCCTGAGCTAAACCGCAAAGCCAGCTTGGAAGAAGACTTGGCCTTTTACTATGGCCCTAGCTGGAGAGAAGAAATTTCGCTCTCCAAAGGCGGCAGAAAATACGTAGATCGCATTCGCGAGATTTCGGCGAATGCGCCTGAGCTACTAGTCGGTCACTCTTACACCCGCTACCTAGGCGATCTCTCAGGTGGCCAAATCCTCAAGACCATTTCACAGCGTGCAATGAACCTCTCTGGCAGCGACGGCGTTGCGTTCTATGAGTTTCCGACTATTGACGACGAAAAAGCCTTCAAAGATCAGTATCGCGCGTCTTTGAGTGAGGCCCCTGTCGATGATGCCACTGCCGATGCCATCGTAGAAGAGGCCAATGACGCTTTTGGTCTCAACATGGTGCTGTTCCAAGAGCTAGAAGGTAATTTGGTAAAAGCTATCGGTGTAATGCTGTTTAATAGCCTCACGGGCGGTCGCCGTCGCGGTAGCACAGAGCTAGCAACCGAAGGTTAATTACAGCATTTGGACATAGCTTTAAAAAGGCGGTTTCCTCAAGCAGGTAGCCGCCTTTGTGTTTGGTTGAGCTGTCAACCGCTGTACAGACAGCTAGCCATCGTCTTCGGCTTCAGAGGCTTCGGCTTCAGAATCGGCCCCAATATTGCGAGGCTGGCGGTCTGTTTTTGTCTGCTGAGCGTCGCTCGACAGGTTGCTGGCGTTGGCGCGATCGCCTTGCCCATTTAAGCCATTCTCAGGGGAGTCTGGGAAAAAGGACTGTAGCTTACCCGAGAGACTAACTGCAACGCCATCTGGCGTATTAAACAAAACTTGACGCTGTGGAAACGGATTGGACGTCTCAGCTGATTCCAGCGCCTGCTTGTAGCGGCGGCGAAACTCGCGAGAGACATCCCACTGTTTGAGCGGCTGCGTCTTGATCCACACGCGCAGCACAATCGCATCTTCCTCAAAGTCTTCGACACCCAAAACATTAGGATCTTCTAAGATGAGGTCGCGCCATTGGTCGTCATTGCGCAGGTCATTGCCGACTTGCTGAGCTAGCTGAATCATGTTGTCAATGTCGGCCTGGTAGCTGACGGGCAGCTTCAGATCGCAGCGAGACCAGTGCAGCGAATAGTTGGCCACCCGGTCGATATCGCTGGTAGGAATGGTAATTAGGCGACCGCCGGCATCGCGCAGTTGGGTAATGCGCAGGTTCATATTTTCAACAAGGCCCGCATCGTCGTCAATTTTGACAATATCGCCAATGGCGTACTGGTCTTCTAGCAGGATAAAGAAGCCGGTAACCGCGCCTTTAATCAAATTCTGCATCGCTAGCGAAAGGGCTAAGCCAATGATGCCGAAGCTAGCTAAGAGCACGCCGATGTCGATACCAAATAAGGCAAGCGCGATCACAAGGCCAATCACCAACCAAACAAAGTTGGCAATGTTTTTGATCACGCTGGAGATAGTGGAGACTCTAAGATCTGAGCGACGATGATTTTCGAAGTCGAGGCTTGAGCGATCGCGCAGAGTCCCGACAAAACGATCAATCAGTAGATAGCTCACCCGAACCCCGATGGATGCCACCACGGCAATAATGGCCACAGCTATGGGGATTTTCAGCCAGCTCAGTAAATTGTTTTGAAAAGGGCGAGTTTGCGGAAATAAGCTCAATGACCAAAGAACGGCGGCCAAAAGCACTCCCAGCTGGATGAGCGGCAGCAGTAAATAACGAATCGCATGGAGCTGCTGGCTTTGGTTTTCGCTTAACTGTTCGAGTCTTTGACCATGCAGCCAACGGACGCCCCAGTTGAAGATCAAGTAGCGGCTAAGCTGTAACGCCAAGGCAAGCGCGATCGCACCGCCGGTTGCCCCTGTCGCCATCACACCCGCCTGCCGTAAATACGCCGGTTGCCGCTGACGAGCCGCTTGCTGCAAGGCTTCTGTCACCGCCTGTTTTATATTTTGGACCATTGCAGTCGTTGTCATACCCTGCATGTCAGCATCGGAGCTGGTGACATCCATCAAGTAGCGAGAACTCACGTATAGGCTGGTTGCGCTCCCATTCTCAGAGGTTTTGGTAGAGATGTTTACCGTTTGCGTTTCTGCTGACATCTCTAGATAGGCATCACGAATCTCTTTTAGATTGCGCTCAATGTTGTTTTGCCGAATAGTGAGCGTCGATGAGGGCGCCGCGATTTGAAAGACATTGCGGCCATCTAGCGAGATACTGCCAATTGCCGTTTTATTAGCGGAGGCGCCGGTCACTCCGCCTAGCTGTGAAAGAACTGGAGACAAGCCGGATGATGACGGTAATTGAGGCAGCGCGGCGGCTGGCATCGCTAAGTACAAAGTCAGTGACAGCGTGGCGATAAACCATTTGCCGTAGCGGATACAAACACGGCAAATGTTCGTTCGATAGTTGCTTTTTACAGAATTCATTTAATAGCAATCAATAATGTTTATCTAATAGCAATCAATATAGAAACATGCGGCGATCGCATTGCTCGGTAAGTTAGCGATGAGCGCTGCGGATGTCATCTACCCTTTTACCGAAAAGCCGAGAGGGAGATGCCTGTATCTTGATTAGTATCAGCACACAGCGGAGGCAAATCCCTTGTTAAAAATTGTTGGCATTGGCGGTAGCTTAAGAACAGATTCCTACAGTATGCAGGCGCTGCACTTAGCGGCTGAACGAGCTAGAGCGCTAGGCGCAGAGGTACAAGTGCTAGATCTCAAAGAAATGAATCTGCCCTTTTGCGATGGCGGTAGCGACTATCCGGACTACCCTGATGTAGCGGCGATGCGCACAGCCGTCACCGGATCAGATGCCCTGATTATTGCCACGCCTGAATACCACGGCAGCATCAGCGGCGTGATCAAAAATGCGCTGGATCTCATGAGCTTCGATCAGCTTAGCGACAAAGTCACTGGTATGATCAGCGTGCTGGGCGGACAGCCCAATAGCAACGCGCTCAACGACATGCGCGTGATTATGCGCTGGGTTCACGCCTGGGTAATTCCTGAGCAGATTGCCATTGGCCAAGCCTGGAAAGCCTTTGACAAAGAAGGCCACCTCGTAGACGAAAAACTTTCGCAGCGGTTTGATGCATTTGCCGAAAGCCTGGTGGAGAATACTAAGAAACTGAAAGGACCGTAATAGCTTTGGTGAATGATCCTTCAATTCATTCATAGGCATCGCCACGATGTTTTATCTAGAGTACTAATACCTCCAAAGCGTCATCTTCTATTCTGTAGATGACGCGATAATTACCAACGCGGTATCGGTAGCGACCCTACAGTTCGCCCTTCAAAGGCTTAATGTTGGGATGTAGCCGTGGACTCTCTTCTAAGGCTTCGAAACATCTTGCCAGCTTCTTAGCAAGTGCCTTGGGAGAGGAACGGTAAACCTTACTTGCTTCCTTCGTGAGGCGGATTATGTAGGCCATGCCAGCTCCGACTTAACGATTTCTGTGCCACCTAACCGTAGAAGCACTCTCCAGGCATTATAACTAAAACTTATGTCTATGCATAAGTTTATCCTATGTATCCGCAGCTGCAACCCGTTTAGAGAATCACGTCCATACGTCATCCCTAACTGTACGCCAATCAACTAGCTCCCCTGAATCGGCCTGGTTTTCAGCTTTCTCTAAATCTCGCTTAAAGTTTGGAATGGCCAAGAGTTCTCGTGTTGCTTCATCTTCTTCTCTATCAGCTAAGTAAGATAAGAAGTCGAGTACTACTTTCAACCGCTCGGCAGAAAGACGATCAACATAAGTTTGTATCTGGTCTCGAATTTGCGCGGTTTCCATACGCTTGATATGACCTCGCTACACTTTAGTTACGCAATCCCAGTTTAAGCCGGATTGCTGATAGCCTGCTTTTTGTTCATTATCTAATGGATACATCAGCCTGTGAGCAAATCCTCTTCTGGGTAGTGGATGGCGCTCGGGCTTGGATCACCGATGAAGGCAGACATTAGTAGCAAGATGCCAACCCGGCCAATGTACATGGTGATAATAATAAATAGCTGACCTAGCGTAGAAAGATCAGCGGTAATACCAGTGGATAAGCCAACGGTGGCAAAGGCAGAAACGGCCTCGAACAAAATTTTGATGAAAGATAGAGTGGGATCGCTGAGCGAAATGCAGGTGGTGATGATAACGACACTCAATACCGAGGCGACGACAACGGATAAGGCTTTGAGGACGCGGGCGGTTGGGATCTGCCGCTGGTAGCAGTTGACTTCTTCTTTGCCGCGTAAGGCCGTGTAGGTACAAGCGATCAAGATACGGACGGTCGTGGTTTTGATGCCGCCGCCTGTGCTGCCTGGGCTGGCACCGACAAACATGAGCGCGATCGCCATAAACAAAGAACTCGTCTCCATCGCTCCAATATCAATTGAGTTAAACCCAGCCGTGCGCATCACCACCGACTGAAAGCCTGCAATCAAAACCTGCACGCCAAAGCCTTTACCTGCCAGCGTTGCGGCATTATCAAATTCGATGCCCAAAAAAGCAATGGTGCCTAGCACTAGTAAAAAGAGGGTCGTGCTAGTGACGATTTTGAAGTGGAGCGAAAAAACAGTGCGCTCCTTGCGACGACGGAAACGACTGCGCGCCCACAAAAACGCTTCCATAATTACCTGATAGCCAATGCCGCCCAGAATAATCAACGCCGAGATCACCGCCATCGGTCGGATGTCTTCTGCGTACTGCACCAGGCTATCTGAAAACAGGCTGAAGCCAGCATTGTTAAACGCGCTGATACTGTGAAAAATAGAGAGCCATAAGGTCTGAGCTGGGCCAAACTTTTCAGCAAATACAGGCAGCAGACAAAATGCGCCCGTCAGCTCACAGATCAGCGTCATCGCAATAATCGAAATGAGTAGAGCCTTGACGTTCGCGAGTTCGGAGGTTTCCATTGCTTGCTGAATGGCCAATCTATCTTTAAGCCCTAACCGACGTCCGATCAACAGCAGCAACAGTGTCGTCGCGGCCATATAGCCTAGGCCCCCTAGCTGAATCAAGGCAAGCACCACCCCTTGGCCAAATGGGGAGAAATAGGTGCCCGTATCAACCACAATCAAACCCGTGACACAGACGGCTGATGTGGCCGTAAACAGCGCTGTCAGCGGACTATTCCACTCGCCGCTGGCTAACGATACTGGCAGCATCAGCATCACTGTACCCACCGCAATCAGCGCGAGGAATCCAATACAAATGGTTCTAGGAACGGTCATGGCGTCAGGTCACAGCGAAAGGCATAGCACATCCTTTCATTAAGGCACCTAGCGCCGCAAGTCCTAAATCGATTAGCTTTCTTTCAGCGCATTTTCTATCGCGATCTTTCACCAGTGGCTTTCACCAGTGGCATCGATCTCCTTACACTAGAAGCATCCCTCCACTGACAAAGGACTGCTGCGCATAACAGATGGCCAAAACAATTACCGAACGAATTCAGCAATTTTACGATGAATCTTCGCCGCTGTGGGAGCAGACCTGGGGCGAGCACATGCACCACGGCTACTACGGCTTGAGCGGGCGGCACCGAAAGAATCGCCGTCAGGCTCAAGTCGATCTCATTGAGGCCCTGCTGAAATGGGCAGGTGTCTCTGAGGCGCAAACCCTATTGGATGTTGGCTGTGGTATCGGTGGCAGTACGCTGTATTTAGCTGAGAAATTTGGGGCTCAGGCGGTGGGTATTACGCTCAGCCCTGTGCAGGCGAAACGAGCGGGCGATCGCGCTCAAGCTAAAGGAATTGCCCTTCATGCCTGGGAGAATTTTCCCGATGTCGGCTCGCCTGCTGTCCACTTTCGGGTGAGCGACGCGATGGCTACCCCTTTCGCTGACAGCTCGTTCG
>JBAUIB010000169.1:0-24901 GCA_049680585.1 Phormidesmis sp.
CCCTTTACTCCAGCAAATGGACTCTCCACAATCCAGCTCTCAACAACCTAATCTAGAATCGTCCCATGACCGACAGCCCCGTTCTATCCCACACATCAGCCCCCAATCCGAAATCATCCAACCCGGCAATCAGTGAGGCCATTGCGTTGAGTGACGCTTCACTTTCTCAACTTTCTCAGCAGCTTGAGAAAGTTCACCTGCCCCAGTACAACCGCGCCGATGTTATCAACGGTATTGTTCACATCGGCGTAGGCGGATTCCATCGCTCGCATCAAGCGCTTTATATCGACAAATACCTAGAGCAGCACTCTGAGCCAAAACAGTCTGACCACCGCTGGGGAATTTGCGGTGTGGGCCTGCTGAAATATGACGAGAGCATGCGAGATGCGCTGCAATCTCAAGACTGTTTGTACACCTTAGTAGAACGATCTTCAGAGAAAGACACGGCTCGTGTGATTGGCTCAATTACTGACTACCTGTTTGCCCCAGAGGAGACGCCGGCCGTCATTGCTCGGCTAGCAGACGTAACCTGCCGAATTGTCACACTCACCATTACTGAAGGCGGCTACTACGTCATTGAAGGCACCGGCGAGTTCGATGCCAAGCATCCTAATATTCAGCACGACTTGCAGTCTCCTGATCGGCCTGTTAGCGTCTATGGCTTTCTCACAGCAGCACTGAGGCAGCGACGGCAAAACGGCTTGTCTCCTTTTACCGTTTTGTCTTGTGATAATGTTCAGGGCAACGGCAACCTGGCGCGTAAAATGCTGACGGCTTTTGCCAAATTGCAAGATCCAGAATTAGGGCAGTGGATTGCTGAGAACGTTGCATTCCCAAACAGCATGGTTGATCGGATTACACCCGCGACAACGCCTGCAGATATTCAGATGGTAAAGGAGAAGTTTGCGATCGCAGATGCTTGGCCTGTCGTCGCAGAACCCTTCACTCAGTGGGTGATTGAAGATAAATTTTGCGCAGGACGACCCAGATGGGAGTCCGTAGGCGTACAGATGACCGACGACGTCCATCCCTACGAGATGATGAAGCTGCGTCTGTTGAATGCCAGCCATTCACTGCTGGGTTATTTAGGCTCGCTACTCGGATACACCTATACGTCCGAAGCGATGAGCGACAATCTGATTCGGCAGGCGATTGAACAATTAATGGACGAGGTCACACCGACCCTGCCGACCTTACCGGGAGTAAATATTGGCGATTATAAACAGACCCTAATCGAACGATTCTCCAATCCCAAAGTTCGTGATCAGCTTTCTCGCCTTTGTCTAAACGGCTCAGACAAACTACCTAAGTTTATTCTTGGCAGCTTACGTGACAAGCTCGAGCAGGGTGGCTCTATCGATTATTTGAGCTTTACGATCGCTGTCTGGTTCCGTTATCTGAGCGGGAAAGACGAACAGGGTCAGCCGCTACCAATTGACGATCCGATGGCTGCTACGCTGATCGAAAAAGCTCAGCGCGGCGGCAGTGATCCCACACCCCTGCTCAGCATGACAGAGATCTTTGGAGAGCTGTCTGAGTCTAACCGTTTGACAGATGCGATCGCTGATTATCTACAGCAGCTATATGCCTCAGACACTCAAAAAGTCTTAACCCAGCTTTTATCGTAGGATCAGCCTACTCGCTCATCTCATTCCCAAAACTTGCTCGCATTCTGCTTTAACTTCTTGCAATTCTTGGACTAGCTCTGCGTCGATATCTTCAATGGTCTCCGGCTGGGTGAGACGAGGATGATTTTCAAGCCGTTCGCAAGCCATCTCCACCCACTGCTGCTGAAGACTCGGCCACCAACGTAAGCTAAGATCAGCGCTCCCACTGACAATAGACTGACCATTCGGTGTAAACTTCGCCGACCATACACTCCCTGTATGACCAATAAAAGGAGGACCAGAGAGCTTAACGGGCTCTTCAGTATTTTCGGCATCAAAGTCCCACAGCCGAATCGTTTTGTCTAAGCTTCCGCTTGCAATCTGCTGACCGTCTGGGCTAAAGGTAACTGACAAAACACCATTGGTGTGTGTTTTCAAGGCTGGACCTAGCTGCTCACCCGTCTCCACAGCCCATAGCCGCACGGTGTTATCTATACTGCCGCTAACAACATGCCGACTATCTGGGCTGAACGCGACCGAGCGAACATCTTTCTCATGTCCCTCTAGGCTTTGTTTAAGTGCTCTGGTTCGAGCATCCCAAATCTTGATAGTGTTGTCTGCGCTGGCACTAGCGATATACTTACCGTCTGGGCTAAATTCGACTGAAAAAATCGCACTGCTTTCCTTTTCTGGCCCCTTTTGGTGGGCTATCCATTCATAACGCTGTTGCCCTCTACTGGCACTCCACAGCCGCAATTTGCCATCTCTACCACCACTAGCGATAATTCTCCCATCTGGGCTGAAGGCCACCGAATAAATATCTAGCTCTTTCTTATCAGTAGATAAAGACGGCGTTGTCTGCCAAAGTCTCTTACCTGTTCTGGTCTCTCTTAGCTGTAGGGTCCCATCACTGCTGCCACTCACAAACTGCTCTTTCCTCGGTCTAAAGGCGACTGATTGAATGGGGGCAGTATGGCTGTTCGTCGAAAGTTTCCAGATGAGCTTTTTGGCATTGGCATCCCACAAGCTCAGCATTCTATCTTCACCCCCACTGAGCACATAGTTGCCGCTAGGACTCACGGCGATGGATAAAATACTTTTTGTATGGGGTGTGCGCTGGGGTTGCCCAGGCAGATCGTTGTCAATATCCCATAGTCGAACGGAGTGATCAGAGCTAGCGCTAATAATCTGCTCCCCTTCGTCTCCTAAGGCCAGGTCCCAAATCAGATTGCTATGAGCTTCTGTGATCTGGCCAATGGGTGTAGAGGTATCTGCATGCCAAAATCGGATAGCGCGATCGCTACCGGCACTAATAATGGTTTGATCCTCAGGGCCGAACATGGCTGAATAGATTGTGCCGTCATGGCCGATCAGGGGAAAGCCAATAGAATTGCCGGTATTAACGTCCCACATGCGAATGTGCCGGTCCGCGCTGCCACTCACAATTCGCTGACTGTCTGAACTAAAGGCAACTGAAAAAACACTGTCTCTATGGGCATTTGAAATCGTTTTGTTTAACTCACCCGTTCTGGCATCCCATATTTTGATGCTTCTATCGACACTACCGCTGGCAATGTACTTTCCATCCGGGCTGAATGCAACAGACCAGACACTGCTCGTATGTCCAGTCATCGGTGGCCCGATTGGGCTGCCCGTATTGATGCTCCATAAGCGAAGGGTTTGATCGTCGCCTGCGCTAACAATGCGATCGCCCTCAGGGCTGAAGGCAACGGCCAGCACCGACCCACCCCCATGTGCCTCTCTGCTGGTCTTAGGAGATATGCTCAGATCACCACTCTTTTCTCTACCAACTGTCCAAACACGCAGTGCATTATCGTTGCCGCCGCTAGCGATGTATTTCCCATCAGGGCTGAAGGCAACCGCGTAAATGGAGCTAAAGTGCGCATTCTCTTTCGCCGTAAGCTCCTCTCCGGTTACGGCGTCCCACAATCTTAGAGTTTGATCCAATCCACCGCTCACAATGTAGTAATTATTAGGATCGTAGGCAACAGCTCGCACGTCCTTCTCATGCCCTAATAAAAAATTCTTTTCACGGGCATGCTGCACAGCGTTGCCGATTGATTTTTTTGCATCGAACGCAACCCCAGCTGAATAGTTGCTATTTTCGGTGCTTTGATTAAGAGTCATCAGAGATAGCATTAACCCCTCTGCTGATTTTCCTGTAGATATCCAACTTGAAGCTTTAGCTGATTGTTCTTTTAGATTAGCTTCCTGCTTGCCTTTATCAGCTGTCTTCTTACTGTTGACGGCCTCTCGCCTCTGCTTCCAAGAGAAAGCAGACAGAGCTACCAATATTGTAGAGAAAACCAATGCAACTCTACTGTTCCTCTTTGCCCGCCTCAACTCCTTTTGACGTTTGCGCTCTTGAAACTCTAGTGATTTCTCTATGTAGGTCTGTTCTGACTCATTTAAAAGCCCCAGACGCAATAGATTTTTAGCCTGTTCTAGGCGTTTACTTGAGATTAAATCTTCGTCTTCATATCCTCCCTTTTTCCATTGCTGTATATCCTGACGAATATCTTCTCGAGTCTCATAATTACTTCGATTTTTTTCTAGCCAATCTTTTAAGCGTGGCCAAGAGCGAATCAGCGCCTCGTGAGCGACTTCTACTTCTGTTTGCTGACTATTCGCATTCTCGCTGGTGATCACCAGACGGGCACCCTCGCCAGCTAGGCGATTGACCAAGGACTTAGTCTTATCTAGACTGCCTTTTGCTGGGACAAGTTCTTCTAAGTTCACGCGCCGTCTAGTATCTTGGTTGGGCGCGCCTTGCTCAGCTTCTGTGTCTAGGCGGGTCAAGCGCACAAAGATATTTTGCATGAGCGTTTGCTCGTCACTCGGCAAATCTGCGTAAAAGCTATCGGCAGTTTGAGCGATCGCTTCTTTAATCCCACCAAAGTTACGATACTCTCGGTCAACCAGCCATTGCCCGTGGCGCCGGATCCACAGCTCGCGAAGCGCGTGCTGTAATAGAGGCATTGCGCCAGGTTCTTCCTGCACAGCATCTAAAATGGTATTGCTCAATCCAGCTTCAAACCGAAGCCCAACCTTGTGAGCCTGTTGCTCCATAGCTGTTCGCAGTTCTGCCGTATTCATGGGCTCCACGACTTGTGGCCGCTGAGTAAGCTCCTTGTAGCGAATGCATTTCCCCCAGAAGTCTGTTCTAATTGTAAAGACAACATTCTGTCGTGAGTCAACGAGGCTGAGCAGTCTTTGGACAAATGCTTTTTGCTCTTTTTTATCGGCGCAAAGCGTGAATAGCTCCTCAAATTGATCGACAACCAGGATAAAAGGCTGATTTTGGACAGTAGAGAGGCTAGTCTCTAGTTCCTCCAGCGGATGATAGCTTGGAGTCATATAAGCCAACTTTAGATTCGGCTTATCTTTTTGTAGCGCTGGAACTAACCCTGCCAACACGAGTGACGACTTGCCACTTCCTGAATCTCCCAACACGGGTAGTAAGGGGTAGTTTGTTAGCTCTGACTTGAGACTCTCAACCAGCTTTTCACGTCCATAAAAGAACGCTTGATCTTCTAAACGAAAGGGGTACAGGCCCCGAAACGGACAGCGCTTGTCGTATTCTGGCACCTTATTGCCGATGGCTACAGCATTAAAGCTCAGATCGAGCACTTCTCCAGAAATCTCATTGATCTTTTCTAAAGCGCTCTGCTTTTCTAGACGGGCAGCCTCACTGAGCGCGGCTCCCTCTATCCCTCTTGTTCTTCCTATAATTTCTTTCTGCTGATTAAATGTTTCGCCGAGGACAGGTGCTCTTTTTGACAGTAAGGTCTGTAACCGTTGCAGTCCATTGTCGAGCTCTTCAGGAGTAAGGGGCCGATCAAGACTATCGCTAAACAAAGGGCGTCCGCCCAAACGACTGTACAGCGCCGGGACAAGTACATCGTCTCGGCTGCTAACAGCAGCTGTAGCGCTATCTAGAGCTAGGTCAACCTCGCCGTGCTCTACCAGTTGCCGATAAAAAGATTCAACCAGGGCTTCAGCCGTACGAATGCTGATTTTTTCTGTCATGGCGACGACTGCAGGCATCCCCAGATCTCGCACAAGCTGCCCTGCGAACCCTCCAAATGAGCCATTATCGTCAACTTTTGCACTCTCACAGGTGCAAAGAAAAGCAAAGTGGGGCAGGCCCTTAGGTCCCTGAATGTTTTTGATCTGCTCAATAAAGTTCTGGCCTTTTACGAGCTCAACCTGATTGTTTTCATTTTCTAGGAATAGGGCAACATCACCTTGCTGACGGCCGTGACAAACAATATGTAGAAAAGTATAGGATTTCTGCGTTAGTTGTTTGATTAGGTTGTCTAAGGTCGGTAGCCCAATAGCATCATCGACATGACGAGCTAACACATCGCACTGAATTTTGCTGCCTAGGGCAGTGCGGACGCTCTCAACTGTTTGACGGACATCGAAGGACGCGAGGCCAAATCGGTCTGAGTCTTTAGGGGAAGCCACCAGCACCAAGGCGCTTAAGTTGTATCGACCGATAGGAGGGAAACGCCGAGCGGTGATAGAGGGAATGTAGAGAGAATAGGGAACCCGCTGATCTTGTCTGAGAAAGTTCCATCCACCATCGCTTCGGGCACACAGGCGCTCCCATCGCAGCGTTTTGAGTTCATCCTCTGCCTCGATGAAGAGTAACAGCCTCAGGCGCTCTGGGTTCTTTGCCTTCGCCCTGGCAAATGCCTCAACAATGTCGCCCTCAAATAGCCATTTTCCTAAGCAGGTGCCATATTCTTTGGGCTCACCCAACAGACTAAAAAGTTGTTCTTCTCGCTCTTGGGTGAGCAAGAGTTTTCCCTCTGCTCGCTCTGATAGTGATTCATCTGAATGATGATATTCAGCGACGATGGGGTAGTAGTTTTCTGATTTACGCTGGATAGTAATCTCAAACGTAGCCATAAAATCTTACTTCCTAAGGGTTTGTGTGTGGAGATCGTAAGAAAGAGGGGTCCAGATAGGAACGCTGGGTGATGAATAAACGAATAGATATAGCTCTGGCCACTTAGCTTAATACATTCACAATGACTGTATCCTTTATGCACTGCGGGCTAAGTGGCGTGCCAGCGTACGAATGCATCCGTACGCTGGCTATAAATGCAGTAGCGGCGGTTATTGAGTCATCAGCGCCTTAAGTCAATTCATTTAAAGCCTCCAGCAGCTTGACGGTTGCTGATATTGATCGTTTTAATGCCACGGGATCAGCAGCCCCTTGGTTAATCGTATCAATCAGCTGTTCTAGTGACTGATTTAGGGTGTTATGTGCTTGTGTCACAGCATCAGACACATTGCCCACCTGCTCAGTCGAAACACTAGCAGTAGAAGGAGAAGCAGAAAAATCCTGCGGTGAAGTTTCTAGAACCCGACGTGTGGCAGTGTTTGTTTCTGTAGAACCTCCTACCGGCAGCTTGACGGCTGGATCTCCCACAATGGTATAGCCACGAGCATCGTTATTGGCCGTCCACATGCTAGACAGCGCGATCACATCAAATTCACCGCCGTACTTAATGTCTTCTAACTCAACGTTTAAATCGGTCGATAGTTCTGCATACCGCTCATTAAAATACTCAATGGCTGAGCCGACCGTATGCCCTTCAAGCAATCGCTTGAGGGTACTTTCAAACACGGCTAGCTGGGTACCAGCATCCTGCCACTCGAAAGAGCATCCCCAAGCTCGCTCAACATGCCCAATCACAGCTAAAGCGCCGCCTTTAGGATGGCTGAGTAACCGCTTTGACAGCGATGAGATGAATGAGTGAGGGGCAATTTCTGGCCTTTCGCTTGAGTTTTTTCTGTGGGAAAATTCATCAAACTGAGGTGTGCCAGCACTATAGCAAGCGAAGTGAAAGGCAATGAGTCCCCATAGGCTGGCATCGTCGCTCACATCATCACAGGAAAAGTAAAAATCGCTGGGTATTGGCCTACTTTCCCACGTCCTAGGTCCAGGCCAGTCCTGACAGAGAAGAGCACCCTGATAAAGCAACTGCCGTCTGTCTCCATGATCAAATCCCATGCCGTGACTGGCTGTAAACAAAAAAGCCGGGGTCTCCTTGCCCCCCAGTAGCTTTTCCAATTCCGCCTTGGTAGCTGCTTCACCCAGCGTAGTTTCTACGCTCCAATGGTTATCTTTCTGGTCGTCAACCATCCATTTAGCTAGCGGTTGAATTAAATTTTGAGCGCTGAGCTGTGTGGCTTTGTCATCACTATTTTTCACTCCAAAAAATCGAGCCCGCCGAGGCAAAGCAATTCCTTCTGTTTCAGCTTTAACAACGCTGTGGGCGTACTGAGCATATTCTGCGGGCGTATCAAAGTGTATTCGACCGACTGCATACTGGACGTCGAGCTGATGCTGAAAGCGGAAAGGGATGGTTTGTGGGTCGCCTACAATCATTAAGTAGTAGGGCATTTTATCCGGATCCGCAGGACCTGGGCCAACTCCATGACGACCTAAGAATTTGTTTTTTGATTCATCGGGACGGTAGCCTTTAGGGCCAGCATATTCTTGGTAGTAATGCTCTTTTTTTTGCGTTGCTTGTTTTTTTCGATGATCTAGCAGTTCTTGGAGCGCTGCTTTAATGGCTGGATCTGCATTAGCGCTAAAGATTACGCCCCAGCCCGTTTCTGCAAGATTTTTAGGATCGAGGCCCTCCACGAGGGCAAACCCAGATTCAGTCCCTTTTACCTGCTGATTCTTTTGTTTAAGTTCGCTGATTTCTTTAGGATCAAATTCGTCACCTTTAGCAATATTCGCAAGTTCTTCAGCAGTGAGAGGCGGAAATAAATAGCGACCTGTACTGCCATTAACCCCGTTGAAATAAATCTTTTCCGTAGTCATGGCGAGAAATCCTGGCTTTGAATATTCTTACGTTTAAAGGCGATCGCTGTGAGGTGTTTTAGACCCCACAGTAGCTGTTGTATTTTTTGAATTTAGCTAATTATGAGCCTGATGAATGAGGCTTTCTCTCATCAGCAAACCTACCTAATTTCCAAGAGCGGCTGACCAAACAGCATGGGCGACTTCGGGCTTTGCGATCGCACTATGAGCATCGTTTTTCCCATCTTGGATAAACTCATCGCTATTGAGGTTGTAGATAAAACCCGCTCTAAACTTATAGGCTTTATTCTTAGGCTTCATGAGAGCGTCGTTAACGTCCAGACCGGGTCCTTGAAGCCCATAGGTCCCAATTCCACCCACTTCTGGATAGTTGACGCCACCGAAGTTAACATCAAAGTCGATGTCCTTGCCAGCGACGAGCCCCGCTTTACTCGCAAGCGGATACATGTCTTTTACGGCTCTATCGTACTTTGAGAGGGTGGTGATAATCGGTCCATTCACCTTTTTCTCAGAGATAAGCGGATAAAAGTAGCCTGTAAGGTTATCTCTTTTGGGAATATCGGAGCAGTAGGACCACAGAGAGACAGCTCCTTGAATTAAACTAAGAGAGTCAACTGGGCGCACTAGCTGACTGGTCTTTTCCGGCCCTCTGAGCGTGGCAGAAACCACGATGGTGCCAAAGCTGTGGCCGATCAGATGAAAGCGTACGGTCTCATTCGTGCTTTTTTGAAGCTTGGTTAGCAAGTCAAAGCCGCTTGTTTGGCCAATTTGACGAGCCAGGTTTTTCATCTTCCAGTAAGACGCCATCCGGGGAATTTTTAAAATGGCATTTTGAACTGAAGTCAGGGTGCTGCCGTCAATACCGAAGGACATGTCTTCGCCAAAGTTAACATCGCCTTCAGTGGTCTTTGGCAGACTCGCTGAAGAGGGAATCCCCATAAAAGGTTCGCTCGCTTCCCAATCAGCCGGATGGCTATTAGTATCGCTAAGGCAGGCTTCGCGAAACAACGTTTGATAAGCTGTTTGCAAGGTGTTTTCTGCCTCAAAAATGTCTTTGAAGGCATCTCTGGTAGCTTGAGTATCCGATACCTCAGTGGCGTAATTTTCAACCAGACTTTCTGCATTGACCGTTCCTGAAGATCCTAGAGAAAAGGATGCATCTAGCGCCTCATCACCAAAAGGTTTACTAGGCCAATGTAGACCAATGATTAATGGATTAAAGTCAGGACGTAGGTTTTTCATGGCTTGGATATCATCCTGGCTATTGGCCATAGCCCCAATCCAAGCATCGTATTGCCTTCTGGCAGCAGGGACATCTCCTAACCAGCCGTGACTAATTAAAAATACGTCGGTGATTGCATTCTGGGATAAGGCATCTAATACTTTTTGGCTCATCAATCCATCCGGATCATCAGAGCGCTCTTGCCCATCTTTATCAAATGCGATGAGATAGTATTTCTCAAACGAGGTGTCAGGAACGTCTACAACTGGCATTTTTTCTCTCTTTTAACAAGGCAATATCTTCTTGAGACAATACGAACTATTTCGTTGAGTTTTTTAGCTGATTTTTTTAGTAGTCTTATCAATAACAGTACTACAATACGTACATTGCAATAATCACACCGCTTTCAGAGGTTTGGATGAAATTTAATCAAGATTTAACGCTGAAAGGCACATGATTAAGTTTCTTGCTCATAAGCTCCATTCTTGGCAGTTAGGGTAGCGAGAAAGGCCAAGCAGATTCTCTTGAACACTGCGACGAGCGATCGCTGTTAAAATCTACATTAATGATTAGCGCTGCCTATTGAGAACCCGCTATTGAGAATTTCGGAGCGATCGCCCATGACTGCTGCTCTTAAACAAGACATCCAGCGGATCACGCCGCTGCCTATGCCCGTAAGCTTTGAGCAATTCATAGACTGGTATCCAGAGGATTCGCAGTATCGCTACGAACTACACTGTGGGGTCATTTTTCAAATGCCAAAGCCCGGGGGGAAGCATTCAGAGATTGCTGGCTGGATTCACGATGAGCTAGCACTTGAAATCCGACGCGCAACCTATCCGTATTTCATTCCTCGCGAATGCATTGTCAAAGTTAGCAATGATACGGGCTATGAGCCGGACGTGATTGTGCTCGATAGAACCGCACTAGATGCAGAGCCTCTGTGGGAGAAAGCCTCTACCATTCAAAATGGCAACACAGCCAAGCTCGTTGTTGAAGTCGTCTCTAGCAACTGGCAGGACGACTATGAGCGCAAGTTACCTGCCTATGAAGCTGTCGGCATCTCTGAGTACTGGATCGTTGACTATGCGGGGCTAGGAGGTGTTCGACAGATTGGTCGGCCTAAGCAGCCAACCCTGACAGTTTGTACCCTAGTAGAAGATGAGTATGAAGTCTCTCGAATTCGGACAGGCGAGAAAATGCCAGTAGGGTTATCGCCAGAGTTTGGTGCGATCGCTGAGCAAATTCTATCCCCACGTCATCCTTAAAAAATATGATCTTGACCTATCTACGCGTACTATCCCTTGACGGCAATCAAGAATAAGTTTATCTTCAGTTACTAAGGCTGTGATGCCTATCACAGTCTCTTCCTCAGAACTCAATTCTTCTTAGCGCAGTCGGCAGGTGTTAACGGCACCTACTGACTGCTAACCCTCAAGGATTCCAAGGCAATCCCGGATGGCTAGGTTAAATGTACCTTAGCGACCCCGATTTGCACTACATCTTCGCGGGCTAGCTGAGTTGCATTGAGTTCTGGTTTCCTTCAAAAACAAACCAATCGGAGACCAGATCTCATGTTTATTTTCCCCTTTCAGGGCGCTGCTGCGTCCACAGATTCGCTTACGATTTCTGCGGCAGCTTCTACAGCGGCCTTTTGTTTACTGCCGCCAGGTAGTCGAGGCAGCAGCGGATACAGCGAATCTGAACCCGTCCGTCATATGCTATTTGGCACAGTTCAGGCCGTGCGCTCCACCATTCACCTGCTGCACAAGCTAAACTACGCCGAACCCAACGACTGGAGCCAGCCGATCTCAACCGGTCGGCCCAATGAAGTCATGGCGATATTGACCAGACGGGTGAGAGTTGACGGGTGAGAATTAGAGAGTAAGGATTTTTAGCTAATTCTGTTGAATCAATCTGTTGGAGACAGTTCCGGCGCAGAAGCGGCTTGAATGGAAATCTCCCGCTCAAGCGCTTCTGCCAAAACATGACGCTCACTCATCGCACTCCAAATCTCCAATGCCAAATTTCCCGACCCCGTTCCTGAAGCGGTAATCTTCAGTGACTCTGCTTGAATGTCGCAGGCGATCGCTTCAACCAGCTGATTTTGGGTTCGATCCAGCGCTACTGCAATCCGCAGCAAGCCAGCTAGCACCCGCACAATTTGGCGATGGGTGTCATTGAGGCGCTTGAACTTTTTGTGCTTTGTTTTCGGCACAGCTTTACGGTGGTAGCGGGCTACATGGCCAATCAACAACATCTCCTCATCTGTAAAGCCGCGTGGGTCAGCGCGTTCGAGGATATATCGAGAGTTTTTATGATAGCCCTTGTAGGAAATGTGTTGGCCGATATTATGTAGCAGCGCGGCATATTCTACAACATCTCGCTCAAGCGCCCCATATTGATGAAGTGCTTGAGTTTGATCAAACAGCTGTAGCGCTAATCCGGCAATATGGCGATTGCGCTCCCAGTCTGCACCATTTTTGTACACTAGCTGCGCCGCTTTGCGATGGCGTAAGTCTTGATCTAGCGGAAAAGCTGACACATCTTGAGAGTTACGCTCTATGTAGTCTAGTATCATCCCTTCTCGCAGAGAGGCGTCGCAGAGCGTAATGGTTTCTGCCCCCGCCATTTGCAGTAGCTGCGTGAGCAAAATACCGCCGAGGTGAATCGCATCGGTGCGACTGCTACTGATACCGTCTACTTTGTCTCGCTTCTCGGGCTTAAGATCAATCAGCCGATCTGTGAGATCTTGCAGATCGCCTAGCTTAACGACTTCTGCATTGACTGAGCGCAGCGATCGCTCATGCCGCTCTAAATAAGCCGCTTCTCCCAGCGTCCGAATAGTTCCCGACGTGCCAATCACCTGAGAAAAGCCTGCTTCTTTTGCCTGTGCTAGTCCCTGACGTGCCAAAAAGCGAATGTGCGCTTCTAGTACCCCTCTCGCTTCCTTGCCCAGCGGCCCCGAATCTTCAAACATATCCAGCAGCCGCAGTACGCCCAGTTTCATACTGGTGCCAAACAAAACCTCGCCGGTATTGCCGACGACCGCCTCAGTGCTACCGCCACCAATATCTAGCACCAGCGCATTTTTGTTTTCGAGCGCGATCGCATTTCGCACCGCCAAAAAAATCAGCCTTGCCTCTTCTTTTCCGGAGATCATTCGCGGCGTGATCTTCGTGCGCCGAACGACCTCATTGAGAAATGCCTCACCGTTTTGCGCCTCGCGAATAGCGCTGGTCGCCGCTGTGATAATGTCATCGACCCCAAGCTGATCGGCCAGCTGCACGTAGCGCTCAATCGTATCGAGTCCGGTATTGAAAGCGCGATCGCTCAGGCGGTTAGTTGCAAATACCCCCACCCCTAGCTTTGCCATTTCCTTCTCGCGATCCACCACCTCAAAGTTTTGCCTTTGCAGCACCTTGACCACAATCATGTGAATCGAGTTCGTCCCAATATCAATGGCAGCTAGTTTCATGGTGCTGTGGTATCTGCTAATCCCTAGCTAGCGATTGTGCAACCGCAGCCGGGCTCCTCTTTTCAGAATACCAAGCCGTGGCATCCGGCTAAGCGACGACTAAGCGCTAGATGGGTGCGCTGGCCATGATGTGCAGATAGAGTACACGGCCAAAGACGATGTGGCCAAAGCTATAGATTTATGGAGACTTGCTTAACGAATAAATTAAAGTGATCCAAGACACAGAAAAATAAGAGCGTTATCTCAACGACTAATTGCTGTATGAGTACCGGAAAAGGAACAGGGAAAAGAATAGGCATCTTGACCAGCGGAGGAGACTGCGCTGGCTTAAACGCGGTGATCAGAGCCGTGACCCGCTGTGCAATTACTGTGTATGGGTGGGAAGTTTTTGGCATCATTAAAGCGACCCACGGTCTGATGTCTCGTCCCCCTCAGGCGATTCAATTAGGCACCCCACAGGTTGATTCTTACCTGACGATGGGCGGCACTTTTTTAGGAACGACGACTAAAGGCGATCCGTTTGCGTTTCCCATGGCGGATGGCACCCTCGCTGATCGCTCCCAAGAAATTATCGAAGGCTATCATCAGCTCGGACTAGATGCGCTGATCGGTATTGGCGGCGATGGCAGCTTAGCCATATTAAGAAAGCTTGCGCAGCAGGGCGGTATTAATTTGGTTGGCATTCCCAAGACAATTGACAACGATGTGGGCATTACAGAGCGCTCTATTGGATTTGATACGGCTGTCAATATTGCCACCGAAGCGATTGATCGGCTGCACTTTACGGCGGCGAGCCACAGCCGGGTAATGATTGTCGAAGTGATGGGCCGGGACGCTGGCCATATTGCGCTGAATGCAGGCATCGCGGGCGGAGCCAATATTATTCTCATTCCTGAAATTGGCTACAAGTTAGAGAATATTTGTCGTCATATCAAACACAGAGAAGCAAACGGACGAGACTATTCAATCGCAGTCGTTTCAGAAGCGGTTTGCACCGAGACAGGTGCGCTAATTGAGAAGGGACACTTTGCAGATTGCCGACTCGGTGGCATCGGTCAATATCTCTCAGAGCGCATTTCAACCCTGAGTCCGGCTGAAACACGAGTGACTGTTTTAGGCCATACCCAGCGCGGCGGCACCTCGTCTCCGCTAGACCGGATCTTGGCCTCTGCTTTCGGCGTGGCCGCAGTCGATCTGATTGCGCAAGAGCGCTATGATCGCATGGTCACTTGGCAGGGGCGCGCTGTCAGATCGGTGCCAATAGCCGAAGCCATTCAAGACTATCGTACTGTTGACCCGCAAGGCACATTGGTAAAAACAGCCAGAGGGTTGGGCATTTGCCTGGGCGATACGGTTCAAGCAGAAAATGCAGCTATTCAGCGCCATCCTGATCTAGAAGCGCGATCGCCCGATAGCACCTCGCCTATTCCGGCGCTAACCGGGTTGGGATACGGTCCGCTGTAAAGGGCTGCTCGGCGCACGAGATTGTAACCAATTCAGAGGAAATACATTATTTCGTGCGCCTACACCGTTTCCCCAATCATCGCCTAACCCTTTGCTACAAGCCTCGTTAGCTCATGCGATCAGACATGAGGCACCTCAGAGCGGAGTTCCTCCATGACATCCCAAGCGATCGCACTTTCCTGCTCAATTTGATTTTCCTTATTCCAGCTCAATCGCTTGTGCCGTAAGGCAGTCTCAATTCTCCGGGAGAGATCGTCCGGCAGAATCACAGCTTCTACATTGCTCTTCATCACGATGTCCGTGATGGAAATGATGCCCACTAGCTGATCGTTTTCGATGACGGGTGCACGCTGTATCCCAGCTTCTGCAAGCTGCTGAGCCACCGCAGGCAAGCTCAGATGTGGCTCCACAGAGATGCAAGGTTTTTGCATGATCTCACCGACTCTTACGCTGATCGGATCTTTGGCTGCAGCCGTCACGCGATAAACAATATCTCGCTCAGTGATAATGCCATAAATCCCCCCTTGAAAGTCTCGTTCAACCACCAGCGATCGCACTTGGTTTTTCTGCATCAGAGCGATCGTCTGAGCAATCGTTGCAGAACTCCGTACGGTAAACACCTCAGCGGTCATAATGTCGGCAACCGTCAGCATAATAAATCTCCTTTTAGGCCGTTCTAGATAATGGCCGCTGATGGCTATACCTAGTATTCGCCTATGGTTCTCGCTTTTTTATGGCGCTTTCATGATGGCTCAAGACTCTGAGGAAGTCATGAGCGACCTTTGTCTAGGACCATCATTGCGATAAAAGGTAAACATTGGCCGTCTGAATTTCCATCACCAGGCTAGCTGGGCGGGTGATCTCTGGGTTCTCCATCGTTTCTAGAATGGGCCACAGTTTTATAGCAGAGGCTGTATCAGGCCGAATAGAATACGTTTCTTGATAATTTCCTGCATTTAAAAAGTTGCCAGAGAGATTTAGAATTCGCTTTGGGTGAATCACGTAGCTGCCGACTTCGCATTCACTAACAGCCTCTATTTGCCTGTGGGTGATATAGGTATCAATATAGTTGTATTGATTGATAGCGCTGCGCTTGCGGGCAATCCGAGGATCGCAAATTTTTGCTCCGATGGGAAGCTGTTCCATAATCTGGGCGATCTCTTGAGTATTCATCACCCGATCACCGCCGTACTTCGCTGCCATAAACTGAGCATCGTAATACAAATTGTTGAC
The DNA here is from genome assembly GCA_049680585.1 of Phormidesmis sp. Taxonomy (GTDB): domain Bacteria; phylum Cyanobacteriota; class Cyanobacteriia; order Phormidesmidales; family Phormidesmidaceae; genus Phormidesmis. The sequence continues at coordinate 15,876 of JBAUIB010000169.1, forward strand.
ACATGAGAGCGTGATAAAACAGGCGATCGCTGAAGAGTAAGCGATCGCCCGGCTACCCGATAGCTCAACATAGGCCAACGCGACTGCTGTTAGCGCAATAGGCGCTGCTGTCACCAAAATTCTGTAGTAAAAAACAGTGTCACTAGGATCAAGGCTAGCCGCAGCCAGCAGCAGTAGCGCCCAGGTAGAGAGCCACAGCAGCCAGATTGTTTGATTGCCCTTGAATTTGAAGAACGCGACGCTCACAACCAAGGTGATCGCAACTAGTGAAATAACTAGATACAGAACCGACGCGTTCCAAAAATACGCCTGCCGGACAACATTGAGCGCATGCAAAGCTGTATTACCCAGTCGCTCAACAATATTGAATAAAAAGAACGTCTTTTCATCACTCTCTGGTGCTGAGCCTGAGGCCGATAATGCGGTCCGAAGAATAGCTTTAGTATTGCTGAAGCGGCTGCTTGACTCACCGATCCAGTAAGGGGTCAGCGCGACTATCGCGGCCAGCCAGCCCAGCCCAGGCAACGCTAGCCGTAGGTTAATGCCTCGCTTTTTAAAAGTCTTGAAGATAAAGTTGAGCGAAACAATCACATACACAACCGGCATGACAAACAGCGCAGACGTATGCAAACTCACCAAAATTGCGAGAATAATACCGCTGCCAATCCAGGCTGGAATTTGAACTTTCCAATCCGCCAGGTTCTTTATTTGTATATCGCATAGGAGCGTAAAGCTCATAAAGAAAAACGGAATTGAGCTGGGATTCCACTGAAAGTTACTGATAAAAATGCTGCCAAAGAGAAGGCTATACCAAAATCCCGACAAGCCGCTGAGGAAGAGTCGTTTTGAAGCGTGAACGCCTTCTAGCAGCCGATAAATTAAAACAATAAATATCGGAATCGATAAAAAAGAGAAAAAAGCATTTGGAAAAGCTTGAGCCGCCGGCGTTTTACCAAAAAGGGTAAAGGGAAAAAGCAAATAGTAGTAGAGCGGTAGGATATGAAAGCCGCCCAGACCAGCCCCATAGGCCACCGGGCCAAGCGTCGGCCACTCTCCCTGCCATATGCCCATCACGACAAAAGCATCTCTAATCTGGTCAGGATCAGGCCCTATATCAAAGGTTACATACTGAAAAACAGCAACAATCCGGGTGATCAGCCCGAGCGCCATGGCCAACAGTATAAAAGCCACGCCCACTTGCTTGAGAGGTCGTTTCTGTTGCGCTGCCCTTTTTTGTAATACTTTTGTCTTTAGCTGCATTTAGACGCCTATTTGTGCCCCTGAGTATGGCCCTGTGGATGACAACGACCTCGCCATCCACCCTTCGCAAAAATCTTAGGAAATTACGCTTAACTGATAGGACAGGTCACTTATGTATACGAGCAAATACGGACTGAGTTCAAGTCAATCCGCCACCGTTTTTGTAAAGTTTGAGACGGTTATATGTAGCAATGATGAAAATTCAAGTAGAAAGACGCTATGAAATCGGTTAGAACGTCTTCTGGAGTAGCTGTCACATCGTCAGGCGCTGTGACAGCTACTGTTGGCCGCAATGTACGTAAGCATGTACATTTTGCTATCGATAGCGACTATCGCGCTTGACGATACTCGTTGCCGTGTCGATTACGGTATCGAGACAATTCTATTCTTCTGTGCAGCCGTCCGTACAGTTCCCTTCTGCATCAAACGACAGTGTTCTGCCGCTCAGTGGGAGATAAACATTTGTTTCTGTTGCTTCTATAAAAGCAGCCGTTCTTGTCTCTGGCTGAACCTCACCATTGAGAGTCGCAGCTTCGTTGGCATGTGAGGCAATCACCGCGGCAGGATTAATCAGCTCATCAATCACATAAGCCGCTTCCTGCGGTCCGGTTGTGAAGGTATCACCGATATTTATCACGACTAGCTCAGCGCCGTATTGTCCGCTGACGACCGTTTCTTGCTCCGCCGTCACACCTGTATCGCCCGACAGATAAACCACCAGCCCATTTGAGAAGGTAATCACGTAGCCAGTCGGTGGGCCAACATAAGCGGTCAACCCAGCGGCTGAGAGGCTTTCTCCTAGCTCGCCGTCAATAAAGTCGCCACTTAGCCCGTTCGAATGAACCGCTGGTACGGTTGTGAATTGCACGCCATCAACCTCTCGTGATGCGCCAAAGCGAACAAGCTGTACAGAGTTAGGATCGCCGCCGAGCCCTTCTACTTTATTTGCAAGAAATCTCGACATTTCACTACCGACAATTATCCGAGCGTCTTTTGCCACCGCAATTTCAGCGCTGTTGGATTGGGGCGTGGTAGTCAGATTCGCCTGCGGTGCGGCGCAATCGCCTTCGTTGACAGCTTCGATACGGCGATCGCCCAAATGATCGCCATGTACATGACTCACCAGCACAACATCAATATCACCTAAGCGCGGATCATCTGCTCCAGCCACCGTCCTGCCTGCATCATAGAGAATACGAAGCCCGCTGGGATCTTCAAGCACCAGCGCCCGGTCAAAGCTGCAAAACTCACCGTCATGGCTTCCCAGAGGCGTGATTTTCACATCGGCCGCAGCGGCGGCGGCTGAATAGGAGACCAAAAATGTAGCGGACAATACTAACAGGGCCAATCGGTTGCGCAGCGACATAAGAGTAGATCTCTTGAATTCAGTACGGGTAATACATCAACTCAACTTATCATAAGCAGCTGTTCATTCAAGAACCCACCATTAGAGGTATTCCAAGCTCTGACCATTGCCTTATTATTGGCAGCAAAGATTCGTGTTAGCCGAACCTATAGGCGGAAAAATCCAGGGCATTCCTCGTACCGGCATGGTTTTTACACAGCTTTGAGGGGTTCTCTACACTTTCGCAGACAGGTTGGTTTTGGCAAACTTTAAGTGTAAAGAAAAAGGAAAGACCGCTATGAAAAAACTCTTCCGCTATGGCCTTGGCGTCGTACTGCCCCCCGTTGGTGTATTTCTCACTTACGGCATTAGCCCAGCATTTTTTATCAATATATTGCTGACTCTGTTGGCTTGGTTGCCCGGAAGTATTCACGCTGTGTGGGCGATCGCTAAACATTACGAAACGCTACAGCTCCCTTCAGACTCAGCCAACGCCTAGCCGACTGGCGTCTCACCAGCCAGAACAGTTGAGCCAAAAACTAGATAAAACCACTCGCTACGCTGGCCAAACTAATTTCGAATAACTTTCCCCCTTAAAAAGAAGAGAAACAAACATGTTGGGATTTTTTCTAACCACTCTAGTCACTGCCCTGAGCCTGCTGGTCGTTGACCTGATCGTTCCAGGCGTCGGCATTGCCACTTTTCCAGCCGCACTGATTGCAGCCGTAGCGCTTGGCGTCGTCAACGGTTCGATCAAGCCGGTTTTGAAGGTATTGTCATTGCCCGCCACGTTCCTGACGCTGGGCGCTTTTGCTCTAGTTGTCAATGGCTTTTGCTTCTGGCTGGCCTCGCTATTGGTACCCGGCTTTACCGTTCACGGTCTGCTAGGCTTTATCCTCGGCCCAGTTGTGCTCTCCGCTATCAGCACGTTTCTAACCGGCTATTTTCTTAACAACCAGTTGGATCAGAAGCTTGCAGGTGTTGGCAATCAGTTCAACCTGAAGCAGTCTGAGAGCGCTAGCATTGAGCCTACCGCTGAGCAAAAGAAGCTTGAAACTACTGAGCTTTCCTGAGACGAGCCAAGCCGCAGCCCAGTCGAGTTGACATTGGCTGAGTTGCAATCATATTTTCATGGTTAGGCCCCCGCTGCTTTTGTTGCAGTGGGGGTTTTGTTGTCATGGCAATTCAGCAATATGTGCGATCATTTCTTCCAGCACATATTGCCTTCAGTATTCGTACTGGAAGTTACATCAAATTAAATATTCAGACTAGATCTGTCTTTTGCTTGATATATCCTTCATGATCGCTACATTGCATTCCTTTCAACTGTCTAGGTAAATATTTCCTGCTGTGAACTCACCCCGTTCGAATCGCTCGCCTGTTCCTATCCGCGCAACGCCCGTTCGAGTGAGCCGCTGGTGGTGGCTTCTGGGCATCGCTTTACTGCTGCTAACAGCCTCCAGCACCCTTATACACTGGCTAACCGAATACTGGTGGTTCGACTCGGCGGGCTTTGCTAACGTATTTACGCTGCGGTTGGGCTGGAGCATTCTCTGCGCCGTAGGGGCCTTTGCAATCTATGCGCTGGTGCTATTTGCCAATTACAGGCTAGCGCTGTGGCTGACGCGCGATCGCCCCTTCTACAGCCTAAAGAACAGCGATTGGGCGCCGCTAATGCCCGCCATCATCACCTACGGGGGAGCGGCGCTGATTGTCCTGCTGTCATTGGGAGCCGCTCAGCGAGGAAGCCAAGCCTGGGAAACGCTGCTTAAGTTTTTAAACCCTACAGACTTTGGAATTGCCGATCCTATTTATCAGCAGGACGTCGGGTTTTATGTCTTTCAAATGCCTGTATATCAAGGGCTGCAAACCCAAGGGCTAGAGCTGTTGATATGGGCACTGCTGCTCTCAGTCGGCCTCTACGCGCTGCGCGGAGAAATCCGTATAGAACGAGGCTGGAAGTATTTTCTCACTGGGCCGGTGAAGACGCATCTGTGTGTGTTGCTCAGTGCGATCGCTCTATTTGCAGCCTTAGGTTACTGGCTGGCTCGTTACGATCTGCTCTACTCTGCGAGCGGCGTTGTGTTCGGTGCAGGCTATACCGACGTCAACGCCCGTCTGCATGCCTACAGCATCATGGGCATCGTCACAGTCGTGATTGCCATTCTATTTATTGTGTCCTTGTGGCGGCAGGGGTTTTCGCTACCGCTGACCAGCATTACGCTGTACGTGGCTGTCTTGGTCGTCATCAGCGGGCTCTACCCTTGGGCGCAGCAGCGCTTTGTCGTCGAGCCCAATGAACTCGACAAAGAATCTCCCTACATTGCTCATAGCCTTGAATTCACACGTCAGGCGTATAACCTGACAGACGTCCAGCGTGAAGAATTTGTCGTCGAAGATAACCTTGAGGCCGCGGCGCTAGCGCAAAATTCAGGCACCTTAAACAACATTCGCCTGTGGGATTATCAAACGCTGCTGAGCACCTACCAAGCCCTGCAGAGCTTGCGGCTGTACTATCGCTTTCACGATGTCGATATTGACCGCTACACCCTCAATGACAACTACCGGCAAGTTATGCTCGCAGCCCGCGAGCTAGACTACGATGCCGTTCCTGAAGAAGCTCAAAACTGGGTTAACCAACGTCTCAAGTACACTCACGGCTATGGCCTGGCGATGAGCCCGGTCAATCAGGTAAGCGTAGAAGGCTTGCCTAATTTCTTTATCAAAGATATTCCGCCGACCGCCTCGGCAGATATTGAGGCCGATATTGCCCTCGATCAGCCTCGCATTTACTACGGAGAAGAAACTAACCATCATATCTATACTGGTACCAGCACCGAGGAGTTTGACTATCCGCTCGGCAATGACAATGCTACCAATAGCTATGACGGGGTTGGGGGTGTCCCCATCGGATCGCTGGGCCGTCGGTTGACCTATGCCTTTGACTTTGGCACGCTCAAGCTTTTAACGTCTAACTATTTCACCGAGCGCTCAAAAATTCACTACCACCGCAATATCATCACGCGAGCGCGGCAGATAGCCCCTTTTTTACAGTTCGATAGCGATCCCTATCTAGCGATGATCGATGGGCGCTTTAAGTGGATACTCGATGGCTATACGACGAGCGATCGCTACCCCTACTCAGAACCTTTAGCCTCCTCTCCCAACGCCGGAGCGCTGCTGTCAACAGAGCCACGACTGACAGATATCGCCCAAAGCGGCACTAACTACATTCGCGACGCCGCCAAAGTCGTGATCGACGCCTACGACGGCTCACTGACCCTATATGCCGTAGACGAGCGCGATCCGATTTTGGCCACCTACCAGAAGATATTTCCAGCGCTGTTTACGCCGCTCGCATCAGCCTCAGACGATCTGCGATCGCACTTCCGCTACCCGCTCAACCTGTTTCAGATCCAGTCACAGATTTACCGGGCCTATCACATGGAAAATACAGAGGTCTTCTACAACCGCGAAGACCTCTGGCAAGTGCCTCAGCAGATTGGCAATAGCGGTGAGGCCGAGCAAATGCAGCCCTATTACGTGATCATGCGGCTTCCTAACGCTGACAACGAAGAATTTTTGCAGATATTGCCCTTTACGCCCTCCAAAAAAGACAACATGGTGGCCTGGATGGCAGCTCGCTGCGACGGTGACCAGTACGGCCAACTCGTGCTTTATGAATTTCCGAAGCAGGTGCTGGTTTATGGTCCTCAGCAAATAGAAGGTCGCATCGATCAAAACACCGACATCTCTCAGCAGCTCACTCTTTGGGATCAGCAAGGCTCTAGCGTGATTCGCGGTAATCTATTAGCCATTCCAATCGATCAGTCTTTGCTCTACTTTGAGCCAGTTTACTTGCAGGCCGATCAAGGCGCCCTCCCTGAACTCAAGCGGGTGATTATCGCCTTTAAAAATACAATTGTCATGCGTCAGACACTGCCTGAGGCACTAGACGCTGTTTTTGGCAGCACGCCCGCCCTTGCACGCTCGACCCCCCAACCGGCTGAGCGCAATCAGCCTTCAGCAGCAACAACAGCCCCACCCGCTTCGGCTGAGCTGATCCAATCGGCAATTGAGACCTATGAAGAAGGCGAAGAAGCCTTGCAAAGCGGTGACTGGGCAGCCTATGGCCAGTCACAACGCCGCTTGGGCGAACTTCTCAGGCAGCTGAGCCCCTCAGCGCCCACGCAAGCAGATCCCCAGCCTTAGCGCTTAGCCAAAGTCACAAAAAAATCCCTTTAGTAACCGGTAGCTGTCAGCCTACAGTTTGCTAAAGGGATTTGCTAGAGAGCACAAATGTTTTGAAGTGTGGGTGTTGCCTAGCTCAGAGCTGTACAGAACCCGTCCGATGAACGTCACCACCTCTCACAGCTCTGGTTTCTGACAGGGCTGCCTCAAACGTTTTTTGAGGTTCGAGAACGCTTTCCAGCAGAGCTTCGTAGGCGTTAATGGCCTGGTTAAACGAATAGTTGTCAATCGCGAACTGACGGCCCTTTTTACCCAGCAACTCGACTTTGTCGGGATTGTCGTACAGCGTTTGAACAGCATTCGCTAGCTCAGTCGGACTCTCCGGTTCTACAACGATGCCGCTACCACTTTGCAAAACAGCTTCAGCTGCTGATCCATTCCAGGGAACCGATGCGATAATTGGCCGACCGCTCGCCATGATTTTTTGGGTTTTAGAAGGCATATTGAAACCGACGACATTACGCTTTTGCATAATCAGCGACACATCAGCAGCTGCCAGCATCTCAGGAAATTCTTGTTTGGAAACGAAGGGAAGCAAAACGATGTTGGTGACCCCTAGCTCTTGGCTCAGCTGATCGAGCTCTTCCAGCTGGCTAGCTTCACCGACAATAACAAAGCGAATGTCGGGATTGTCTTGCATTTGCTGAGCCGCGCGAATGATCGTTCGGACCCCTTGAGTGCGCGCAATATTACCTGAGTAGAGAACGACAAACTTGCCGTTCAGCCCATGAGATCGACGAAAGTTGTTGTCTTCTTTTGGCAACGGCTTGACAAAGCCAACATCTACCCAGTTAGAGATACATTCCACCTTATGCGTTGGCACGTTTTTGCCAGCTAAGTTCTTGGCGAAAGAAGGGGTAATGACACTGATTTTGTTTGCACTTGCGTAAGCAAACTTTTCGAGCTGTTCAAAGACTTTAATAGCAAGCTTATTGCTGATTAGGCCCGTTTGAACAGCGGCTTCTGGGATAATATCCTGCAGGCTTAAGACCGTTGGGCAACGGTGAAAGGCTTTAGCTACGGCAACGGGCAGGCAGGCAGGCAGAGAGGGGCTAGTTGATAAAATAACGTCAGGACGCCAGCCGCTGATAGCCTTGAGCACGCTGAGAACTGCAAAGCTGCTTTCTAGCATGGCCCGAGCAACTAGACCAGGCTTTGGCCGGATAGCGACAAAGCATCGATCAATTTCCACACCGTTGTGAATTTCTTGCTTGTAGAGCTGACCCTGATAGCCGGGATAGATTTTGCGTTCTGGGTAGTTGGGCATGGCCGTTACAACCCTTACTCTGTGTCCTCTTTTTACCAGACCCTCTGCGAGTTCTGTCATTAAAGGAGCAATGCCGATAGGCTCAGGATAATAGTTGTAAGAATAGAGAAGGACACGCATGGATAATAGCTCTTTAGACTAGGCGTTTCTAGGGACTGGAAAAAGCGTCTCTGGAACTAACGGAGCAAAGGGATGCAGGCGCATTCCTAAAACCTCCGTTACTTGGTAACAACACTAGCTTCACTAGACAGATGGGCTTCTCTATATTTCCTTGGCTTCAGCCAATCTTTAGAAAGCAGGGTCGGTTTGTGTAAATATTACTCAAAACCTCTCGAAAAGTGAACTTGTTTTCGAATCCTCAATTAGCTGTTCATACTAACAGACGCTATGATGAGTAGCCTACTCATTTTATTGGGAGAAACCCCTTAAGTATCAATAGATGTCAGCGATACGAAAAGGACCAAAAACATAAAAAGTGGTCGTTCAATCACCTTTTTGATAAGTAACTATCACTACATAAAGTCCAACTTAATAGTTCCCAATTTATTAGGAGAAGCGCTCCGCTGATTTACACATTTTTCATAATTCTAAGCGTTTGTTTTAGCTGAAATTTATTAATGGGAGTATCTAATGTCATCTAGAGGCCGCGTTCAATGGGACGCATCCAGATTTTTTACAACGCTCACTTATTTTGGTGAAATTCCGTTTTTAGGCAGTTTCCGCTGGCTGCAAGAATTATTAGGTCAGCGTCCTACCTATCCGGGTATAGTCCTTAGCGCTATGAAAAAAAAGACTGTTGTTGTCGGCGATCGCGCCTCTAATCTGTTCGATTCACTACAGAAACAATGCCCGCCATCGATAGAGCTGATTCGATATTGGCGCGATCGCCCATCAGATGAACGC
>JBAUIB010000170.1:0-1544 GCA_049680585.1 Phormidesmis sp.
GGACAACGTCTTGAAATTCGGTAGCCTTGGTTTTGAGGGTAGCGATCGCCCCTGCCAACGCCGGATATAGCGCATGCTCCAGCGCCAAAATGCCCCCCACTCGAATCGCGGTTGGAATCACATCGTTAGTAGATTGGCCATAGTTCACATGATCATTGGGACTGATCCGGGTGTAATTGCCCTTCGCATCGCCCAAAATCTCCAGCGCCCGGTTAGCGAGCACCTCATTAACATTCATATGGTGAGAAGTCCCCGCCCCCGCCTGATACACATCCACCACAAACTGATCGCGCAGGCTGCCGCTGAGGATTTCATTCGTCGCCTGAACGATGGCCTCACTGATATCACCGGGAATGCAGTTGAGTTCACCATTCGCGATCGCCGTCGCCTTTTTAATCAGCAGGCAAGCATCGACATAAGTTGCCAACGGCTTCAGCCCACTAATCGGAAAGTTCTGCACAGCTCGCAAGGTTTGGATGCCATAGTAAGCGCTATCGGGGAGTTCTAGCTCTCCCATCGAATCTTTCTCAATGCGGACCGCTTCGCTCATGGCTAAACCCCTTAGAAACTCGCTAAAAACTAACCTTACAGATATTAAAGCGTCCTCGTGCTCACAAATTGCAAACTAACCGCTTGAAGGTTGAAACACTCAAAATTGTAGTATCCACGAGACGCTGTGCTTCTGAAAAATCCTGATCGCCCGTAATCAGGAAATGAGCATCAGCAGCAATGGCGCAGGTCAAAAACTTTGCATCCTTTTGGTCGCGTGGGAAGTCGAGGGTTTGATTAACAGCAATCACAGTTGTCAAATTGTCGATGAGATAAAACCATCTCTGTTGGATCGCCTCCGGTAGTTTCAGGCGCTTGCGGCTAAGGACATCTTTGTACTCCTTAAGAATTTCAGAGGAAACAATCCATTGAAAATCTTCGCGCTCCAAGACAAACAGGATAACTACCTCAGGATTTCGATCTCGCAAAGCCGCCGAAACCAAAACATTGGTATCAATAACAACCCTCATCGACCTGCTCGATAAGCCTTAATTTCAGCAGCTATATCTTCGTCAGTAATCGTCTGAATCTGAGGAAGTGCCTGAGTATCCTTGAGCAAACCTTTAAATGCCTCAATTAGCTGTTGGCCAGACTGCTTGAGTACAATAACTTTGATCTGAGCCCCTTCTGCTAGGTCGGGTTTGTGGATTGCGGGGATTTCAATCATCCCATTTTTAATCTGAGTTTGAAATTCTAAGGCTTCCATGATGAAGTGCCTCTAAAGAGTAATCGCTATGCTGGGTGATGCAGTGTCTCGCTCATATAGTAACTGGATTATCAGCAGTTACTTCTTTTCAGGCGTTAAAAGCTGGCTGAAGCGTCGTAAAAATCTCTCAATGCATCCAGGCATTTACTATAGAAACACAGAAAAAAACGCTACGGACTCACCTATGGCTAGAATGCCAACGCTAAAATTTGATCGCGGGACCTTAGTGTTGCATCCGCCACCGAGAGGAAAGGCGTGGGTTGACTTTGCAGTTTGGGATGATCGCATT
>JBAUIB010000171.1:0-5183 GCA_049680585.1 Phormidesmis sp.
CGGTAGGCCGAAGCACCCAGATCACCGATACCAAAACGGCCAGGTAGCGAGGTGGGATGTAGCAGAATACCGCTGGATCGGGAGGAAGACATAGCTATCTTATGTTAGGCCAATCAGAACTGTATCACGCTCAGATAAGCGATCGCTCTGCTTTTTGACAGAAGAATTTGACAGGGAAAACAGCGCGCGCGAACGGTAATCTTTAGACTGAGCAGTTAGCTGAAATAATGACAAACGTGACGATGAATTAACGGTGAAAATTGTGGCTATGGCCTATCGAAACCCTGCGCCTACGGTAGATTTGATCATTGAGATGAGCGATCGCCCGCACCGGCCGATTGTTTTGATCGAACGGTTGAACCAGCCGTATGGATGGGCGCTACCGGGCGGGTTTGTAGACTATGGCGAATCGGTAGAGACTGCTGCCAGACGAGAGGCCAAAGAAGAAACCAATTTGGACGTTTCGCTAGTTGAGCAGTTTCAGGTCTATTCAGACCCCGAGCGCGACGAACGCCAGCATACACTGAGCATTGTTTTCATTGCCACGGCAACGGGTGAAGCCGCCGCTCAGGATGATGCCAAAAGCCTAAAGCTGTTTAGCTCGTGGCAGGTGCCTGCAACCTTATGTTTTGATCATGCCCAAATCTTAGAAGATTACTGGCGCTATCGTCACTATGGACACCGGCCTAGATTAAGGTGATTTGAAATAGAAATTTGTGAGTAGGATCACTGATACCGACTTCGATCTCTCAGCTTCACACAGCTAGGATAATGCCGCTTTGGAGACGCCTATTGTTGGTGATCGCCGATCTGATAGTCCAGCCGAGAGACGCCGTTTGTGTAGATTTTGTGAGCTGTCAGCATTAGCGGCGTTTGCTTAATGACGCCAGCAAATAGAGAAATGCCGGAGCCCATGAGGAATGGATTGACCTTGAGGATGAGGCGATCAATCAGCTTTTCGTTAAATAGCGCGGTGGCCAGCATAGCTCCACCACACAGCCATATGCCTTTGCCGGATTCGTCTTTGAGCGTTTTGACTCGGGCGATCGCATCATCTGACACCAGCTCGACCCCCTCATCCGGGCTCTTCTCTAAGCTGCGCGAAAACACATACTGCTTCAGATGCGGATAGGGGTTGCTAATGCCTGCATCTAGCCCAACCTTGTAGGTTCTGCGACCCATGAGGACAGTATCGAAATGCTGATTGTCTGCCTCTATATTTAGAGCTGTGCGAAACTGAGCAGGAAATGTCTCAGGAAACTCGACAGCAATATCTGCAATGTAGTCGTCTTCCTGAGAAAATCCGTCGTGTGAGCCACTGTTGTGGGCAATGAAGCCATCGACACTGCACGCTACATAATAGGTCAAATCTCGCATGGTCTCTGTACGTATAGTCTCCTTGTGGATGAATCTAGGGCTCGCCTTTTATGAGTTTGCAGCATATCGAAGCAGCTCGTTGAAAGCAAATTTGGAAAATGACTGAGCCGAAGGGCGATCGCCCTTCGGTTATCTTCGGCATTTTAACGAGTTCAGCCTAATGATCCGTACGGGCGGCTACGCAAACCTGATTTAGATGCCGACCAACTCTTCGCTGAGCGCCCATAAGCGATTCGCCTTGTCCGCATCCGCTGCCTCGTTAGAGACTTCCTGACAGAAGGCTTCGCGGTTTTCATCCTGGCGATTGCCCCAGCTCCAGTACACCCCAGACTTGTTGTAGCCCTCATCGGCAACGACCTTCGCCACCCGCTCACCAGATTCTTCCTCGCTCACATAGCCGCCAGTAATGTTCTTTTGAAAGATCGGGAAAATCGTCTGAAATAGCTTGGGCGCATCTCTAAACAAATCCGACTCGGCGACGCAGCCTGGATAGAGCGCATTAAAAATGATGCCCGTATCTTTGTGATAGCGGCGGTGCATTTCTAGCATGGTTAGCATGTTGCACAGCTTACTATCTTTGTAAGCCTTACCCGGCTTGAATTTTTTGCCGTCGATCATCGCAATCGGCGCTTTAAAGCCTAGCTCCATCCCCTTTAGCTCACCAAGATCGGGCGGGGCTGGAATCGGAATTTTACCTCCTAGCTCTTTGGGATTGGCCGTCACCGTGCCTAAGGTCACTAGGCGCGGCTCCGGGTGAGAAGCCTTTTTCATATCTTCTAGCAGCAAGCTGCACAGCAAAAAGTGACCCAAGTGGTTAGTTGCCACGCTGATTTCATAGCCATCTTCACTGCGCTCGGGTGACTTGAGACGGGGCTTGTAAACGGCAGCATTTACAACCAGCGCATCGAGCGACTTGCCCGTAGCGTGAAAGTCATCGGCAAACTGGCGGACGCTCTCTAGCGAAGCCAAGTCCAGCTTGAGAATGCTGTAGCGCTCAGGGGCTATCCCCACATCTTTAGCGACCTGCTCTGCTTTGGGTAGATTGCGGCAGGCCATAATCACATGCCAGCCTCGTTGGGCGAGTGCCTTAGCGGCGTACAGGCCGACACCTGACGAGGCTCCCGTAATGATGACATTGGGGGTTTGCTGCTGTTCCATGAGACGTTCAAAAAGGGATTGATGATAAGTGGATGAGGCTAGACAAATTATGTAGCCATATTGTTGCGTTAATCCAGCGAATCGTTACCTTTTGCTAAGTAGTTGATAGCTTTGCTAAGCCGCCTCAGTGCAGCGCTCTAGTCAGCGAATAGTCAATGGTTTGCAAATAACGTAATATCGCTCGTCTGCTAAAACTGAAAGGACGCTGCCTTCGCGCCGCAATGGCCCACTCGCAATGACCTCAGATGAACTACTGCGCCTGATCGACCGGGCTAATAACGAAGAATGGGAAACGCTCGACCTCCGCAATAACCAACTGAGCAGCCTGCCCGCCGAAATCGGTCGGCTCACTCGCCTGACATGGCTCGACCTCAGCGCTAACCAACTGAGCAGCCTGCCGCCTGAAATCGCCCAGCTCACCAATCTGACATCGCTCTACCTCAGCTATAACCAACTGAGCAGCCTGCCGCCTGAAATCGGACAGCTCACCAATCTGACATCGCTCTACCTCAGCTATAACGAGTCTTTAACGGATCCGCCGCCAGAGATTATCAGAGGCGGAACCAAAGAGATTTTGAATTACTTGAGGCAGCAGCTAGAGCAGGGTAAAGATTATATCTACGAAGCTAAGTTCTTGATTGTTGGTGAAGGCGGAGCGGGCAAAACATCTTTAGCCAAAAAGATTGAAGACGAAACTTACGAGCTAGATGCCGATGAGACCTCTACAGAGGGAATTGACGTTATCCGGTGGGAGTTTAATTTCCAGAATGACAGGTCATTTCGCGTCAATATCTGGGATTTTGGTGGCCAAGAAATCTATCATGCTACTCATCAGTTTTTTCTTACCAAGCGTTCTCTGTATGCGCTGGTTGTCGATACTCGCGAAGACAATACGGACCTGTATTACTGGCTCAACATTGTTCGCCTGCTCACCAACAACAGCCCTGTTTTCGTAGTTAAAAACGAAAAGCAAGACCGTACTTGCCGAGTCAATGAGCGTCAGCTACGGAGTGAATTTCTTAGCCTGAGAGAAATCTTAGCGACAAATCTCAAAACCAATCGTGGGCTGAATGATATCAAATCTAGCATCCAGCGCTACATCTCTACACTGCCCCATGTCGGGCAATCCCTGCCGAAAAAGTGGGTCGATGTTCGTGAGGCGCTTGAGGGCGATTTGCGTAACTACATCTCTTTGGACGAATATTGTCAGATTTGCGAAGCGAACGACTTTCGAGAGCGAAAAGATCAGCTTCAGCTCAGCGACTATCTCCACGACTTAGGGGTTTGCCTACACTTTCAGGCCGATCCTTTGCTAAAAAAGACTATTATTCTTAAGCCAGAGTGGGGCACCACTGCCGTCTATAAAGCTCTCGACACGAAAGAAGTCAAAAAAAATATGGGTCGCTTTAGTCGTGCTCAGATTGACAGCATTTGGAGCGATCGCCAATACGCCGATATGCAGGACGAGCTGCTTCAGCTCATGATGAACTTCAAGCTCTGCTATCAAATCCCTGGCACTAACGATGAGTACATCGCACCCCAACTGCTAGATGATAATCAGCCTGAATACACTTGGGAAGAAAACAACAATCTGCTGCTGCGCTACCACTACGACTTCATGCCCAAAGGCATCCTCACCCGGCTAGTCGTAGAAATGCACAAGTTTATTGAGGCGCAAACTCTCGTTTGGAAAAGTGGAGTGGTGCTAACAAATGGCGCTGCCAGAGCTGAGGTAATCGAGCTGTATCACAAAGGCGACATTCATCTGCGGGTCAGCGGCTTACGCCCTAAAGAACTCCTCACCGTTGTCACTCACGAAATCGATCAGATTAATGCTTCCTTCGACCGCATTCGAGTACAAAAGCTCATTCCTTGTAACTGTTCTATTTGCGATAGCAGTCAAGATCCGTACTTCTATCTTTTAGATAAGCTACGAGAGCGCATTGTCAATCGTAAACAAACCATTGAATGCGGCAAGCCTCCCTACGAAGATGTTCCCGTACGAGAGCTGATCGACGAAGTCAGTGATCCCTTATCCAGTCAGTGGCAAAAAGAAGCTTGGCCCACCCAAACCGAAGCTGATAGAAAAATTCCAAAGGTATTTATCAGCTATGCCCATGAGGATGAGCGCTTCAAAGACAAGCTCGACAAAATGATGGCAGGCATGAAACGGCGCGGTGTGATCGATACTTGGCAGGATCGCCTAATTGAGCCTGGAGATGACTGGTACGAATCTATTCAAGCGGCGATGAGCGATGCTGACATTGCGCTGCTACTCATCAGTGCAGACTTCATTGACTCTCGTTTCATTAATGATGAAGAAGCGCCCAAGCTGCTCAGACGCCGCGAGTCGGAAGGGATGCGGGTCGTCCCTATCATTGTGCGCTCTTGTCTGTGGACAAGTGAACCTATGCTTGCAAGGTTGAATGCTCTACCCAAAGACGGCAAGCCTGTGATTAGGTTTAATGAGGAGAATGGCGATCGCGATCAAGCCTGGACAGACATTGCTAAAGCGATTGATAAAATTGCCAAAGGCGTTCAAACACCGAATCAAAATCTTTAATGACTGCGTTGCCCCTTCGGGCTCCAATTCTGATACTGCTAGCGCCCTTGGTCGATTCAGCTACAACGTTCAAGCTTCCCGCTGC
>JBAUIB010000172.1:0-2802 GCA_049680585.1 Phormidesmis sp.
ACTAGAGAGTGTTTCACTCAAAGCGCTGCTGGAGTCATTGATTGATCGCAATGCTAGTTTGAGCGAATGCCGCCAGAGCCTTTATCAAATTGTTGGGACGCTCAACCGACAGGCAGAATACGCTCAAGTGGCTGATCTTATTCTTGAACATCTAGAGGACTTCTACGGACAGAAGTCCGGGCAAAAGTACGAGCAAAAGACTCAGAACACTGAAGCGCCTGAAAAATCGGCTGGGGCACTATGTAGAGAGATTGCCAATCAGCTCGATCAGCTAGCCCAGAGAGATCGGGTAAGAAAAATGCTCTATTGTCTGTGTAATGACAGATGGGAAAATGAGAGCGATCGCCTGTCGCACCTACCAACCACCGCGCTGGTTGCAACGCTCTATCAGCAAATTGCGACTTCGCAAGCGCTCCAAAACCGGCTGCGGGCAATTCTGCTACGCCTTAACCGTAAAGCCACCTACGCGCCCATCGCCAATGCCATTTTCCATGCGTGCGAAGTGCTCTATCCCAGCGGCGACAGCCCAATTTCTCTGCCCAGCGCAGATGAGCTCGAAGATAGCCCATCAGAGCACACCCGCCTCCGCCAGCAAAAAGAGACCGCTCATCACACGAATCAATGGCCGACCACGCCGCATTCACCCATTGGCATCGCGGCACTGGCTCCCTCTGGCTCACCCTACAGCCTGTAGCCAGCAGCCTGCTATCTAACGGCATCTAACGGCCTATAGTCAACCTATATCCGATAAGATAGCTAAAACTCGCCGTGGCGGAGGTTGCGATAGGTAGCGTATGGGTGTTCCAACAGTTTTTATTGACGGCGAAGCGGGCACAACGGGTCTGCAAATTCACCAGCGCCTTGCACACCGCCCAGATCTGGAAATTATCAGCATTGAGCCGGCTAAACGAAAGGACGCTGGCGAGCGGGCCAAACTGCTCAACGCGGCGGATGTGGCGATCCTTTGTTTACCAGATGAGGCTGCGCGTGAGGCGGTTAGCTTAGTGACCAGCGATCGCACCAAAGTATTGGATGCCAGCAGCGCTCACCGCACCGCGCCGGGATGGGTCTACGGCTTTCCAGAGCTAATTGACGGACAGCGAGAGGCAATCGCGATCGCCAATCGCGTGTCTAACCCAGGCTGCTATCCTACCGGATTTTTATCTCTCATTACCCCTTTAGTTAAAGCAGGACTCATCCCAGCCAGCATGCCAGTCACCGTCAATGCCATCTCTGGTTATTCTGGCGGTGGCAAAAAGCTCATCGCCCAGTACGAAGACTTTCGCACCGAGGAAAAAGCGCAGGGCCGAGCTGAATCAAAAGAGCCCTTTAGCCCATACGCGCTAAAGTTTGGCCATAAACACACCCAAGAAATGCATAAGTACTCAGGGCTAAGCCATGCGCCGCTCTTTACACCAGCAGTTGGAGACTTTGCCCAAGGTATGGTAGTGCAAATCCCGCTACCGCTATGGTCATTGGCCAGCGCCCCGACCGGCCAACAGATTTACGAGGCGATCAGCCAACACTTTTTAGCGGAGCCGTTTGTGAAAGTGTTGCCCTATGCAGGCGAAGGCGAGCTGCGTGGTGGCAATTTCTTATCCGCTAAAAATGCTAACGACACCAATGAAGTCCAACTGTTTGTATTTGCCAATGACGAAACGCAAGAGGCCCTGTTAGTCGCTCGATTAGACAACTTGGGGAAAGGTGCCTCTGGCGCGGCTGTGCAGAACCTCAACATTATGCTGGGACTACCGGAAGACTCAGGTCTGACATGATCTGACATCAGGTCTTGTATAGCCAGAAATCTCATATAAAAAGCGTTAATGCTCAGCAAAAGCTTCCACTGTCCAAGCCTGAACAAGAGTATTGTCCATGATAAAAGTGTGTAGCGCGGCCACCTGCACCGGGGTATCTGTCGTTTTCATTTTGACTTCTTCAAGGCTCACGATCAGATCGTTTGGCTCCTGAGAAAATGGACTGAACGAGCCGGTTGGTCCGGTGGTGCCAGCAACCAGCGTGTAAGGGCAGGTCAATACGGGTAGCTGACGATAAAAATCCGGGCTAGCAAGGTTTTGGCCGCTTTGCCCAGAGAACCAGCGAAAGGGCCATAGGCGATTGGCGAGGCGGCCTAAGCGAGGTGACTGATTGGGAGTTGCCAGCATAACCACATGAACAGGGAGCGGAAAGTCGATGTCGGCTAAGGCGGCACGGATGAGCACACCGCCGAGAGAATGGCCGACGACTCCATAGGGACCAAGCGTAGAGAGATGCTTTAGGCGATCGCGCAGCCGCACCACAATCTCATCAAATGACTGTAGAAAAGCGGCATAGCCAAAGAGCTGAGGCGTATGTCCGGCCTTGCGCAGTGCCTGGGCCATGCCGCTCATCGAAAGTGGCGTGCGCCCTAATCCATGAATCAGTAAGATGTTCATATACTGCCGTTCCATAGCGCCTTTATTTTAGACTCGCCCTCATTTAGACTATGACAGCGTGCGCCAGCTCTCTTCTCTGGTCTCAACCTATGGTCCAAGTTAAAGTTACCGGATGTGCGGACAGTCTGAACCCAATTAAAGCTCAGCTTTCTGATATTATTCACGAGTGTTTACAAGCAGCTATTGGCACTCCGAAAGACAAACGATTTCAGCGATTCTTTCCGCTTGAGCCGGAGAACTTTTACTATCCAACAGAACGCTCGATGCAATACACCATTATCGAGATAGTGATGTTTGAAGGGCGATCCATTCCGGCAAAAAAAAAGCTGACGCGGCTGCTGTTTGAGCAGATTAATCAGCAGCTCAATAT
>JBAUIB010000173.1:0-3713 GCA_049680585.1 Phormidesmis sp.
CTGCGACAAAAATGTTGTTGGGATGCTCGTACACATTTTGAGGGCTGTCGATTTGTTGCAGAATGCCTTTATTCATCACGGCGATGCGAGTGCCCATCGTCATCGCTTCAGCCTGATCGTGGGTGACGTAGACAAAAGTAGTGCCGACTTTTTTGTGGAGCTGGCTGAGTTCAGCGCGGGCCTGCACGCGCAGCTTGGCGTCTAGGTTGGAGAGGGGCTCGTCCATCAGGAATACGGCAGGCGATCGCACAATTGCCCGACCCAGCGCCACCCGCTGCCGCTGTCCGCCCGAGAGCTGCTTAGGCTTTCTCTCTAGCAGTTGTTCAATGCCGAGCTGCTTGGCAGCGGCTTCTACGCGCTGTTTGATTTCGGCCTTAGGCGTGCCCCGCAGATCGAGACTAAAGCCCATATTGTCAGCCACGCTCATATGTGGATAGAGCGCGTATGACTGAAACACCATCGCGATATCTCGATCTTTTGGGGTGATATTGTTTACCCGCTGGTCGTTGATATAAATGTTGCCGCTGCTAATCTCTTCGAGTCCTGCAAGCATCCGCAACGAGGTGGTTTTACCGCAGCCCGACGGACCTACCAGCACCAAAAACTCTTTATCTTCTAGCTCAATATTGAGATCTTTGACGGCGATGTAGCCGTTCTCATACTGCTTCGTGACTTGTTCAAAAACAACGCTTGCCATGATCGGTGATGTTTTAGGGGTTTCTTAAATGATGATGACTGTAGAGGTTAGGCTATGCCCTCTACTATCCCTTGACTGAGCCTGCTAACAAGCCGCGCACAAAGTAGCGCTGCAAGGCGAAGAAGACCGCCATCGGCACCAGCATGGAGATAAACGCACCAGCCGTGAGCAGGTACCAGTCCTGACCGCGATCGCCCACAATATTTCGCAGCACCAGCGTCACCGGGGCCACCGTCTGATTACCGCCCAAATACACCAGCGCCACCAGCAAATCATTCCATACCCAGAGAAACTGAAAGACGGCAAACGAGGCGATCGCTGGCATACTCAGCGGCACAATAATGCGGGTAAATATCTTCAGATGCGAGGCCCCATCGACCGCCGCCGCCTCGATCAAATCGCGAGGCAGTGAGCCAATATAGTTACGCAGTAAATACACCCCTAATGGCAGACCGTAGGCGCTGTGAGCCAGCCACACCGCCAAATAAGTCCCCGAGATGCCCAGCGAGTTGTAGGCCCGCAGCACAGGGATCAGCGTCATCTGCAGCGGCACTACCAGCAGCCCGACCGTCACAATAAACAGCGCTTGCCTGCCGGGGAATACCATCCAAGCCAAGGCATAGGCAGCAAAGGTGGCGATCGCAATCGGAATAATCGTGGCGGGTATCGAAATCACTAAGCTATTGAGAAAGGCTTGTCCCATGCCTTGATCAAAAAGCACAGCTTGATAGTTACTCAGTGTAAATTGCGTGAACTCAAACGGATTGACAAAGACTGTCCACCAACCGCTATTCAGCAGATCATCCGGCGGGCGAAAGGAGCTAATTAACAGCCCCAGCGTCGGCAGCGTCCAGAGAATGGCGATCGCAATTACGGCAATATGCACGGGTGCTTTGGCCATCAGCCGCTCAAAAGCTGACGGCTCCGGATTTTTTCGAGGCGCTATTTTAGGATGGGGGGACTCATAGCGCGGCTGGGTAGCGCTCATTTAGTTCAGCTCCTATTGGGGACGACCGCAATGAGAAGAATAACAGCGATCGCCCGGCATCGTCCAAAGCTAATGCCGCTAAACATCGACTACAGGTACTCATCCAAGAAAGTAAGCTCTACGCTGATACCCGCCGGATCGGTTAAAAATATCTGCGTTTGGTGGATGTCATCAAGCTGAATAATTCGGTAGGGCGTTCCGGTTGTGACCATTTTTGCGATCGCACTTGCTAACCCCACACAGCTCAGCGAAATATGATTGAAATGTCCCTTACAGTGCATCGCGGTAGTTTCCATCTCCTGCCGGGTACTGAGGTGCAAAAGCGGCACCTCGCCCGCGTACAGCCAGTAGCCCTCATGGTCTAGATGGGCTCTGGGGCCTACGGTTAGGCCAATGACGCCAGTATAAAATCGTTTAACCTGCTCGATCAGCCGCGGTGATGCAGCGATATTAAAGTGGTTGAGCCCAGAGATCTGCATCTGCTGCGAGATCGGCACAGGCAAAGTCATCGGACTCAAAGTAGTCGCGGTCCGACTAGCCGAAGTCCGATCAGTTCCTATCGGCAGGCTGCGCCTACTCAAAGATGGACTAGGCGACAGCGTTGTTTTCTGGATTGAGTGGGATTCAAGATCTGTTGTAAAGTTGACGCCGTGAGTTGCCTGATCGGCCTCAGCGCTGGCTAAAGGAGCAAGCTTCGTTGATACGCTTCGAGCATCTAGGGTTGTTTTAACCATAATCTCTCCTTTAACTCTCTTTTTTCAGAGATCTCTGCCGACTGCCTTGGTGTGTCCCTTGATGTGCCTTTCGGTGTTGTGCCTTGATGAAAAGTCGAGGCAGTCTGAATTTGTCTGTCTTGATATATCCATTATGACCCAGTGCTTTCAGCCTATATCTAAAATGTGAGAAAAGTATGTGGAAGCGATTGTTGTGAGCAACTGTACATACCTTAAAACAAGAAATAAACAAGTTATAGAACTCGTCAAGAGTTGAGAAAAGAAATCAACAAGCGGGAGATAGCGATTGTCTATACACTAAACAACGTGGCGAAAGCTATAGAATATGTAAGGCCAGTCAGCCCACAGAGCCAATTAGCTCACAGCTCAGCTCACAACACCGTGGCGACCCATTCAATGGAGCAATGTCTCAGCTAGACCTATTTTCAAATTCTGAGGGTGATCCCGCCGAATTTTCATCGGCGCTGCCAGACTACCGAGTGCGCGAAAGCAAGCGAGCCAAGCGTGTCTCTAACAAAATTTCGGTAGAGGGTGAGGTGGAGGTGGTTGTGCCGCCTAATTTTGATACAGATCAGCTGCCGCATCTCTTGGAGAGGCGCAGAGATTGGATCGAGAAAACGCGATCGCGCCTCTCCAAGACAGCTCAAAAAACGGCCACAGATTGGTCCGTCGCGAAGCCCGAAAGTATTGTGCTCAGGTGGCGTTCGAGCGTCTTAGATGATCCCGGTTCGCAGCAACATTCACCCACTCACAAAAGCGGTCGGGGGTTTGGGAGCGATCGCCGCAGCAAGCGCCGTGATGGTTCTGATCTAGACACACATAAGTTAGAGATTTGGTCCGTGCAATATCAGCGTAAGGAAGGAAACAAAACGCTGTGCGTTCCCTCGCTCGGCAATCGCCTGACCCTGCAGGGCAATACCGAGCACTTGCCGAGCTGTCAGGCCGTGCTGAAAAAATGGCTAGCCCACCGCGCCCACCGAGAGTTGGCCCCGTGGCTCAGGCAGCTGGGCTTCGAGCTAGATCTACCCTGTCGTCGCATTTCCGTACGCGGCCAAAAAACGCGCTGGGCCAGCTGCTCCAGCCAAAAAGACATCAGCCTTAACTACAAGCTGCTCTTTCTCCCGCGTCCGCTGGTCCACTATGTGCTGGTCCACGAGCTATGCCACACTGAGCATATGAACCACTCCCGGCAGTTTTGGGCACTCGTAGAAGAAAAGCAGCCCAATTACCAGCAGTGGCGCGATCAGATCAAAACGGGCTGGCGCTACGTGCCCCGCTGGGTGGAAGCTTAATG
>JBAUIB010000174.1:0-22077 GCA_049680585.1 Phormidesmis sp.
CTACATCGACCGTCTGCTCGCGGCTTTTGTTAGCAACATAGTCAAGATCACAGGCCGGATCGGGATTGACCAGATTGATTGTAGGGGGCACTTTATCGTGGGCGATCGCCATCACTGCTGCTACCCCTTCAATCCCCCCTGAGCCGCCGAGCAAATGGCCGGTCATGCTCTTCGTCGAGCTAACCGCGATTTTATAAGCGTGCTCACCTAAATCAGTCTTGATCGCGGCTGTTTCGTTAGGGTCATTGACTGGGGTGCTGGTCCCATGGGCATTGATATAGCTGATGTCGCTAGGGGCTAGATCGCCATCTTTCATCGCCATGCGTATAGATCGGGTCGCCCCTTCACCGCCCGGTGCAATCCCAGTCATATGGTAGGCATCGCAGCTCATGCCGTAGCCCACCATTTCAGCGTAGATGTGAGCGCCTCGGCTGAGCGCATGCTCTAGCTCTTCTAAAATCAAAATGCCACAGCCTTCACCGAGCACAAATCCATCTCTGTCTTTATCAAACGGGCGGCTAGCGTGATCAGGATCGTCGTTGCGAGTAGACATGGCCCGCATTGCCGAAAACCCGCCAAAGGTCAGTGGGGTGACTGCAGATTCGGTGCCACCACAGATCATGGCCTGGGCGTAGCCATTTTGCACCAAGCGAAAGGCGTCGCCAATCGCGTTAGACCCTGCCGCGCAGGCCGTAACCGGGCAGGAATTAGGCCCTTTCGCACCGGTTTGAATGGCCGTCAGACCGGCCGCCATATTGGCAATCATCATCGGAATCATAAAGGGACTACAGCGGCTAGGCCCCCTTTGAAGATAGATTTCCTGCTGGTCTTCCATCACTTTGATGCCGCCGACCCCGGTGCCGATCATGACGCCAATCTGCTCGGCGTTGAGATCGGTAATTTCTAGTTTGGCATCGGCGATCGCCATTTTGCTGGTGGCTATCGCAAAGTGTGAAAATCGCGCCGACCGCTTTATTTCCTTAGGGTCCATGTAGTCCAGCGGATCAAAGCCCTTGACCTCACCCGCAATTTGGCTGCCATGCTGCGAAGCATCGAAGGCCGTGATGGTGGCAATGCCGCTTTTCCCGCTCATTAGTCCCTGCCAATAGTCCGTCAGGGTATTGCCAATAGGCGTCACTGCGCCCATACCGGTGATTACAACACGCTTTTTTTCTAAACTAGCCATAGTTCTTAAAGGCAACGGGCTAAAGACAACGAGGGCTCTGATTGGCCAGTAAGGGAAATTGACCAGATGCAGAAAAAATATGTAGCAAACGCATCACGATTACTAAAATCACTATGCTAACGTTTGCTACGACTACAGCGGCTACCGACCTAACAAACACGCTCAGGCATCAGCCGGCTCCACCTGTGCTTGTGTACTTGTTCGGCTGCACTGATTCGGTGCGCTTGACCAAGAGTGACCGAAAAGAATCAGGACACATGAGCCTCAGGACATTAGGAGACTCAGGGCAAAGGTTCAAGGCAAACAAGCAGCTCAGGCTGTCTTTTCCTTAATAAACTCAACTGCCGACGCTACCGTGCTGATGTTCTCAGCCGACTCGTCAGGAATTTCAATATCAAATTCTTCTTCCAGCGCCATTACCAACTCAACGGTGTCAAGCGAATCAGCGCCTAGATCATTTGCGAAGTTGGCCTCTGGCTTCACTTCAGCTTCGTCTACACCTAGCTGCTCAGAAACAATCTTCTGAACTTTTCCTAAAATATCGTCACTCATTACTGTAATTACCTTCAAACAGCGGCAAAAAGCGCAAAAAATAACCCAAAGGGAAACTTGGCTCAGCGTGCAATCAACAAGCATATGCTATTGCCATGCCTAAGCCGTCTCCAATTTAGGTTTCATCATCTTATAGGAAAGCGTGACCCCTCGCGCTCTATCAAGAGCGCCTGGAGGTGAGTAGAGTTATAAGAGCGATCGCGCTCGATAATATTACGTTCCATAAATTTTCACCTTGCTGGCAACGTATCCCAAGTGAGCTAGGGATAAACTCCTAGTGGGTTGGAGAACCCTTGCTCGCGGTCGGTTGCTGCCTCATTTTGGGCATCAGCCTCTGGCAATTGGCGACATTGCAATCATAATTTTGTTGGAGTCTATACTTCATGTCTCATTCAGTAAAGATTTACGATACCTGTATCGGCTGCACGCAGTGCGTCCGCGCCTGCCCAACTGACGTGTTGGAAATGGTTCCCTGGGATGGCTGCCGCGCCGGCCAAATCGCCTCTTCGCCTCGCACTCAGGACTGTGTTGGCTGCAAGCGTTGTGAAACGGCCTGCCCCACAGACTTTCTGAGCATCCGCGTATACTTAGGCGCAGAGACCACTCGCAGCATGGGCTTAGCCTACTAAGCTTTGTAAAAAGCAAGCGCCTAAAAGAGCTCAGCTAGTGTTCTGCCTCTGTCCGGAGCACTAGGGAGCTTTAGGCGCTTGCTTTTTGTCATTTTTGTGGGAGCGAATTTCTGCTTGATCGAGGGAAAAGTGGCTGAAGTCACCGGATAGTCGCTACTTTCTTGACGGCTAAGAGGCTACCTATTAGCCCGATGCCCGTTCCTAACGTGACTAAAGCGAGTGGAAGCAGAAGCCACTGCTGAGGCGTTAGCTGCAATCCGCTAATTAAAAATTCGATCAACGGTGGCGGCTGGCTGGCCAAGAGCGATTTGAGCCCGGCTTGAACCACTAGAAGCAATCCCCACGAGCTGCCTGCGCCCGCTAATCCAAAAACTGAACCCTGTAAGAGAAAGGGCAGATAGATCCACTCGCGAGTCGCGCCTACGAGCTGCATGACTTCTATCTCTTGACGACGGGCGATCGCAATTAGTCGAACGGTTGTCGTGACCACCGCCAGTGCACTCAGGCTGAGCACTCCGATACCGGCCAGGCTGAGCCAGCGCAGGCTCTGATTGAGTTCTTGAAGCTGCTGAACAACTTCGCTGACGTACATCACATCGTTGATGCCGTTCATCTGTTTGAGCGTTCTGGCTAATTGCGGTACCTGCGAAGCCTCTCTAGCCTTTACTTTGAGCTCATCGACCAGTGGATTTCCCTTGAGCTGAGCAGCCGCATTCGAGACATCCGACAGTCCCAACTCTTGGGTCAGCTGTGCCCAAGCCCGCTCCTTGCTAATCGCTTCAACGGTAACGACCCCAGGAAGCCGCTCGACAAGGCTCACTAAGCTGCTAGCGTCCACCCCACTTTCTAAGTAGGTAGAGATCACTAGCTGGGAGCCAAATTGATTTAGCATGCCTTCCACCTGCCAGCCAGCTTGCAGGTTCACGCCGAAGAGAAACAGCACCACCGTCATCGTACTGATGGCGGCCCAGTTCATCCAGCCGCCTCGCCGCAAGCCTCGCAGGGTTTCTTGAAGCAAGTAATCCGTTTTAGTTAGCGATTTCAGCACGAGAAGCTCTACTCAATATATGCGGCTGTATAGGCGGCTTTAGATGTTCAGAGTTGACTGCTGAGCGTCGAAGACTCAACTGACTTAGCTTTCCCAATCAAATGAAATTGATATAAACGGTTTGAATTTTTGCCAGACTAGACTTTGATCGGTCCAGATTAAGTTATCTCCTCAGCTCGAAGTGAATGCGAGTTGTTACAATAGTGCTATTGCAAAAAAATACGCCTGCTCCACAAAATACGCCAAGCCAGGCAGTGTAACCTATTTCTGAGAAGTCATGGCCGCAGTCATTGAAGTTGAAAAGAAAAAGCTCAAGAAGCCCCCGTTGTCTATTGCTCACTTGGGCAATCGCGTGCTGCGTCAGCCAGCCAAGCGCGTCTCCAAAATAGATAACGATCTGCGCGAGCTGGTAAGAAAAATGCTGCAAACCATGTACAGCGAAGATGGTATTGGCCTAGCGGCCCCGCAAGTTGCGGTCAACAAGCAGCTATTGGTGGTTGACGCGGATCCGGAAGATGCGACGACGCCGCCTTTGGTGCTGGTCAATCCTAAGATCCTTCGATATAGCGATGAGCTAGCCAAAGGGCAGGAAGGCTGTCTCAGTATTCCAGGCGTTTATCTAGATGTGATTCGTCCCGCCGCGATTGAAGTGAGCTTTAAAGACGAAGCGGGCAAACCTCGCAAGATTAAGGTAGATGATCTGGTTGCTCGTGTGATTCAGCATGAAATGGATCATCTCAACGGCGTAATGTTTGTAGACCGCGTCGAGAATGCGATCGCGCTTAACCAGGAACTCAAAAAGAATGGTTTTGCGCTCAAAGACGTCAAAAAAATCAGCTAATCATTGATGGTTAGGCTGACCGTTTAGGCGGGAGAATGGAGACTGACGTTACCCATCGCTGGAGAAAAGTCTGTGACCCCTAAAAGTGGTGCATTGCTAGGTGTGTCTTGTTTGAGCGCGATCGCCGCGGTTGGATCTATGTTTGAGCTGTCTTCAGGTGAGCCAGACTGGGGCACCGCGCCAACTGCTGTTATCTTAGCCCTCAGCATTCCAGCTGGTATCTTAGCGTTTATGGCGGCTGTCAAAGATGCTCGCGCCAATATGGAATAGAGCGCTCGAAAAAACTTGTTCAAAAAGGCCCAACCTGGAAATACAGATTGGGCCTTTTTGCGATGCCTAAATTCAAACCTTAAATCAATTCTTATTCATACAGCCAGGGCTTCATCGTGGGCTCCCAGCTACAGACATCGCTACCAAACCACAGCTCGATTTCACTTTTAGCCGTTTCTGGCGCATCAGATCCGTGAATCAGATTGCGACCAATAGTCATGCCATAGTCACCGCGAATCGTGCCGGGCTCAGCCTCTAGAGGATTCGTGGCTCCAATTAGTTTGCGAGCAGAGGCAATCACCCCGTCGCCTTCCCACACCATTGCCACAACAGGCGCTGAGATGATGTATTCAACCAAGCCGCTGAAAAAAGGACGCTCTTTGTGAACTGCGTAGTGTGATTCAGCCAATTCTCGAGAGACTGACATTTGCTTCAGTCCGACTAGCGTAAAGCCTTTTTTCTCAAATTTGCTGATGATTTCGCCAACCAAGCCGCGCTGCACACCGTCAGGCTTGATCATAATAAAACTCTTTTCCAATGGATAGCGCTCCTAAAAATGCGTCTGCGAATAAACCTTCCCCATGCTCAGTAACTGAGGTCGCTTTGTAAAGCCCTCCAGCCAAAAAAAACGCTATCTACAAACTTTCCACTGCCGCTCGAATAAGACAGCTATTTGGCCAAACGAATGGACTGTGCGCTCTGGCGATATCTTTCGCTTATCCAGGCGTTGCAGGTACGTCTATCGTCACTACCCCATCCCTCCTTTGGGCGGCGATAGATAGACGGGCCATAGATGAACGGTGAGATGAGCGATGGGGCAGTTCAATTGATCGATGCGTTTTGACGGTTGGTTGGTCTGACGATTGCTGATCGTCTTTTGCGCTGTGATGGCTGTTAATTTCCAGGATCGCAATGTAGCCAGATTTCGAGTTGCTTTTGAGCTCGGCCTGCTTCAGCTCACACTGCTTCATGATTTCATTCGATTTTAGACGCTTGTTCTGTGCACCATTTGCTATCTGTGCGCCGTTTGTTTTCGCGGGTCCGATTCTCAAGACGTCTGGTTCTTCAGTCTCTGTGCTTTCGGCGCTGACCTCTAAGCGGCGCTGGGAAAGCTGCTGCAGCGTTCTGATCTGTTTAGCATTCGCCCAAGCTGCGTGAGCTTTTTCCGCTCTCGCCTGCTCAAACCTTGCCTGCTCTGCATAGGCCCAAGCGGCTTCTGCTTGGGCAACCGCGTGATGTCTAGGGCTACTGTGAACTGCGGCTAGGTTAAAGACATAAATCACCTCTCCCGGCAGCGGGGTCTCACAGTACGCACAGAAGGCTTGCGCCTGCGAGTTGAGGTATTGCTGCGCAGCGATGCCATTGATCTGAGCATACATGGCAAAATCTAAAACGCTGATCCGTCCTTGCTGCTGGCGTAGGAGCTGATAAAATTTAGCATCGAGCTGAGCCTGCTGCCGCTGCTGTTGGCGGCGCTGCTGCTGCCACTGGCTCCACAGCCAATAGGCGGTAAGTCCGAGTCCCACCATGATGATGGCAATCATCAAAACCGGTAGCAGCATTTGTAATAGCAATACCAGCACTAGCGTGAGAATGACTGCTCCTAATGCTAAGTAAATCAGTGCTAAGCGAGATTTGATCTCAACGTTAGAACGAGATGGCATCGTACCCTTCATTTAAGTATTCGGTTTAGCATCAGCTTCAAAAAGCTGCCCCTGTACTCTAGTGGCAAGGGTGACGATTGGCTACTTGTTTTTGTGGCGAGTTTTTATGGCCTGATTTATCGTGGTTCGTTAGCAACGGGCTCATTTGCCAATATTTTGTAGGCGGCGATCGCAATCCTCTCGAGATCCTCATCTAATAGAGGCGGCCAGGCGACCCTAGCAGCGCGTCCAACCTCAAATAGATTGCGGCTCTCGTAAGCCACTAAAAATAGGGATAGCGCTAGCTTTCTATCTAGCGCTGATGCTTCTGTCAGGCCGTTGTGAATGACTTTGAGCGCTAGCAGCAGCGATGTGACCTGTCCTGGTACGGGAGGCTGCCTTTGCCTCAACCGACCCAAAAAAGTATTGTCAGTGTCGTTTTCGGGGAGCGTCTGGGTGGCAAGTACCTGACGAGCGGTCATAAAGTCCATCGGTTCCGAAAGCCTACTCTAGATACGCCTAAAGAAAATTTATAAAAGTCAACACGATAAGGCTATTGTGCCAGTCGGGAACTCTGTAGCTATCTAATCAAAGCCTGTTGAAGTAATTTAGGCAAGTTTCACAGAGAATTTATCCTTAAACGAGTTACCCGGCGGGAAATCAAGTCAGACTAATATGACCTAGCCCTGTCTTTGTGCCTTTTGCGTGTCCTAACTTATTTTCTCTATGAACTCTCCCTTACCGATCGAGCCGATTCCATTTGTTGATCTGGCCTGGCAGCATCGCCCGCTCCAGGCAGAGATTATGGCAATGGTCGAGCGCACAATGGGGCAGGGCGACTATGTTTTAGGTCAGGCCGTCGCCGAGTTTGAGATGGCTTTTGCTAAAGCTTGTCAGACGGCGCATGGGGTTGGTGTGGGCTGTGGTACGGATGCGATCGCTCTGGGCTTACGAGCTTGTGGCATTTGCGCGGGTGACGAAGTCATTTTGCCGGCCAATACCTTTGTTGCTACGCTGATTGGCATTGTCCGCGCGGGCGCTAAACCTGTATTTGTAGATTGTGATGCCGACACCGCTCTGATGGATATTAGAGCGGCAGAATGTGCCATTACCCGTAAAACTCGGGCCATAGTGCCCGTTCACCTGTACGGTCAAATGGTGTCGCCCAGCGCCTTGATCGATCTTGCCCAGCGCTACGGACTGATTATTTTTGAAGACGCAGCCCAGGCCCACTTAGCCGAACGAGAAGGCTACCAGGCGGGTTCGGTGGGACTTGCCGCCGCGTTTAGCTTTTATCCGAGTAAGAATCTGGGCGCACTAGGTGATGGCGGCATGCTGGTGACGAAGCAGTCTGTGGTGGCTCAGACGGTGCGATCGCTGCGCAACTATGGGGCGACTCGCAAGTACTTTCATACGGATCCGGGTGGCACCAACAGTCGGTTGGATACTATTCAAGCGGGCGTATTGCAGCTCAAGCTACCTCATTTAGTAGACTGGAACTTACATCGCAATCAGCTCGCAGCCTACTACGACCACTTATTAGCACCGCTGGCAGACTATGGCATTGTGCCGATAAAAAACGTCAGCGATCAAGGCCATGTTTACCACCTCTATGTCATCCGAGTGACCACCGCCTGTCCGGTAGATCGCACCATTCTTCAGCTAGAGCTTCAGCGCCAAGATATTCAAACAGGTATCCACTATCCTACGCCCGCCCACCTTCAGCCTGCTTTTCAGTCTCTAGGATGCAGAGCTAGTGACTTTCCTCATGCCGAGGCTCACAGCCAAGAGATTATGTCTTTACCGATGTATCCCGGTCTCCGCACAGATCAAATTGATCGAGTAGTGGCAGCGATTAAAGCTGTCGTTTTGAATACACCTACTGTCACAGTATCAGCAGCAGCGGCCGATCTAGCTGTTTGAAGGGCTGTTTGAGAGGTCGTTTGACAGGCAGATTAGCTGTAAATAATTGCGCTTCTTTAACTTTCTCAATATATTGAACTGAAACCCATGCTGATTTCTAAGGCCAAACTGCAGCTACCGCTTGAAGGCATTATTCTTGGCCTTGTCGGTATTCTTTACGCGCCGCTGCTGTGGCATTGGGTCGATGGCTGGCTGAACAAATCTATCAGTATCCAGCACGAGTATTTTAGCCATGGGCTGCTCGGCATTCCGTTTGCAGCCTATTTGGTTTGGGAGAAGCGATCGCGCTGGCACGCCCTGCCCGCGAAAGTCCATTGGCTAGCTATGCCGTTACTGCTGCTCGCGGCGATCGCCTACAGCAGCGGTCTACTCGACTTGATGAACCTATCCTTGCCACTTTTACTGGCAGGTCTGCTACTGGTTCTTAAAGGCTGGCGTGGCCTTCGCCTCAACTTTTTTCCCTGGTTACTAATTGCGCTCTCCACACCCACGCAGCTACCTTACCTAATTGAGCCCTACATACTCCCCTTGCAGAGCTTTATTGCTTCTGTAGCCGGCTTCATCCTTCTCCAGTTCGATATTGACGTGCAGGTCGATGGTATTTACCTGTCTGTTAGTAATCAGCTGGTCGAAGTTGCGCCTCACTGCGCCGGTCTAAAAATGCTCTTCACCAGCTTTTATATGGGTCTGATTTTGACCTACTGGACAGGACTAAACCGCTCTCGGCTCAGGACCAGTCTGTTTTTTATCGGTATTGTCGGCATTAGCGTCGTGGGTAACATCATTCGCAATACGACCCTCGCCTTCTTCCACGGCGCTCAAATGGACAGCGCATTTGAATGGCTGCATGAGAGCTGGGGTGGAGATCTCTACTCAGCCGCCATGCTAGGAATGCTAATCGTTCTCATTCGCCTGCTGGAAAGCTACGTACCGACGACGCTTGAGATCGGCGCTAGCAGCTCTATCGCAGTTTCAGTCGCTGGCCCTAGCGGTCGTGACGCTAGAAATAGCGCTAAAAATAGTGCCCCTACTGATTGGCAACCTCCCTCCCCCCATCGAGATTATTTTTAGAGGCAGCGACTAAAAGCAGCGACCTTTAAAAGCAACGACTTTCCATGTCAGCTAACAAACTGCCTTGCTTAAAGTGAGGTCTTCCCCTTGTCTCCCGCACTTCCTAGCAAATTGACTAAACGGTCCATTGCCAAATTAATCGTTGTGGCAGCGCTAGCGCTCTTTGTCGCTATTAGGGCGCTGCCACAATATTCTGCCGGGTGGGCTTGGACGATGCCACCGAAGCTGCCGCAGGCCACTCGGACAGCGCTACAGGCTATCCCTCAAGAGGGCATCGCGCTCCCCGGATGGAGCATCCGCGAGCAGATGAAAACCGAGATTAGCGGACATGCTTGGTCTATTCAACAGCTCTCGGCAGCGGCAGATAACGAGGAAATGGCCTCTCGGGAAATGGCTACCATCTTTGTACTACTGCGTCCGCAAATCTACGAAGCTGATCAGCCAGAAGTCGAATGGGTAGACATCAAAGGCTCCCAACGTTGGACAACAGATTCATACCAAAATATTTCTTTTAACGTACCAGTTGAAACCCAAGAAAATACCCTAAAAGATTCTAGAACCATCCGGATTAACGGTGACTTCTTCCGTGCATGGAGTAAGAAGCAAACCTACGCAGTTTTACAGTGGTACGCCTGGCCCACCGGCGGCAGTGCTTCTCCTGCCCAGTGGTTCTGGGCTGACCAAAAGGCTCAGTGGCGTCGCCATCAAAGAATGCCTTGGATAGCTGTTAATATCTGGTTACCTATCGATCCACTGGGAGATATTAGCCCTTATCAGCCTTTAGCACGCTCTCTTGGGCAAAATCTACAGGAAACTCTATTGCACACAATTTTCGATGAGGAAGCTGCTGATATATCTTCTACAAGAGTTACTCATCAAAACGGTCCCTCAAATTGAACACCTTAGTAGATGCATACTTCACAAAAAATTGCCCTACGGAAATCCAGGTAACTAATTCCATCAGGGCCATCTGTGAAGCTCCGTAACAACATCGTTGAACTATCTATGTAGAGCTGATATAGAGATTAGGAAAAGATTCGTTGATGTTGCTTTTCTGACACTGTGTTTTACGTGAGTCCGTGAGATAAGGTGGCTGTAAATTATCTAAACAGCTAGAGCGGTAGCAAAGTTGCAGAAATTGATTATTCGTCGTCACACTCCCTCTCTATGCCGCTATCTCTTCTGTATATCTTTGCGCTAAGACCTATCGCTCAACCGCCTAACTAACAGCTCAACTTTTCGCTAGCACCCCGCCGACGCCCCATAGACATTAAGCATCCAAACGGTTATGAAAAACGGCTTATCTGGTTTTAACAGCTCAATTATCGTCCAGTCCAAACAGCTGGTGCCAGAATCAGCGTCAAGACCGGATTCAGATGAGCGCCGCCTTAGTCGCTCGTATACTCCGTCAATTCGAGGACTGGCTGCTAAGTTATGTGCGGCGGGATGTACGGCAGGTCTGATCGGCATCAGCACACTCCTTCCGGTCCAGGCACAAGATGAGCTTCCCATTCTCAATCCGCCAGCTGGTGCGGAGACACCCACAGGAGACTCTGCTGTTCCGGAAATCCTGCCTGCTGCTCCAGCCGAAACGGGAAATCCTCAGTTCGACCAGGAAAACATCCAGATAGAAAGGGATGCTCAACGCGAGGGTGAGTTCGATTCAGTAGAGCGAGTGCCTAGCCTGCCGCCGCAAACGCCGCCCCGATTCGAAGATCTGCTGATTGGGCCCAATACGGCTGTTAGTCCTTCGAATTTACAGCCTGATTTTGACGGCTATCACCTCGGTCCGGGGGACGCTATTTTTGTCAGTGTGCAGCGCTATCCTGATCTGAGCTTTAATGCAACGCTTGATCTGCAGGGCAATATTGTTGTGCCGATCCAAGGCGCGGTTCCCTTTGAAGGGTTAACGCTGGCTGAAGCAGAAGACCGGCTGCGTTTAATTTATGATCAGTATGTGGTCATTCGTGAGCCCCGTGACGTCTCGATTACGCTGGTGGGCCAGCGCGGAGTCGAAGTGACGATACTCGGCTCTGTGCAGCGGCCCGGATTTTATCCGCTGGCTGATCCCAGCGTAGCGGCTGCACTGCTGACGGCGGGCGGCGCGACTCGTACCTCAGACCTCCGTTCCATCCAGGTTCAGCGGCAGATTCGACGCAATGGTGTGCCAACCGAAGTCACGGTCGATGTCGATCTCTTTACGCCGCTCAAAGAAGGGAGTGCGCTTCCTGATGTACGCCTAGAAGATGGCGATGTCGTCGTTGTTCCAGAGCTGGATGCTAGTGACTTAGATGAGTATGACCGCTACTTGGTGGCCCAATCTACGCTAGCGCAGCCCGTTATTAATGTGCGATTTTTGAACTATGCGGGTGGTAGGGCCGGTATCGGTACTCTTAATGTCAACAACGGCAGTACGTTTCTAGACGCTATCTCTCTATTGGGTGTCAATCCTGATGAGGCCAACTTGAGGGATGTCGGACTCATTCGCTACGATCCTGAAACTGGACGAGCGGTCACTATTAATATAGATGCTAAGTCCGGCATTCGAGGCGATATCACGCAGGATCCGCCGCTCGAAGATAGCGACGTGATTGTCGTTGGCCGTAACCTGCTTGGTCGCCTATCGTTTGCAGTCAGCACCATTACGCGCCCCTTCCGCGACGTGCGAGTCTTTTCGAACTTTATCGATGACTTTATCAACACCGACTTTTCAAACTAGCGGCCTTTCAAACTGGCTCTTCACGACTTAAGGACATGCCCTTAGCTTCGGCATCTATCCTGCTTGCATTCAATCACTGACACCCTCGAAGTATCATGGCATCCCCATTTGTTAAACGCTATTTGCTTGCGCTCAATCGCTATAAGTGGCCAGGTTTGTTTACCTTCCTGTCTATCTTGGGCGCTTCCAGCGTAGTCGCTTTCCAGCCCCAACCGCCGGTAGAGTACTTCTCAGAGGGTACGCTGGTTGACAATTCTCCCTTGGTCGCCTTTTCCAACACCAGTTCTCAGGTCCAGACCCAGGGTCTGGGCATCATCGACGAAGATTTTCTGCTGTCTGATGTGTTGTTAAACGAAGTGTCTGCGCAGCTTAGAAATCAAGGCATCTCACTGACTCCTGACGAGCTGGTCGCGAATACGCGCATTCAGGTGGACTCAGCAGAGAATGATGGGAATGATGCGCTGAGCCAAAGGGTGACGGTGCGCTTTGTTGGTCAAGATCCTGAAGTGACTGAGACCGTCTTGAATGTCATGTTTCAGGCCATGATCGAGCTGAGTCAGGTGACTAACCGAGCTAGGCTGAATGCCATCACAGAAGAGCTAGACATGCGGCTGCCTGCTATTGAAAATGACCTTCGTCAAACTGAGCAAGCCTTAGAAGCCTATGATCGAATTGAAGGGCCTGCGATTCAAGCTTCTATTGATGGCAGTTTGCTCAGCTCAATTTCAGGCAGTCAAGAGCAGCTACGGGCAAATCAGATTACGTTGGCTGGCATCGAAGCGCAAATGCGCAGCCTCCAGGCTCAGTTGGGTATGTCTCCTGAGCAAGCATATGCTTCGTCTGCATTGAGCGCCGATCCTTTGATTGCTCAGCTGCGGGCACAAATTTCTGAGGCGGAAACCCAGATGAGACTGCTTCAGAGTCAAGGCTTGCGGGAACAGCATCCCAGTATGGTTGACCTGCGCAATAATCTTGTGGCTTATGAGCAACTGCTGCAACAACGAGCGGCTGAGGTGATTGGGGGCAATGGCAATGGCGCGCCCATTCCCAGCGGCACTCAGGTACGGCAAGATAGCACGCTTGATCCGGCTCGCGCAGCACTGGCAAACCAGTTGGTCAGTCTCGATACTCAGCGAGATGCGCTGATTTCGCAGCAGCAGGTGATTGCTCAATCGGCCCAGGCGCTGCGTCAGCAGTACTCCAGTTTGCCAAACAAGCAGCTAGAGCGCGATCGCCTCGCTCAACAAGTCGCCTTACGCAAAGCGCTGTATGACCGATTGCAGGCTAGCCGAGTGGACGCTCAGGCCGCGCAAGCAGAAACCGTCAGCAGTTTGACGGTAGCCAGTCCGCCATTCACGGTAGAAAACGAGCAGGAGCGGCCTTCACCGACGCTGATTTTGCTGGCGGGTGCTTTGACCGGACTGATTATCGGGGGCGGGGTGGTCTATTTGCTAGATATGCTCGATGGCACGATCCGCACTGCCGAAGAATTGGAAGCGCTCTTGCAGGCGCAGGAAGTGCCTACGCTAGGGATTATTCCCGCAATGAAAACCCGCTCTCCTCGCGCGGTGCCCGTGCTGGTGCAGCCTGACTCTATCTATCATGCCAATTACGAACGGTTGCTGAGCCGTCTGCGCTTGGTGGGAACGGAGGAAAGTTCTATTGGCCCACGGATGGTGGTGCTTACTAGCACGCGCGCTCAAGAGGGTAAGAGTGTCAGCGCCTACAACTTGGCGATCGCCTCTGCCAGAGCCGGTCGTCGCACGCTGCTCGTAGAAGCCGATTTGCGATCAGGCTCTAAAGCAGAAATATTAGGTCTAACAACCGACCCGCAAACTGTCATGGAGCCGCTACGCTACTACAGCGGTCAGGTCGGTCAAAATATGCAAATGGTTGCCCAGGTAGAGAATCTTTACGTTTGTCCGTCGCCCGGCCCTCAGCGTCAGCCCGCCGCCATTATTGAATCGAGTGAAATGCAGCGCTTTCTCAAAGATGCGCGCACTCGTTTTGACATGGTCATTTTGGACACGCCCTCGCTCACTCGCTGCGACGATGCGCTACTGCTAGAAGAACAAACAGACGGGATCGTGCTGGTCGCTAGACCTGGGATCACTGAGAAAGCTGTGCTTGATACGGCTGTAGAAGAGCTGGAGCTCAGTGATGATGTTCGCCTGCTCGGTGCGATTATCAATTCTGCTAATATCAGTCCAGATCAAGACCTACTCTCGAGTAGTGATCTGGTTGCAGACCCGATTGGCCTATCTCGAGAACCTGAGCTTAGCAGCGTACCTTCCGGTCGCAGATCAGATCGCGTAGATTTCTGAGCATGGACGGCGTAGGATAATGGGTGCAACCCTCGCGCTCGAAGAAGCCTGAAGAGACATGACAACTTACTACTACGTGGTCGCTAGCCAGCGATTTTTGCTAGAAGAAGAACCCTTTGACGAAGTGCTAACTGAGCGCCATCGCCATTATCAGTCCCAGGAGAAAGCAATTGACTTTTGGCTGATCAAGCAGCCTGCCTTTTTAGAAGCTCCCCTACTCGCTGAGGTAAAGCGTAAGTGCCCTCAACCGGCGGCAGCTGTCATCTCTACCGATAAAACATTTATTATTTGGCTCAAGCTGCGCTTAGAGTATGTAGCAATCGGTGAGTTTGAAGCGCCGACAGAGGCTATCCCAGATGCTCTAGCCTCCTTGGAGGTGGCTGCCTAACATGCTATTGCTTCACCGCCTGTATCGCCGCTGGTCATTACCCGTTTGTCTGTTGGGCGCGGTGTTTGCGCTGCCCACGTTGCCTGCCCAAAAAGGTCTGGCTCAGTCCACCTTGCCTGCCTGTCCGCCCCCTACTGAGCAGGAATATCTACTGTTAGTGCGAGGCGCAACCGAGGCTGATCGTAACCAGATTGCGTCAACGCTGCCTGCTGATAATCCGGTTCTGATATGTCAATACCTAGATGAAGTGGTGGTTCGAGCGGGTGGATTTACCAGCTTGGAGACTGCAAATGCCTGGGCCACTTATATGAATACGGTGGAAGGGTTTGAAAGCTTTGTTTCGAGATATTCTGAGGCGGGACAAACCGCGACAGGTAGTGCCCCTCCCGCTTCGACTGCGGTTACGACTACCAGCACAGCCACAAGTCCGACTAGTCATTCTGCTAGTAGCAATGGTGCAGCCTATCAACCCGTGCGGCTAGGGGCTGGCTATGCAGTATTGGTAGACTATGGCGATCGCCCAGAAGTGGCTGCTACTATCTCGCAAATCGTTCGGCCTGTTGGCTTAGCTGTTTATCAGCAGCGTATCTATCTCTTGGCCGATCATACAGGCAATGAGGCCAGCGCCGTGACGACCCTACAGCGACTGAGCGATGCGCAAGTAACAGCGACGCTGGTGGATGCGCAGCAGGTCGTGCGAATTTCAGCGGAAGTCGCCCGGTTTTAATCTCAAGCCTAAGCCACAGGCGCTGTCAGCCAAGCAATAATCACGCCTAGCGCCGAGCCAACAATAACCTGAAAAGGCGTATGCCCTAGGAGCTCTTTAAGGCGATCCTGATTGAATTCGGAATTTTCTTGAAACAGCTCATCAAGGATTTGATTGAGGACTTTAGCCTGCTTACCAGCGGCCTGACGCACACCAGCGGCGTCGTACATAACGATCACCGCAAAAACCGATGTAACGGCAAAGGCCGGGGTATTCCAGCCAATCGTTTGACCTACGCCACAGGCCAAGGCTGTCACGAGCGCTGAGTGAGCACTGGGCATGCCGCCGGTTTCAACCAGTACCTTTGGGTTGATTGCCCGATGTTGAGCAAACTCAACAACAAGTTTGAGGGCTTGAGCTGTGATGCAGGCAACGAGGGCTACCCACAGCACATGATTTTCAAAAATTTGGTTGAAGTCCTGCATGAGTCAGTAATTTAGGCCAGTGATACGGACGAGATCAAGTAAGCGGCTGATTTCTGAGCGTGGGGCTGATAGGGGCTAATGTCAGTAAGTACGAGCAGTAATGTATTTTGCGATCGCAATCAAGGGCAATGCTCGCTGTCCAAAACCAGCCACCTCCGCAATGGCCTCATCGACTAGCCGATTGGCCTGATCTCGAGACGCGTCCAATCCCCAAAGACTGGGGTAAGTTGCCTTTTGCGCCGCGACATCTTTACCCGCTGATTTGCCCAACACCTCTGAGGTTGCGGTGATATCTAGCACGTCATCGATAATTTGAAAGGCGAGGCCAATGCTCTGGGCATACCGACTCAGACGGGCAACGGCAGGCTGATCGGCCCCGGCCAAAATAGCGCCAGCGGTGACCGAAACCTCTAGCAGCGCTGCCGTTTTGTGCATATGGATGTAGGTCAATGTCTCTTCGTCAATCGCTTTACCCTCAGAATCTAAATCGACCACCTGCCCGCCTACCAAGCCAGCAGCGCCTACGGCCTTACCCAAATCAGCAATAACTTTTAGGATCTTTTGAGAGGGTTCACTGTCTGGGGTATGAGGCATCTCGGCTTGCGGCGTCTGAGTGGCGATATGCTCAAACGCGTAGGTGAGCAGTGCATCCCCAGCGAGGACGGCCACATCCTCACCGTAAATTTTGTGGTTAGTCAGCTTACCTCGGCGGTAGTCGTCGTTATCCATCGCCGGTAGGTCGTCATGGATTAAGGACATCGTGTGTACCATTTCCAACGCGCAGGCAGTAGGCATGGCGACGCTCACTGGCGCGTCGAACATTTCACAAGTAGCGAGGCATAAAATAGGCCGCAAGCGTTTGCCACCCGCCATTAGCGAATAGCGCATCGCCTCGTAGATTTTTTCAGGATAAACCACTGGCAGGGCGCTGTCTAAAGCAGCTTCGACCTCAATGGCGCGGGTCGCTAGATAGCTTTTAAGATCGAAGCTCTGAAGGTCAACAGCGCCGAGGCTATCAATGTTTGTAGTCACCATGAGACGTCAAGAGAGGTTGGCAAGAAGGGGAATAAATTTAGGCAGTTAAACTAAAGGGGGCAGTCAGGCGGCTAAGTCAGATTTGCAGGCGATCGCAATAGCTAGTGACGGTATTTTCCAGCAGCATGGCTACCGTCATTGGGCCGATGCCGCCGGGCACGGGGGTAATGGCACTCGCGATGGGCGCAACCGCTTCAAAGTCCACATCACCCACCAGCTTAGATTTACCAACATCAGAGCTGGCATCTGACACCATGACTCGGTTAATACCGACGTCAATAACGACTGCCCCCGGCTTAACCATGTCTTTGCTGACGATGTTGGGAATGCCAACCGCTGCTATTAGAATATCGGCTGAGCGGGTCAGTTCCGCTAAGTTTTGTGATTTTGAATGGGCTATCGTTGGGGTGGCATTGGCTGCTAGCAGCATCAGTGCCATCGGCTTACCGACCAAAATACTGCGGCCCAGTACAATGGCCCGTTTCCCAATCAGCGGGACGTTATATTCGCGTAGTAATCGCATGATGCCAGCCGGGGTGCAGCTACGCAGGCCCGGCTCTCCTCTGACTAGGCGGCCTAAGTTAATGGGGTGCAGGCCATCGACATCTTTGTTGGGATCAATCAGGTTAAGTAAGGCGGTCGCGTCGAGATGATCGGGCAGCGGTAGTTGAACCAAGATGCCATCGACCTGAGGATTTTGATTGAGGGCCAAAATGCGATCAGCCATAGCGGACTGGGTACTTTCGGCGGGTAGGTGCTGGCCAAGGGAGGCAATGCCTAGGCGATCGCAGGCTCGCTCTTTATTGCGGACATAGGCCGCGCTTGCCGGGTTATCCCCCACCATCAGCACCGCGAGGCCCGGCGGTCTGCCATAGCGAGTTTGCCACTGCTGAATATCTGCTAGGCGGTTGGTTTGAATCTGTTTTGCGAGAGCTTTCCCGTCGAGGATTTGAGCCATAAATGTTAGAATACGCTACTCACTGCCTGAGTTAATTGACACATGCGGGTCTGCTTGAGATTGACGTGAAGCGGGCCGTGAAAATGGGCATTGAGGCGATAGGCGGGACTTGACTATAGTTTGAGTAGGCAAGTGGAATTTGAGTAGGCAAGTGTGATTTGAGTAGGCTTTGATTAAAGTGCTTGCGCTAAGCTACTGAAACCAGATTACCAAAGCGGTGTAGCAAAAAAATGATTGCCAACATTTAGGTAACAAGCCTTTGTAGCCAGCCCGACTGACTGAGTCCATCTAAACTGTTTCAGCGTCGTTTCGGCATAGCTATAAGAACTTGATATCCGGAGAACTCGATACCCGCTGTGGGAACCTCTTTTATGAAGACTCGTTCGTTTTTCACTTTTCCCTTGAGCCGTAAATTCTTGAGCTGTAAACCCGTGAGCCGCAAATCAGTGGGCCGCAAACTAGTGAGCCGTAAGCTAGCGAATATCTTTGTGTTTGGGGTAACGACGCTAGGCTTACTCGGACTCAGTGGCTGCACGATGTCTGATACTGCACAGCTTGAGACCGACGCGTCCAAAAGCAATTCGCAGCCAGCCGCTGATGCCTCCCGTCTCCCTGCCCTGCGCCTGGCGAACCGCTCGATTGTGCCGATCAGCTCGCTAACAGCTGAGAAGGTGGACGAAACGGTGACAATTTCTGGCAGGGTGATTCGGCGAGAGCCTATCTTGGCTGGCTGGCTCTATCAAATTGAAGATGATACTGGCGAGCTGTGGGTGCTGAGCAATCAATCTAACTCTGCTGTAGAACCTGAGGCGGATCAAATCGCGATAGTAGAAGGCATAGTGCGCTACGAGCCAATTGTGGTTGAAGAGATTGATGCCAGCGAACTGTACCTAGAAGCGCAAACCTATGAAACGCAAGCCGATTGAAGCGCGGCTCTGCCCTCTGGGAGACCATTAGCGCGTATGCCTGCCTATTGTGAGCATCCAATTACCCTAGCGAGCTTCGAGCAGATCGACCGAGAGATGGGTCATCATCACTTTACCGCTGAGGAATATGCAATTGTGCGGCGGGTGATTCACACCACGGCTGACTTTGAATTTAGCCAGCTGCTGCACTTTCGCCAACAGCCTTTCGATGCCGCGATCGCCGCGTTCCGTCAAGATTTGCCAATTGTGACCGACGTTTCTATGGTGGCTGCAGGGATCCAGTCGGTCGTTGCTAGAACATGGCACTCTTCGGTTGAAGTGGCGGTTCAGCGCACTCCAAGGAGGCCGTTTGCAAGCAGCCATACATCTCCAGCGCAGACGTCTCGTGATCAGCCCATCAATACCAGAAGCGCCAGCGGAATGCGGCAGTGCGCTCACGACTATCCGAGCGCTATTTTTGCCGTGGGCAATGCACCGACGGCGCTGCTTGCTCTTTGTGAAGCGATTGCCCGAGGGGATTGTCAGCCGACATTGGTGATTGGCGCGCCGGTCGGCTTTATCAATGTGGTGGAATCTAAGCAGGCGCTGGGCGAGTTAGCCGTGCCTCATATTTTGGTGGCCGGGCGCAAAGGCGGCTCTGCGGTGGCGGCGGCTATTTTAAACGCGCTGATGATTGGCAGCTGGGAGCGATCGCCATGAGTGCTCAGCCAACTGGCCTCCCAATTGATAGCCCCATCGATAGCCCAGATGCCCCCTTAGTCGATGGCCAGCTTCACGTCGTGGGTGTGGGATTGACCGGGCCAGATAGCCTATCGCCAAATGTGTTAGCGCTGGTCGAGTCAGCTCAGATTTTAGTCGGTGCTCAGCGCCATCTGGATGCCTTTCGCTATCTGCTAGCCAACCCTGCCTCACCCACAGCGAGGGCTGACAAAGTAGTCATGTGGCCGCTAGGAAACTTTTCGCAGGTGCTGGCTGAGCTGCGATCGCACCTAAAAGCAAAGCCTGACACCCAGGCCGTCGTTCTGGCCTCCGGCGATCCGCTATTTTTTGGACTAGGCCGGTTGCTGCTCACGGCTTTTCGCTGTGAGCAGCTAATTTTTCATCCGCAGGTGAGTTCTATTCAGCTAGCCTTTAGCCGCCTGCGGCTAACTTGGCAAGATGCCACCTTAATTAGCGTGCACGGACGAGGTGAACAGCGGCTAGTTCAGGCGCTGAAGCGGGGCGACAGCAAGATTGCCGTGCTCACAGATGGTGTCTTGACGCCGGGTGCGATCGCCGCGCTCATGACCGCGCTCGATCTCCCTATCTGCTATCAGCTATGGGTCTGCGAAAACCTAGGCGATGACGAAACTGAGTGTGTAAGCCTATACAGCTCAGCCCAACCTAGCGGTGCTAGTCAACTTACACAACCCTTCGCCGCGCTAAATGTGGTCGTTTTACTGCGCCAGTCAGATACTTCAGACGCTGAGCCCAGTGAGACTCAATTACCAGCCACGCTCCCGCTAGCTCCATCCCCGCCAGCCACATTCCCCCTGATCGGGCTACCCGATGCTGCGTTCAAAGGATTTCCGGATCGCCCAGCGTTGATAACGAAGCGCGAAGTTCGGCTGCTTATTTTAGGTGAGCTGGCTGCTCTAGAGAAACAAACCATTTGGGATATTGGTGCGGGCACTGGCTCTATTAGCGTTGAGCTGAGTCGCCTTTGTCCAACTGCCCGGCTCTATGCGATTGAGAAAACGGCCATTGGTGCTGCTCTCATCCGTCATAACGCACAGAAACTAGCGATCGCGCCTATCGAAGTGATTCACGGTCAGGCGCCTGCTGCACTCGCCCACCTACCTGCCCCAGATCGAGTATTTATTGGCGGTAGCAGTGGCCAGCTCAGATCAATCCTCGATTTTCTCAGCAGTCAGATGACGGCTCAAGCAGCCGCTGATACCCTATCTTCTATTACTCAGGCGTCTATCACTCAGGCGTCTCATCGCATCGTGCTGGCACTCGCAACGATAGAACACCTCAGTGAGGTAACAGCTTGGGCCTGCCAACCGAGCATAGCCACCCGTTGGCGCTACCAGCTGACCCAAATCAATATTTCTCGCTCCTTACCAGTAGGCCCCTTGACTCGCCTTTCGCCTTTGAACCCCGTGTCACTGTTTACGCTATATAGGTGAGATGGAAGATCTAGACATAATCAATCCCACGCAGCCACTATTCGGCCCCCTCCTCCTTGGCTCCATTCAGTTGGACCAGCCGAATATGCTTATATCCCAGCTTAATTTCAAATTCGTCGCCCGGTTCTAATCCCATCTCTTGAGTATAGGTAGAACCAATTACAATTTGACCATTTTTGTGAACACTGACACGATAGGTGGGCTCTCGCCCTCTACCATCTTTCGATCCCTCTGGGCTCAAAGAGATCCCTCTAGCTTCTAGCAACGCATTGTAGAAATCTGCTAAGTTAGCTCGGATTTGATTGTCCTTCGTCAGCGTGTAATAACCACAACCTTGAGCCCTTTCTCGCTTAGACAAATGGGCTAGTTCATTAAACCTTTGAAGAAGTGCTTTCCCCTTAAGTGGCGCAGTTTTGTCAGCCATAGCCCTCAAGCATCTAACGTCTGAAAATTTACAAATAGTCTGATGTAATATCGCTTGTAATATCGCTCATTTCAATTAAGGCGTGCGAGCCTTTAGAACAATCATATATAAACACACAAGCA
Source organism: Phormidesmis sp. (assembly GCA_049680585.1). Taxonomy (GTDB): domain Bacteria; phylum Cyanobacteriota; class Cyanobacteriia; order Phormidesmidales; family Phormidesmidaceae; genus Phormidesmis. Next base: position 21,422 of record JBAUIB010000174.1, read on the forward strand.
GGCCCAGTTAAAACATACAGGATGAGTCCTTGGCGGCGCTAATCTTCAGCAAGTCTCTACATTAAAGAGCATTCTGTCGAACGTGCTGCAGGCACAGCTTTGGCCACTTTACCTGATACATGAGCGGTTGCTAAAAACTTTCTAAACGACAGCACCAACAAGGTCCGCCAGCGTACACATAGCCCGAAGAGTATCACTGCGTTAGGATATAGTCCGGCCTTTACCATTACGTACCGTACACTCGCTATTTGTTATGGGTCGCCATATAGTCACTCTTGTAATCATTAGAAATGCCCAAGCTTCACTCAAGCTAAAGCCAAATGCTTCAAGCTAAGGTTCTATATTAAATTGTTTGCAGGTTTTTCTCCTAAATTGTATCGATCAACCTGTTAGTCTAAGTATTTGTTATAGAAGTTTATGCTAAATGCTAACCCTATCACTTTCTTGAAAGGTTTCATTGTTGTGCCGAGTTCACCTTTCTAACTAGTTAGTTAGTTAAACATAGACCCGCCACATGCAGTTTCTTATAAGAGGTTGTTTTAAAAGGTGAACGATGTATCAAATTACGCCAATCGTCTGAGCATTAATCGAATCATCGCAATGTAAATCATCGCTTCTGAGTTTTCAGGTAGTCGCTCATAGTCTTTGCTGAGACG
>JBAUIB010000175.1:0-14731 GCA_049680585.1 Phormidesmis sp.
AACCTAAACTGGTCAGAGTTTGGCCCTCGCCGTGGCGATCGCCTAGCTCATGTCTTATTTTTAAGCTTTGTTCTTGCTTTATAATTGCATCGTCCCATCGTCCCTGTAAGTAATAGACATTACCCAAATTCATTAGAGTTGTGCCTTCGCCGTGGCGATCGCCCAGCTCGCGATAGATCTCTAAGCTTTGCTGGTATTGCGCGATCGCCTCTTCCCAGCGGCCCTGTAATTGATAGACATTACCTAAACCCATCAGAGATTGACTTCTGCCTTGATGATCACCCAGCTCTCGACAGATCACTAAGTCTTGCTCGTATTGCGTGATCGCCTCTTCCCAGCGGCCCTGTAATTGATAGACATTTCCCAAATTGTTTCGGTTCGCGCCTTCTCCTTGACGATCACCCAGCTCTTGAAATATCAATAAGCTTCGCTGGTATTGCGTAATTGCCTCTTCCCAGCAACCTTGAGATTCATAGACCGTGCCCAAATTGTTGAGAGTTGCGCTTTCTCCGTGGCGATTGCCAAGCTCTTGAAAAATCAACAAGCTTTGCTGGTATTGTGCACTCGCCTCTGCCCAACAGCCCTGTAATTTATAGATATTGCCCATATTCATTAGAGTTGTGCCTTCTCCGTGGCGATCACCTAGCTCGCGTTTTATTTCCAAGCTTTGCTCGTATCGCGTGATCGCCTCTACCCATCGACCCTGATATTGACAGACCGTACCCAAATTGTTCAAGGTTTGGCCTTCTCCGTAAAAATCGCTCAGCTCACGTTTTATCTTTAGGCTTTGCTCGTATTGCATGCTCGCTTCTGACCATCGACCCTGATAACGATAGACATTTCCCCAATTGTTTAGGGTTTGGCCTTCGCCGTGGCGATCATTCAGCTCGCGATAGATTTCTAAACTTTGCTGGTATTGCGTGATCGCCTCTGCCCAGCGGCCCTGAGATTGATAGACATTTCCCAAATTGTTCAGGGTTTGGCCTTCGCCTCGTTTATCTCCACTTTTTCTAGTGGCTTCTAGGGCGAGCAGGTGGGTCTGTTCCCAGTCTTGCCAGTAGCTGCGAGTCTTGAAGAAATCAGTCAGATTCGCGGCGAAGGATACTGTTTTGTCGTACTTTTGCTGGCGGTAGCCCCACTCAAATGCCGCTAGCAAATGAGTCCGCTCTGCTTCGAACCAGGCCAGCGCCCACTGATAAACTGCCATTTCTTTTGCTTCAGCCGTCGCCTCACCGTCCTGCTGCGCAGCTATCTCACGCCGCCGCTGCGGATTAAAAGCATTATCTATATAGTTAGCACTTTCCCAATACCAGTCAAACGCCCTTTCCGCTGCTGCCTGCTGCTCGTCTGCCGTCAGCATTCCTTGCGCATACAGCCGCATCAAGTCGTGATAACCATAGCGCCCTTGCTCTGTCACTTCTAGGAGCTGGGCATCTATCAGCCGATCTATTTTTTCTGTCACTTCCTCAGCCGTTTCCTGGGACACTGCCGCCGCCAGCAATCCGCTAAAGTCAGTAGGCAGCGCACCTAGCAAAGCAAACAGCCGCTTTTCCGTTTCCTCTAGCTGCCGGTAGCTCAGGTTAAAACTTGCCCGTATGTCATCTTCGCCCTTCAGCTTCAGTGCATCTAGTCGTCCTCGCTCATCTCTTAGCTCATCGGCATAGGCTGTCAGCTTCATCTGCCGCTTAGCTGGTCGTCTCAGCACACCTCCGGCAATCCGCACCGCCAATGGCAAATACCCACACAGCCGCACAATCTCCTCAGCCGCCAGCCGCTCGGTACCCACTCGCACCTCACCCGCCAGCTTTGCCAGCAACGCCAGCGCATCCTCAGGCAGCAGTGTCCTCAGCGCAATCTCTCGCATTCCCGCTAGTGCCGACAGTGAGTGGCGACTGGTAATAATGACCGCGCAGCCACTTGTCCCCGGCAGTAAAGGCCGAACCTGGTCTTCATTATGAGCATTGTCTAGCAGTACTAAGGCCCGCTTTCCAGCCAACTGCGAGCGATAGCACTTTATTCGCTCGGGCAGCGTTGGCGGAATTTCTGAGCCATCTAGCCCTAAGGCTCGCAGCCATTCGCTCAGCACATCGCTAGGATCCCTGGGCTGAGCATTCATACCTTGTAAATTCACGCCTTGCAAATTTACATAGAGCTGTGCGTCGGGAAACTGCTCAATCGCCCGGTGCGCCGCACAAATCGCTAACGCCGACTTGCCCACACCCGCCATCCCCGACACCGCCAAAATCACGACGCTATCCGATCGCCCCGCACTCTCTAGCGCTGCTGCAATGTCCCCTAGTTCCGCCGTCCGCCCTGCAAAGTCATCGATATTCAGCGGTAGCTGAAACGGCGAGGTTATTCGTTTCGCCGCTTGCTGAATAACATCGCCTTTCACAGTATTGATGACGTTGCCACCGTAGACCGAGGCAATGACCTGGTTGTGATTTCCCTTGATGTCCTCAATCCTCTGCTGATCAGACCCTTTAGGGATACTCATTTACCACCACCAGCCACTACACACCTGCCCCCAAAAGCCCCGCAATCATTCCCGACCGCGCTGCAATCGTTTCCGACCACGCTGCAATCACTCCCGACCGCCCTGCACTGGATGCCGACCACCCTGCAACCTTTCCCGACCGTGCTGCACTTGATGCTGACCGCCCTGCAACCTTTCCCGACCGTGCTGCACTTGATGCCGACCACCCTGCAACCGCTGCCGACCGCCCTGCAACAACTCCCGTCCATATAATGACAAACTTCCCCTACATCGTCACATTCCCCGTCACCGTATTAATCGCCTTCGCATTCCCCTCCATTCGCCCAATCACCTGATTGCCATCCCCATTCACCGACTGCTGAATCCACGTTCCTTGCGGGTCCGCCTCGGCCACCTTCAGCAGCGCCGCCACCTCAGCCGCCAACGCCTGATCACTTTCCAAGATCTTGCCGAGCTGCTTTTTCAGCACCACCCGCGATTCCTCATCCGCCGGATCTTTCGCCACATCTTCTGCTGCCTCTTTCGCTGCCTCCTTCGCCTGCACCCTCGGCCACAGCCGCTGCCAAATTTTGCCAGCCTGCACCGCCGATTGCTCCCCTACTTTTTCTCCCATCTTTTCCCCGGCCTTTTCCACCGCCATCTCAGCCGCCTTTTTCCCCAGCCCCATCAGCCCCGGCAAACAAGGTGCCAGCAAACTCACCAACAGCGAAATATCCATAAAATTTTCTCCACGCGTACATAGCCTATTCAGAGGATAAACGCCCCATTCCCGCCAAATTGCTAAAAATACAAGATTTGCTTTCTCACCCCATCAGACAATCCGTAAAGCGGCTAATCGCTCACATACCCGCTGCGCTGTTGCCGGCGCCAATAGCACTCCGTTTCGATAGTGACCGGTTGCCAGGATCACGTTTTCGATGCCACCCAAGGGTTTGATCACAGGTGCGGGCTGTCCGACTGGGCGAGGCCGTAGGCCGCTCCAGGTGCTGAGGATTTTGGCATGAGCGATCGCCCCGACAAATCGCTCACCGCCCCGTTTCACTTTCTCTAACTCGGCCTCTGCCGCAATTGGCATCTCTCCGTCTGGCGGAAACTCCACCGTTGCGCCCAGCCAGTAGCGACCCTCGCCTAGCGGCACGAGGTGAATATCATCGCCATTGATCACCGGCTGAAAATCGGGATTTCCTAAAACTGCCGGTAGCTGAATTTCCATTGCCTGCCCGAGCACTGGTATTAGCACTAAGGGCTCACTCGCTGGTTGAGGGGCTGTGTGAGCGATCGCAGCCGAGCCTAACCCCGCTGTCAGCACCACCCAATCCGCCTCAATGTAGCGTTGAGTTGTTTGCACAGCCGTACAGCGATCGCCCGTCCTATTCAGCCCTGTCACCTCAGCACTCCAGTCAAACGTTACCCCTCGCGACTCGGCAGCAGCCACGAGTGCGCGGGTCAGCGCTGCTGGATGCACTTGACCATCAGCCGGAGAATAGATAGCCGCTTTTACCGGCTGAGCATCGTTACGGTTAACAATATCAACATGAGGGCAACGTGCCTGCAACTGCTCAGGTGACCAAATCTCTAACGGCCAGCCTTGAGCACCACGCTTTTCTCGCAGCGTCTCCCATCGCGGTAATTTGTCCGAATCAAAACACAGGCTGATGATTCCCTGCGAATTAAATGGAACAGAATATCCCTGCTCAGCTAATTCAGCAATTAACGACGGGTAGCGCCGTATGCTGGCCTCGCGCAGTCGCCAGGTTCTCCCTTTTACCCGACTGCTGATAACGCCCATAAGTACGCCCAGCGCTGCACCTGTTGAACCTTGCGCAGGCTGTTGTCTGTCTAGAACAGTAATATCAGCCTTAGAGAATTGGCGGCTCAGCTCATAAGCAATTAGTGCGCCGACGACGCCACAACCAATCACCGCAATTTTGGGATTTATCGCCATAAAAAAGAACAGAGAATGGTTCCCCATCCTCTGTTGGTAATCAAAGATCTTATATTGAAGACTAAAAGAGACTAGCTCTTTTCACTATCATCTAAAAGAGCAGGCGTGCGCACCATATCCTCAGGCTCAGCGCGCTCTTCTTCTACATCAGGAATAGACGTTGTCATATCGTATACGCTAGTTTCTTTGGCTTGCTCTGCCTTTTGACGGGCATCTTCAGGCACAATGCTTAAAAAAGCATCAAAGTCATCTACAAACTCACGATATTGAGCAATGGCAGTTTCGTAATTACGACTTTGTGAAGCCTTATCTATATTCTCCAAGTGGCCCAAAACCTCTTCGGCCATTATCTTTGCCTTACTTTGATCTGCCGGCAAAAGCTGGCCGGACAGGCGCGTTAGCTCAGAGCGTAGCTGACCAAGCGGGCCGTGGGTAAAGTTGTCTACGTTGATCCAGTTGTCTTTTTGGATGTAGTTTTCCAGCTCAGGGAGTCGCTTGCGCGAAGCTTCGATGCGGTTGACGTAGGTTTGCAACTGCGTAATTTTTTCGGGGGTGTAGGTGGGGGCTACAGCAGCGGGGCCACTGCTACAGCTCACCAAAAAGGTGGCGATCGCTGCCAGCAACACGCCAACCACTGCTCGGTATCGTCTCATGGAAAAACCTCGTAAAATTCAATTCAAAGACTGCGCCCTCTAGTGTAAATCACGCTGAGCCTCGATCAAATGCCCTAGCGTCAGAGAGATCGCCATAGAGCATCCGCCATTCGGCAGACATCGCGCATCTGCATGCCGTCATGGACGCGAACGATATCTGCACCGTGGGCGATCGCACAGTCTAGCGTCGCCGCCGTTCCCCATCTCCGCGCCTTGGCCTCCGGCTGATTGAGCAGCTTGCCGATAAAGCTTTTGCGCGACGTGCCCACCAAAATCGGGCTGCCTAAAGCCTGCATCTTTTCTAGCTCCCGCAGAATCGTTAGGTTTTGAGCGATCGTCTTGGCGAATCCAATTCCCGGATCGACCGCAATTTTATTAGGGTCTACACCAGCCGCAACCGCCTTGTCTATTTGCGCGGCTAGAAAGGCGATAATCTCCCCCATCAAATCGTCATAGTCGGTCATTTGCTGCATGGTTGCGGGTGTCCCGCGCAGGTGCATCAGGATGAGGGGCGAGCCAAACTCGGCAGCAACTTTGAAAATATCCGGTTCGTAGATGCCAGCTGAAACATCGTTGATGATATCAGCACCCGCGTTTAGAGCCGCGCGGGCAACCTCAGCGCGAGTGGTATCGATAGAGATCGGAATCTCTCGGAGCGTGTCGTGGGTAGAGGTGCGAATGGCGGTAATGACGGGCAAAACGCGATCGCATTCCTCTGTCAGCGTTGTCGGCTTCGATCCGGGCCGGGTAGATTGCCCGCCAATATCGAGAATGTCCATACCCGCGTCCGCCAGAACCTTGGCCTGATCTAGCGCCGTTTCGACCGTATCGAAGTCGCCGCCATCGCTAAAACTATCGGGGGTGACGTTTAGTACGCCCATTAGATAGGTGCGAGCGCCCCAGTCAAAGCACTGGTCGCGAACCTGCCAGGACCTGACAGCTTTCGCCGCAGCTTCCCCTTCGGCAATAAACAGCCGGGCCAGGCGGTCATAGGTGCCGGGGCCTAAGTATTCGGGATGCGATCGCCCTCGACCATACACCCATACGGGTCGCCCGTTCTCTAGAATACGAATGTCCTTGAACCAGCTTTTGAGCGACGGTCGCATCGCGTTCGCCTTTTCCAGCGCGTCCGTCCACCGTTCAAATTCCTGCTCAAACCCAGGCGTCACTACTTTAAAGGTCATGGATCTCGCTCGCGTTGCACTTGCCGAAGACTTTATTAAAACACCTATCTATACCCCGCCTGAAGCGGCCAAAGGCGCACAGCGCATCTTGGTAAAGCCAAATTTGGGCTATCCGGTTGCCCCACCCGTCACGGTGAGCATGGCCGTGCTGGGCAAAGTGCTTCAAGGGCTGCGAGCAGTGAATCCCACCGCTGAGATATTAATTGTAGAAGGCGTTTGCTCACCGGTTCCCTTGGCCGAAATTGCTGAGCGTAATGGTTTAAAGGCGCTGCTCACAGAGGGCATTCGCTTACTAGATGCGGATGATTTGGCCTGTGTGGAATATCCAAACCACTCACCAACGCCTGTACGCTTTGAGACAATGTGGGCACCCAAACTGCTGCAAGAAGTGGACTGCCGTATTTCTGTCAGCGCCTTTAAGAAAACGCATCTGAAGGGCCAACCGCTGATTTCGGCTTCGCTAAAAAATCTGTATGGCCTGTTTCCTCGCGCAAAATACAAAGCCCGCAGTCCAAATTCTCGCGGTCAGCTTCACCGTCCGTCCGTGCCGTTGGTGCTGCAAGATGTGTATTTTACCCTTGGACATTTGTTTGAGGGTGGGGTGGTAGATGCGACCTGTAAATTTGTCAGTGCGGATTGGAAGCCGGACAAAGGGAAGAGCGTAGAAATAGATCGAGTAATTTGGGGGGAGAATTTGTTGAAAGTGGATCGGACGGCTTGTGAGGTCGGTCAGGAAAAAGAGGCAAATTATTTGTTGCCGATTGAGAAGCTCGATTCTGAACTTTAAATCTGATGAGGTTCAGAGAAACAACAAGATACTGAGGAGTTCATGTCCAAAATCTCTCAAAAAGTCTCTCGAAGGCGAGCACTCGGATACAAACGTGAGATATCGGCATAGTGAGCGAAAGTTCAGAAGGATATGAAACCGTTGAGTTTTTTTGATATAAGCGTTAGAATCTCAGCGAACTATTATCGATAATGCATATCGAACCTATGCGACGTTTGAGTGCTTTGCAGAGAAAGTGTTCACAGCTGACTTCTCAGGCATTACTTTGACCAAGGCGTTAGTTAGGTTTTGTCTTTTGAGGAAAGTCAGTGTTCGAAAATTTACTCCCTCCGCTAAATAATCACAATCTTCCCTACCCGGACACCATCCATCCGATTGTGGTGCATTTTGTGATCGCGATGGTTTTGTTTGCGGTGGTGTGCGATGCGATCGCCTTCTTTACCAAAAACACCCAGCTCCACGAGGTCGGCTGGTGGAATATGGTATTCGCGACCATTTCTATTTTTATTGCCATTATCTTCGGTCAAATCGAAGCCGGGCTCGCTACCCCTTATGCCGCCGCCGCCAGCGATCTCAACCTGCATACGCTGCTGGGCTGGTCACTGTCAGCGCTGTTGGCCGTCATCACTGGCTGGCGCTACATCATTCGGATTAAGAGTCCCGGCTCTGTGCCTGCTGCCTACATGGGAATGAACGCGATTCTGACAGTGCTTGTAATTTTCCAGGTGTACTTGGGAGATAAACTAGTCTGGGTATATGGATTGCATACAGAAGCTGTCGTAGAGGCAGCGCGAGGAGGATTGCTGCGGTGATAGTCGGATGGTTACAGCTCGCTCAGTTGCCCTCACTCCCTGTTTTGAAGCCTGTTTTGACAGTAGGGGCTAACGGATTGCCCTATGGCGTACCGATTCACCCCAACCTGGTACATCTGACGTTAGGGCTGTTTATTGTGGCGATCGCCTTTGATATCGTCGCTGCGCTCTACCCGCTAGAAAAGCCCATCTTCAAGTTTTTAGCCGTTCCCGTCACTCGCTCTGGCCTGTACGATGTCGGCTGGTTCAATATGGTCGCAGCCGCGATCATCACCTTTTTTACAGTCGCTGCTGGATTCTATGAAATTATCTTGGCTGACCCGCCTGACGATGTCATCAGCCCTTGGGGCCTCGGGGCAACCGATACGATGGTGTGGCACGGACTAGGAGGCGTGCTGCTGCTAGGGTTAATTGTCGCGATGACCGTTTGGCGAGGCTTTCAGCGGTATTTATGGCGAGAAGATCGGGCCCGGCAGGTGGAGTGGAGCTATCTGTTCGCTGGGCTATTTATCTTTGGGCTCATGTTCGCGCAAGGGACGCTGGGCGCTCATCTGGGCGGCGACTTTGGGGTGCATGTGACCGCTGATCGCTTAATTTATGCCGGACTCAATCCGAATGAGCAAATCAACTCACCGATAGCCGATACATTGAATGATTCTCGTGTTGTCGGGCCTAGGAATTTTGGACCTGGAGGGGGTCCAGAAGATATTTCATTGGACTAATGAGCTGAACGAGTAGGTGGAGCTAACGGGTAAATTGGCTGATAAATTGGCTGACGAATCGGCTGATGAGCGGGCTGCAATAGCGAACCCAAGAAAAATTGGAAAAGTAACCTTGAGCGTCGAGTGAATACTGAAAACAAACGGACAAGAGACTTAAGGAGCGTTCTTAACCGCCGCCGAATTTTAGGTCTGACTGCTTTGGCAGCGGCAAATTTAGCAATTAGCTACTGGATGGGTCAGCAAGCCTACACCTGGCTACCACCTCAGGCTTCTTCAGAGTCAGTACTGGTCGATAAGCTGTTTAGCTTTATGACGGCAGTCGGCACCTTCATTTTTATTGGGGTGACTGGCACGCTGCTGTATTCTATGATTTTTCAGCGGGCGGCTAAATACGACGCTAGTGACGGTCCGCCGATTGAAGGCAATGTCAAGCTAGAGGTTATCTGGACGGCGGTGCCGATTATGCTGATTCTGTGGATTGGCACGGTCAGCTACCGAACCTACGATCAGATGAGTTTGCTGGAGGCGATCGCACCACCGTCGATGGAAACGGTAGGTACCGTGCCGCTAGAGCCGACCGAAGAAGTGCCAGCAGAACCCGATCCCCCCTTGAGTAACTATCCCCCCATCGAGGTTCACTCTCGGCAATGGTCTTGGGAATTTCGATATCCCGAAAAAAACGTCAGCAGCACGGAATTGCATCTGCCCATTGACCAGCGCGCCCGCTTCAAGCTGACGTCAGACGATGTTTTACACGGCTTCTATGTACCTGCGTTTCGAGTCAAGCAAGACATTATCCCAGGGCGCGAGATCGACTTTTCATTCACGCCGATTCGAGCGGGCCGCTACCGTTTGCGAGACTCGGAGTACAGCGGCACCTATTTCGCAGCCAACCAAACCAATGTGGTGGTCGAGTCTGAAGAGGACTATCAGCAGTGGCTAACGGCTGCTGCTCAGAGCGAGCCCACAGCGGCTAATAATATCGCTTCAGGAGAATTTGATCAGGCGGCTGAAGGTGCCGTCAGATTAGGCTGGGCTACCGTAAAGCCAGCCCCTGCCCCTATAGTCAACTACACCGGTTCAGAAGAGGATACTTATGAGTAGTCAGGCATCTGTTGAGGTTCGACCTACTGAGACGCCGCCTAGCCTTCAGCCCGAACCGGGCGCGCCAGATAACTGGCGGCGGTTTTTCACCTTTAGTACCGATCACAAGGTGATTGGCATTCAGTACATCGTCACGGCCTTTGTCTTCTTTTTGTTTGGCGGGCTGCTGGCAATGGTGATGCGCGGTGAGCTGATTACGCCCGAGGCGGACTTGGTGGATCGCACGGTCTATAACGGTTTGTTCACGATGCACGGCACGATCATGCTGTTTATGTGGACATTTCCCATGCTCAACGGGCTGGCAAATTATTTGGTGCCGTTGCAAATTGGGGCGAGAGATATGGCCTTTCCCAGGCTGAATGCCGTCGCATTTTGGCTGGTCCCTGTGTTTGGCGTGATCCTTGTCTCCAGTTTCTTTATTCCCGGTGGCCCTTCTCAATCGGGCTGGTGGGCCTATCCGCCTGTCAGCCTGCAAAACCCAACCGGTAATCTTATCAATGGACAGGCGCTTTGGCTGGTTGCCGTGGCGCTTTCGGGCGTCTCTTCGATCATGGGCGCGGTCAATATTGTCACCACCATTTTTAGAATGCGCGCACCGGGCATGGGTTGGTTTAGAATGCCTGCTTTTTGCTGGACGGTGCTGTCGGCACAGCTGATTCAACTCATCGGTTTGCCTGCTTTGACGGCAGGGGCGGTGATGCTACTGCTGGATCTCACCGTCGGCACTAGCTTTTTTGATCCGACTCGCGGCGGCGATCCGGTTTTGTATCAGCATTTCTTTTGGTTCTACTCTCACCCAGCGGTGTATGTGATTGTCCTGCCGATTTTCGGTGTGTTTTCAGAAGTCTTTCCGGTCTACGCTCGCAAGCCGCTCTTTGGCTACAAAGTAGTGGTGATTTCTTCACTGCTGATCACGCTGTTTAGCCTGGTGGTGTGGGTGCACCACATGTTTGCGAGTGGCACGCCTGGCTGGATGCGGATGTTGTTCATGTTCACCACAATGGCAATCTCGATTCCTACTGGCATTAAAGTATTTGCCTGGGTGGCGACGGTATGGGGCGGTAAGCTACGGCTCACCTCAGGCATGCTGTTTGCGCTGGGTGGACTAACGACGTTTTTGTTTGCGGGCATTACTGGCATTATGCTGGCCTCGGCGCCGTTCGATATTCATGTGAACAACACTTATTTTGTGGTGGGTCACTTTCACTACGTGATTAACGGCGCGGTGGTGATGGGCTTTTATGCGGCTATCTATCACTGGTTCCCCAAAATGACGGGGCGGATGTACTACGAGGGCCTAGGCAAGCTGCACTTTGCGCTGACGTTCATTGGCATCAACTTGATCTTTTTGCCGATGCACCCGCTGGGCCTGATGGGAATGCCTCGGCGGGTTGCATCCTACGATCCTGAATTTGCTTTTTGGAATGTGGTAGCGAGTCTGGGCGGCTTTTTACTCGGCGTTTCGACCCTGCCTTTTATATTGAACATGCTGAGTTCTTGGACGCAGGGGGAAGATGCGGGCGATAATCCCTGGCGAGCCATTGGGCTAGAATGGATGGTCTCTTCGCCACCACCGCATGAAAACTTTGAGGAGCTGCCGATTGTGGTGTCGCCGCCCTATGGCTACGGCAGCGATGAGCCGCTAGTGTCTAATAACCCCGCCGGTAAACCGTTAGATGAACCGCCGGCAGATAATCCGATAGAGGGAGCCGCCGTCGCATGAGCACTACAAATATCGATCCTACCCTCAACTCACAATCGGCTGTACCCGCAATCGAGCATGAAGAAGAAGACAACCGCATGTTCGGCTTCGTTGTCTTTTTGCTTTCTGAGAGCATTATCTTCTTCAGCTTTTTCGTAGGCTACATCGTTTTCAAAACGGGCAGCGCTAACTGGCTACCCCCCGGTTTTGAGGGGTTAGAAGTGAGAGAGCCACTGATCAACACGGTTGTGCTGGTTTCTAGCAGCTTTGTGATTTACTTTGCCGAACGCTTTCTCCATCGCGATAATCTCTGGGGCTTTCGAATCTTTTGGCTGCTGACGATGGCGATGGGCAGCTTCTTTTTGTATGGTCAGGCGGTGGAGTGGCAGAGCTTGCCCTTTGGCTTTACCTCAGGTGTGTTTGGCGGTGTGTTTTATCTGCTCACGGGCTTTCATGGGCTGCATGTGCTCACAGGCGTGCTGTTGCAAGGGGTGATGCTGGGCCGCTCTTTTATTCCAAATAACTATGCGGGCGGCGAGTACGGCGTGGCGGCAACGTCTCTGTTTTGGCACTTTGTCGATGTGATTTGGATTATGCTTTTCATCTTGATTTATCTGTGGCAGTAGCAGCACATGATTATTGACGACAAGCAGTACGACATTATTATTGTGGGCACGGGGGCAGGTGGTGGGACCCTAGCCCAGGCGCTGGCACCGACGGGTAAGCAGATTTTGATTTTGGAGCGGGGGTCTCGAATGGCCCTTGAAGATCAAAACCGGGCCGATGTGGACGTGTTTAAAAAAGATCGCTATCACGCCCCAGAGCAGTGGTACGACGAGGTCGGAGAGCCCTTTTCGCCGCAGACCAACTACGCGGTGGGGGGAAATACCAAAATTTATAATGCGTCTTTGATGCGGATGCGCGATCGCGATTTTGAAGCGGTCACCTACCAAGATGGCATCACCCCCGAGTGGCCGTTAAAATACGCCGATTGGGATCCTTATTACACAGCCGCCGAGCAGCTCTATCAGGTACATGGCGATGCTCAGGCCGACCCCACTGAACCGGCTCACAGCGCAGATTATCTGCACGGGCCGGTGGATCATCCGCCGATCATGCAGCCGATTATTGAAGCGATTAAAACAGAAGGGCTCCATCCTGTTTCACTCCCGATGAGCCTGACTCAGCGGGAGGATGACCCGACTGGAGATGCGGAAGTTTTTGGGATTGATTTGGCGATCGCTCACCCCAACGTCACGCTGAAGACAAATGCGAAAGTGGTTGAACTCCATACCAATCTCAGCGGCACTGAGATTAAGGGCGTTCAGGCGAGCGTTGGCGAGCAGAACGTGATGTTTACCGGTGACATTGTTGTATTAGCCTGTGGCGCTGTGAATTCAGCCGCCCTGATGCTGAGTTCTGCTAACGATCAGCATCCTCATGGCCTTGCCAACCGCTCCGATCAGCTGGGCCGCAACCTGATGAAGCATTTGATGACGGTGATTGTGAAGCGAGGCGAAACGACCAATGATGGGTCGTTCTCACCGAGCGTAAGCATCAATGATTTTTATTGGGGCGACGCTGACTACAAGTATCCAATGGGCCATATTGAAAATAGCGGCGGACTGTTTCAAGACATTATCTTTGCCGAATCGCCCCCCCTCCTCTCAGTGCTCGCTCGACTGACGCCGAGTGCAGGCTTGCGGCGATTGGCCGTTCGCTCCATCGGCTGGTGGGCTCAAACGGGCGTCTTACCCAATCCTGACAATCGCATTTACTGGCGGAAAAGTCGGCGAAGAACAAAGCTGCGCTACGAATTTACGCCCAACAACTTAGAGGCCCATGATCGCTTAGTGTACCGTTGGATGGGTGTGCTCAAAGATTTGGAAAAGACTGGGATTGGGCTGCGGCAGAGCAACGTGTATCCCCGAGGAGAGTCGCCAACTCAGGTCGTGGGCTATCAATGTGGAACGGCTCGAATGGGCACTGACCCAGCCACATCTGTTTTAGATGTGAACTGCCGGACTCACGAGATTGACAACCTCTATGTGGTGGACAGTAGCTTTTTTCCCTCCTGTGCTAGCGTCAGCCCCGCCTTGACGATCATGGCCAATGCGCTGCGAGTGGCAGAGCATCTGATAGAACGGTTGAAGTAAGAGCAGTATAGCCATTGTTGATCGGTTGAGCTCACGTATTCACACGCTGACTGTCACCAAATAAAAGACCCTGCCGCGCAACCCGTTTGGGTTTTCTTTGACGGCAAGGTCTTTGGGTGGGCGTTAGTTGTCTATAGGGTAGTTAGTGATCTGTGGGTAGCGATCGCTCACATGGCTTAGCCAACGATTTCGCTATCTACCTCAATTTCGATCACTTGATCGTTGGGCTTGTCAGCTGCAGTTTCTGGCGTGGCTGCACCAGAGGCAACGTACCAGGCACGGATAGCATCAAGCCGCGCTTTGACATTTTCGTAGCGGTGGCCGTAGCGATCGCTCAATATGACATCTAGCTTGCTGGCCTGATCCTTGAGCTGAGGAGACAGCTTTTCTTGAGCCGTCTTACTCAAAGTCCGAACAAAGCTGATGATTCGATCTGTCAGCTCTGCATGCTCAGCTTCTTTACTCCAGGTCTGGTTGAGCACATCAGCCGCCTGCTGACTCTTTTCCTTCACAGTTGCTACTGTTTCGGTCGTCACGTCTTTAGCGAGCGGGCTGATTACGGCGCGGCCATCTTTAAATTCAGCGGCTGTTTCCGTAAAAGCAGCGCTCAGAATTTTGAAGATGCGTTTAGAGCGTTGGCTACCTTCCTGCTGCAATGTCCTTAGCTTTTCAACAGTAGAAGGCTCGGCAGAAGGAAGAGAGAATTCGGTGTCAGGAGTGTAAGTCATAGTGTTTTACCTAAAGAGAAAATTGGAAAGGATAAAAGTGAAAAAGAGATGATCGGAGAGAAAAAGAGTGGGTTAGATGACTTGAACAGCCTCAACCGTGATGGTTTTACCTGAGTCTGTTTCAACTCCTTCGTTGAAGTCTGCCTCAGACCTGCTACTAGCAGAAAAGTGCTTGCGCTTGAGCTGTTCTGTCATGAGCTGGCTAACTTCGCTAATCAGTAGGCTTACGACAATCCCATCGTCAATCCACCCGAGCACTGGGAAAACATCTGGAGAAATATCCAGCGGGCTAACCAAATACAGCAGCGTACCTAAACAATACTCCGGACAGAATTACGAGACAAGCACCCCATGCTCACACAGCCCCTGGTAGTTGGGATGAGATTTAATCAAAGTCTCGTCTAATTCTAACTTGCGAATAAAGCGCTCAAGCAGATACTG
>JBAUIB010000176.1:0-9963 GCA_049680585.1 Phormidesmis sp.
AAGCGCCTGCCGATGGTGCTAAGTAAAATTGAGTTCTGAGGAAGGGCCGTGATAGGCATCACAGCTTAGAACTGAAGATAAGCTGATTTTTGCATTCAGTCAAGCGATCGCAATTTAGCTTTCTTGAATGGCGCTGAGGTGATGGCGCTGAGGCAAAATGATAACGGCGGAGTCGCGGATGAGTTAATAAAAGCTGAAATTGCGGCAGAGCGGTAAAGTTAGTAGGCAGTAGTATATTGAATAGCCATAGAAAATAGCTATAGAGGTTGGGAGGATTTACATGGATAGTTCTATTTTGCAGAGAATTACAATTGCGCCTGAAATCTGTCACGGAAAGCCGTGTATTAGAGGGCTGCGCTATCCGGTAGAAATGCTGCTGGAACTTTTGAGTTCTGGAATGACTCACGCTGAGATTTTAGAAGATTATAAGGATTTAGAGGAAGCGGACATTCTCTCTGCTCTGTTGTTTGCGGCTCGTTTGAGCCAAGTGAAGAGTGTTTACAAGCTAGCCTCATGAGATTTTTAGTAGATGCTCAGTTGCCGCAGCGGTTAGTTCTTTTTCTGACCCGAAAAGGGCATGATGCTGTTCATACGCTAGACTTGCCGAAGGGCAATGCTACGCCAGATGCTGATATTAATGAGCTTTCGGTTAAAGAATGCAGAGTTGTGATCACGAAGGATGATGACTTTGTGCAGTCTTTCTTGCTTCAGCAAAAGCCTTACAAACTCCTTTTGGTGTCTACAGGAAATATCCGAAACTCAGAGCTAGACTCACTGTTTGAGGCTCATCTGACGCAGATAGTCAGTTTGTTTGAATCTTTCAGCTACGTAGAGCTAGCAAAATCTTTACTTGTAGTACATCAGTAGAAGCATCGCATTATTTTTTCTTCTTCGCGCTAGATTTGCCCTTATCTTTGGATTTAGCTTTTAGGGCTTCGCGTTCGGCTTGGATGCGTTGGAGGAGGACGGTGGCGGGTTCGTCGGTGGGGTCTTGGGGGACGAGTTCGCCTCGGAAGGCTTTGGCGAGGATAGATTGGTCGAGCTGGTTAGTATCTTCAACGCTAGCTTGATGAAAATGACGAAGGTTGTCAATTGTAGCGAATGCTTTCCTGACTTGCTTGCAAATCTCTTTCTGTTCCAAGAATGAAGGAATTGGAACTGGTAACTTTCCAAGAGTAGTTATATTGATAGAGGCAAGATTCACTGTCTGACTTGCGTTTCTGAAAAAGTAATTCTTTGAATATTCAGTTTTAGCCGCTAATGAAATGTATTCTGGCAACATATATAGCCCAGACAACCGAGCGCGATAAACATGGTTCTGGTGTATGCACTCACCGACCTCGTTGTGCCAAACCGTTCCACGACCTAGCTTGTCTCTGTCGCCTCCCTCTGTAAATAGTACATCTCCATGTTCTAATCGATATTTGTCTAAGTCTTCGGGTAGTACTTTAATCTCTTTTATTTCTTCTAAATCTAAATATCCATCTTGGACATTTGCAACTCTCAGATACGAAGCTTGAATAGTCTTTTTATCTTTGAACCGTCTGCCCTTTGTTACACCTCCTCGTAAGTCAGCTATATTCACTAAGCGTTCCCAGCACCATGACTGAGGGATCTCCGGCAGTTCTGTCAGCTCGATGGTCTCTGAATTTGTTTTTTGCGCTTTGGGCTTACGCAAATTATTCTCTTTAGCAGACTCACAATTTTCTTCCCATCGAGATAGCCTCTCTTCCCGAATCCGCTCCAACAACTTCTCCGCAGGCTCTACATCAGGGTTCTGCTCGCGCCAATCGGCGGTGAGGTCGCCCCGGAAGGCGGCGGCGAGGACGGACTGCCGAAACTGGTCGAGTAGGGCGGGGATGGTGTCTAGGGCTTCGCGGGCTTTGCGGCTGCGGGCGGTTAGGGTTTCGATTTTGGTGACGATGCGGTGTTGCTCGTTGAGGGGAGGGAGAGGGAGAGGTAGTGCTTTTAGAATCTTTAAGTTTAGGATTTCCATAGTTCCTCCATGAGAGAACATAGAAAAATAGTTTTTAGCAGTAGACGATTCTAGATAGATCTTTATGTATAGTGACTTTGCGGCTTTTTGCTCTAGGCTAAGTTTTACTAAACGAGGGTTGATAATTCCAGGCTCAATTCCTTCTGGAAGGATCAGAATTTTACCAATAGTACCAACTAGGCTGACAAGAATGTCTCCTGGTTCAACAACGCAGGTTTTAAGGCTCTCGAATTTTTCTGCATTAACGTAGTAATCGCCTAGGAACGGATTTCCGCTGATAACTTGCTCCTGTCCATATATTTTATAACCACTCTCAACATAGAAAGACTTCTTTAATGCAGAGCCAAAAGGCCCAGCCTTTAGAGCATTCGGTTTTATAGCAGCTAGTAAGGGAAGGTTCGACCACGCCCAGTTTATTGGCAAATCTAGTAAGTTCTCTTGTCCCTCTATCATCCTTTCGTTACCTAAACTCTGAGTATTGTACTTGTTCGCAAGCTACTGCGTTGATTGGTTTCATCCTTTACGCTCTTGTAAGAAGATATTGGCGCAAAGAAGTAAAGCGCAAGGCGTCAAGATTTGGGGATTTCCTCCCCATGCCCCTCCTTTGCTTGGCGGCTCAAGCTCCTGCCTGGGGGCCGAGCCTCCCCCAGCCCCCCCGAATAAGAGGTTTTTGGCTGTGAGTAATTTGATTGTGGGCGATCATTGCGCTTCATGTGGTGAGCGCAAGGCCATCGATAAAGCGAAAGTCCTTTTGGTTTCTGGTGAGCAGAGGGAGAGCATTGGTGAGTGCGATCGCGGCAATCAAAGCATCTGCCAGCAACAAGCCATGACTTAAGTTGTATTGTTTCACCAGCTCAGCAGTCCTGTTAGAGCTATCAACATCAATCGGTAGAATCTGAAAATTCTCTAATAGCTTTTCTACAGTGCCTAAAGCCTGTTTATTCTGACACCCTGCAACCAACTCCAAATAAGTCACTACGCTAGTTACCAGCTCATGAGTCGTTATCAGCTGATCAAGCCTCAGTGCCGTTGGCTCATAGCCCCTCATCACATCAATCAAAATATTAGTATTCAACAGTATTCGCTCCATCAATCTCTACGCCATAACTGCTGACGCCACTCTCTAACATTTTTCATATCTTCTCTATCCTTCCATACTCCAAAAGCAGGATGATTGAGAAAACTATTGGATTGTAAATCAGTACCCTCTGAAATATGCTCTTTTTGCAAAGCTTGAGCATACTCCAATACCTGCCGTTGCTGCTCCTCAGTCAATGCCTGAATCGTCGCTAAAACCATCTCTGCAACACTCATCGCTATTCCTCCAACAACGCACTCAATGCCTGCATCTCAGTCATCGCTACTTGTAGCTTCTCCATTATCGCTGATACAATCTCATCTGGCTCGGGCAAATCCTCTACCGACTGCAAGCTCTCATCCTGCAACCAAGAAATATCTAAGTTCTCACCCCGCTGGGCAATAAACGCCCTCTCAAAGCATCGAAACCGCCCTTTCTCGCCCTGGTCAGTGCGATCGCTCTCCCCATTCGCATCCTCTCCATAGCAAGCCTCAAAGGGCTTAAAGTGCGCCCTCGTCAGCGGTGTCCGCTTGCCAAACTTCGGCATATTCGTACGCAGGTCATACACCCACACATTCTGGGTATTCCCCTTCTCCGACTTCCCCCGCTGAAAGAACAACACATTCGTCTTCACCCCCGGCGAATAAAATATCCCTGTCGGCAGTCGCAAAATCGTGTGCAAATTGCACTTGTCCATCAAATCCGCTCGAATGCTCTGCCCCTGCCCCGCCTCAAACAGCACGTTGTCTGGCAGCACCACCGCCGCCCGTCCCCCCGGCACCAAACTCCGATAGATATGCTGCAAAAACGCTAGCTGTTTATTCGAGGTCGGATAGGTAAAATCATCCCGCGTCGGACTGCCGCCGCCCTTTTTCGTGCCAAACGGCGGATTGGTCAAAATCAAATTCGCCTTCGCCAGCCCAGTCCCACTCGGCGAGAGCGTATCACCCAGATCAACCGTGCTTTCTATGCCGTGCAGCATCATATTCATCAACAGCAAGCGGTGCGCATCCTGCACCAGCTCCATGCCATAAAACGCCTGCCGCCGCTGAAATACCTGCGCCGACTCACTCAGCTCAAACAAATCGTCAGTCTGCGCCTTAATGTAGCGATCCGCCGCAATCAAAAAACCACCCGTCCCTGCTGCTGGGTCTTGGATGCGATCGCCCGCCTGCGGCTGCATCAGCACCACCATGCAATCAATCAACGGCCTCGGCGTAAAATACTGCCCCGCCCCCGACTTCTTCTCACCCGCATTCTTTTCCAGCAGTCCCTCATACAGGTCACCTAGCCCCTCTTCCTTTGCCGAATACCAGTCCAGCTCATCGATGCTAGTCACCAGCTTTTTAATAATGCGCGGCTGCTTCAGATTCGTCTGCGCATTCGCAAAAATCGCCTGCACCCGCTTATTCTCACTCTTTCCCAGATCGCGCAGCAAATCTCGATAAAACTCAAGCTGTTCAATCCCCTCAACCGCCAGCAAATCGCTCCAGCGTTTGCCTTCAGGAAGCTGTGACTCCTGTTCCGTCTCCTGCATCATCTTCAAAAACAGCAGGTAAGTCAGCTCCGTCACATACTGCAAATAGGTGATGCCATCGTCGCGCAGCACATTACACAAATTCCACAGCTTTTGGACAATATCAGACGTTGCATTCATAAAAGAGCTACATAAAACAATAGATAGAGATTATTCGAACCAGTTTTCAATCGTTAGACCTTGAAAATACTGAAAGTCTTTGACATTTCTAGTGACCAAGGTGAGGTTGTGCGTGGCGGCAACAGATGCAATCTGTCCGTCAATATAAGGTGATGTCTTTCCAATCTGTTGTAATCGAATGCGTTCCTCCGCATGCCATTTAGCTGCGGTTTCGCAGTATGGAAGAATAGGAAGTAGTGCTACCACATTCTGCTGAATATAATTGTCTAACGCTCGTTTTCGACGAGAATCTGGCATTTGCAAACAGCCAAATACCAGCTCGTGAAATGACACAGCAGCAATAGCGATCGCTGGAATATTTTCAATAATTCGTTCAGCTACCCGCTGGTCAGGGCTTAGCTTTATTGGCTCAGATAGAATATTGGTATCCAGCAGAAAACGGGACATTACCAAATCTCCACTTCACGTCCTGGAGAGCGATCGCGCAAGTTATCCCAAAACGTTTCAAACTCGGCATCACTCATCTCATTGTCGTCAAAGTTCGGGTCGTCTAGCCCATATCTTTGACGAATCTCTAAAAGAGACTGACGAAAATCCTTCTTAGGCGTGTAGTGCCGCATATAATCTTCAGCAGAAACGAGTACCGCCACCATCTTGCCGCCATCTAAAAGCTCAAGAGGGCTACCGTCTCTTACCTGATTGCGAACAAACTGATCTACAGGCTCACTTGAGTGATCAATTGAATACTGCGGCATAGATGGCTATAGAACTACTGCATCACCACTATAGATGATCGCTTCGTCATGACTAACCGAAATTGGTGAGCGGCACCGATGGCACTGAGCAATCGTTTTATAGTCCGGCTTGCTGCCCCCACATCGTCAAACTAATGTCCTCTAATATAACCTCCAATTTTCCCTCAAACACCTTGTTCAATCGCTGAAATCCACCTTCCCTTTTAAACGCACCTCGATCAAACGCCTCCCTATCCACCACATATTCCTTCTCCAACTGCTTCCCAATTCGCTCTAGCCACTTACGCTGTGGCGCACTCCACTTCTGACTCGCCAAAATCTTCTTTATTGCCCGCTGCACCCGTTCCTCATAGGGCACTAGCGCATCCCCTAGCGCCGCCTGTCGCACATAGCCAATAATCGAAGCTGCAATATCCTCATTCGTCTTCTCACGCCAGGCCGCCTTCAACATCGTCTCCGAATACCCCGCATCCGCCAGCGCTAGCTGCAACGCCTTTAGCTGCTGCCGGGTCAAATCACGAGGCCGCTGCGTCACCACCATTAGCGCCGGAATGATGTTCTTATTGTTCTCAATAAAGGCGGCAAAACTCTCCAAATAGTCTTCTGGCTTGCCGTATTCGGTGCCATCTTCTGCTACACCAAAGCCTTGCTCCACCCGGCGCAGCTCATCCGCATGGTAAGACACCAGCATAGGATTGCCGCCGCCATCTTGCCTATCCAACAGCTTCGCAATCTGCTGCCGCTGCTTAAACCAGCTCGCCGCCTCCAGCGCCTCGCACTGCTTCAAATAGTCAGCTACCTCATCTACTGGCATTCCCGCAAGGCTCTCAATGCCTTCCGTCTGCGCTTCGCTGAGGTGCCGCTTCTTCCGCTGTAGCTTAGCCACCAGCTGATCCAAAATTTCACCTGCCGCACTTGGCTCACTCACTGCCCCCAGCTCATCTACGAGCTGAACAAAAGAGATTTTAGGATTCACCACCACTGGCTTCATCGTCGAAAATTCTGAAATCGCCTGGTACAGCCCTACCGGGTCAAACACTCTAAAAAATGTTTTATCAATCTCGTCGCATAGCCGTGTCGCCCGGCCCAACATCTGCTCGTACAAAATCCGCGACTTCACCCGCCGCAAAAACACTATGTTGCAAATCTCTGGCACATCAATGCCTGTTGTCATCAGGTCTACCGTTACCGCAATCTTTGGGCTGGCCTCGTTTTTATACCGGCGAATGAGCTGCATTGGCTGATCCGACGCGCCCGTAATTTTTTTCACATCGTCGTCATTAATGCTGCCGTAGCGCTTTTGCATAGAGTCTTTTAGCAGGTTCATCACCAGGTCTGCATGATCGTTATTTACGCAAAAAATCAGCGTCTTGCCCATTTCTGGATCGATCTGCTCGGCCAAAAAATCGCACACCACCCGGTTAAACTCAGGCGTAATCACCTTTCGGTTAAACTGCGCTACGTCTACCTTTATTTCATCCGGTGCCTGGGCCAGATTAAGCTGCCCTGTCTTCGGATCAAAATATTCAACATCCTCACCAACGTGCCAGGTGATGCCATCTTCTGCCAGTGCCGTCACCGGACGAATCGGTGGCTCGTGGTCAATCAGATAGCCATCAATCACCGCTTCTCGATAGCTGTAGCTAAACACAGGTGTCCCAAAAATTTCTGCTGTATGCAAGGCAGGCGTCGCTGTCAGCCCAATTTTCACCGCATCAAAGTACTCCAGCACCGCACGATATTTTGAAACATAGTCACCAAAGTCTCGAAAGCTCAGCTCCGTATCGCTTAGCTCTCGATCTAATAGATAGCCCCGGTGGCACTCATCCACCACAATGCAGTCGTATTGATCCGCGCTCAGTGCGTTGCTCGTTTCACTATCTACCGGCTCGCTGGGATACAACAGCCGCTTTACAAAGCTCTGCACCGTCGCAATATGCACCTTAGTCTCGCGCTCAGTGTCCGCATCTTCTAAATCCTTAATCTCAAAGATATCGGCAAACGTTTGCAGGCTCTCCATCCGCGTATCTTTAAAGGCATTGGCTGCCTGCTCACCCAAAGCCGTACGATCTACCAAAAATAAAACTCGCCGAAATCGCTTGGTCTTTAGCAGTCGGTACACCAGCGCGATACAGGTCTTGGTCTTGCCCGTGCCGGTCGCCATTGCTAATAGCAGGTTGCGCTGCCCTTGGGCGATCGCACCCTCAGCCGCCAAAATCGCCTTAATCTGATAGTCCCGCAGGTCAAAGCCATAGTTAAACGGCTCTTGGGCTAGCTGCGCATCTGCCTTATCCACATCTTGGGCCAGCGTATCGACTAGGCCCGCCGGACTGTACCAGCTGCGCAGCGCCCGCCGCAGATTTTCGGGCTTGCGCACATCGCAAAACCAAATGCCACTCTTCGTTTCTAGCTGCGCCAAAAACGCTCGTCCATTCGTCGCAAATACAAACGGGATCTTGTACTCACCCCAGGGGCCATCCGGTAGCGTTTCGTCGCCTTTAATCTCATAGCCCCGGCTGTAGCGCTTCGCTTGATCAATCGCGCCCGAAACGTCTTTTCTTCTACGCTTGGCTTCTATCGTTGCGATCGCACATAGCCCAACGAACAGCACATAGTCAGCCCACCCGTTTGTAGTTGGCCACTCTGCGATCGCCAAATTCTTTCCCTTTTGAGGTCGCG
This sequence comes from Phormidesmis sp., assembly GCA_049680585.1. GTDB lineage: Bacteria > Cyanobacteriota > Cyanobacteriia > Phormidesmidales > Phormidesmidaceae > Phormidesmis. Next base: position 8,166 of record JBAUIB010000176.1, read on the forward strand.
TTCCTTGGCCATAGGTCAGGGTCTCTGTATCCACCTCCCAACCTACTGCCCGCAGCTGCGCATCAATTAGCCGCCGAGTCTCTCGCTCGTCTAGATCGGGTTCAACCCTTTGTGCCGTAATAATCTTGCTGTCAATAACCTGCGTTGGTGCTTGTACAGCCTCAGCTTGAATAGTCCTTAACTGAACCTCAAACTGCGCCGTTATCTCCTCCGCCTTTGCTTCAGTTTCCAACAGCAGCTCTTCCGCTATCTGTCTTAATTCTGCCTCTTCTTGCGCCTGCACCTGGGCCAGCTCTGCCTGAGACTGAGACGCTGCTAGCTCAGCTTGCCCAGCCGCTAGTTCTGCCCGCAGCCGTTCCAATTCCGTTTTAAGCGCAGTCGTCTCCTGCACAGGATCAGGTGGTGGAATGAACGGCCCTGGCTTGAAAGCCCGTGCGCCTCCATAGGAGCGATGAAACCAAATGCCTAGCGATCGCGCATATTTCAGGTGACTCAGCGCCGTGCCCTGTTCGTCATAGCTGTCATGCGTCGCCCGATTGCCAACCCTGCGAATTTCCTGGAATAGCTGAGTGGCTTGCCCTGTAATTGCCCCGCGATTTTCTAATCGCCGCAACAGCTCAAACTGACTTTCATCTGGATTTTCATAAAGACCAACCTTGGCCGCTACCAGCTGAGCTAGCTGCTCGCCAAACTGACGCAGCTTAATTAAGCAGGTGTTTGGATCTGTTGCAAAATAGTTTTCAGCCAGAGTTCCAAGCCTGACTAGCGCTAAGCTATGCAGCTTGAGAAAAGCAAAATTTTGAGAGCCCCGCATAGAGATTGCTTCGCTGTTATGAGAAGAAAGATCGTCACTGGCAATTGCTAAAGACTTTCGCACCCAAACGGGCTCATCAGCCAATACTGTTCCCAATCTTAGAACGAGTTTTATCGACGGATCCTACAGGATTCGAACCTGTGACCGACCGCTTAGAAGGCGGTTGCTCTATCCAACTGAGCTAAGGATCCTTGGGGCGTGTTTAAATAAGCTGTACTAGCTTAACCCGATAGCGAATATACCGCATTGTTGAGGTTTGTTTAAATAGGGTGGCTGGGGGAGATTCATCAGGAATTCTCAATCGACGAGCCGAAAAAACTGCCATACTGGGAAAGCAAGTGCGAAGGATATCGGCAGCATGGCCCCGCGAAAACTGTCTGACTCTGATAAAAGCGACATCATTGAGCTGTACAAGCAGCTTGATCAAACCACGTCTACGTTGGCGAAGCAGTATGGTGTCAGCAATAGCACGATTAGCCGAATTTTAAAGAGTACGCTGCCGCCTGAAGAGTACAGTGAGCTGATTTCTCAAAAGCGGATGGCCAGTTCCGATAAAGCCAGCTCGGATGAGACGAATGCGGCGGCCAAAGGTAAACGCAGCACTGGAGCGACGCGATCGCCTGCTCGTAAAAAAGTAAAGGCTGACAATAATACAGGTGAGGAAGCACAGCCAGCCTCTCGCAAGCAAACGTCTGATACAGACGAAAACGCCTCTGCCGGATCAGGGCAGGTAGAGCCACCCAAGCTGAAAACGGCAGCTGAGAAAGAAGAGTCCAAACAGTCGAGAAGCTCGCGGCGGCGGCGCAAAAGCAGCCGATACGACGATGACGACGGCGAACAGCTGCCTCTGCTGGCTAATGAGGGTGACGATGAAGCGTCCTCTCCGCCATCGCCTAGCCTAACGCCTGACAATGCGACCGATGAGGACGACGATGAGGACGATGATGATCTCGCGGGCCTCGACGAAACCTTAGGAGATGACTT
>JBAUIB010000177.1:0-10815 GCA_049680585.1 Phormidesmis sp.
GCTCAGTAGCGTGCCTGAACGATGTTGCGGAGTATCAGGCAGGCGATCGCGCTCGATGAGTGTGACCCGTTGGAAGCGATCGCTCAATACCCGCGCTGCCAGCAGACCGGCCATACTGCCGCCGATCACCACCGCATGATTTCCGGCTAAGCGCGGTTTCGCAGCCGGTAAAGAAGCTTCTTGTTGAGAAATGGGCTTTCTATGGCTCATTATTTTTACTGTTCGGTTTTCCTGGTTACCCAGAGGCCACCGCCTAGTAGTCCGATGGCAAGCAACAAACCCGGCTCGGGAACGGCTTCCGCATTGTATGCAGTATTGGATGATGCCAGTGGGCGATCGCTGACTGTGTCGCCTAGCATTAGCGGAGCCCAGAGAGCGGCGGAGAGGGCAAAGGTGCGATCACCCAACAAATTCTCTTGTATATCTTGCACAATCCGATCTTGCAGTCTGAGATCATCAATGATGTTTTGGTGAGTGAGGCTGCGATCATCGAACAACGCTTCAGCATTGATGTTGTTAGCCCCCTTAACGTCGGTTGCCCCCTGCAAGTCAGTCGGGTCCCAGTCGGGGCGGAAGAGACTAAACCGATTGCGAAGCTGATAGTAGTTAATGCCTGTGCGCACATTGTCAGGCAGCACTTCATCTTCAGGGCTGCGGCCCGTCAACGGTTCATAAGACTCTATCTGGACTAATAGATCCACAGGATTAGGGGACAGGTTCTTGGCTGTACGAATAGCAGAGAGTCCGCCCCCACTGTATCCCACCAAGCCCAGCGCACCTGTCTCACCTGCTGAACTATCCGCTATCTGCTTTGCAAAGGCTGTTCCTTGACTGCTCCCGACCTCGCTCAGGCTAAAAATATCTCCCTCATAAGAATCGAATGTCCGAACGGTTAGCATAGAATCAGAAAACTCGCTGTCAATTCGGCTAGCTAACGCGTCGATGCCTGACTGGCTTGAGCTACGAATGTCTAAGGGGCCTAGCAACCCACCTGCGCCGCGAAATAGCAAAACCGTCGCGGGTGCTCCAGACGAAAAGCTAGCAGCTTCGGCACTCACAGGCAGTAGTGTAGTCATCGCGATCACAGGCAGGCTTGCGCGCAATAGTGACGCTGCGCGCGATCGCCCCAGCGATTTTAAGCGACTACTGACTGACATGCTAAACAACTGTTGGACCATTGATGCCACTTTCTGTTGGAGACTGGTCTAAATAGTACTCAATGTTTTGAAATATTTTACGAGCAGCTCAAAAAACTTTATACGTAGCAGAGTGAAATATGAGTCAGACAGACCAGTCGCTAAAGCGAGCGGATTTCCTAATTTTAGTTCCCTTTACTTTACTTCTTCTGATTTCACTCTCATAGCTCGCTAAGTAAATTTTATCTCACATATCAACGTCTGGTCTACTGAATAGTCTGTCTTATACCTTTGCTCGTTTGCTTGTTATCAACAGCTTTCGCAAGAAAACGAACGAAGGTTGTGATATTTGTCATGATTCTGAAATGACATTTATAGGATGTTTATTCATTTATCGAATCCTATTTTGAAGTCATTGGGAAAAGAGTTGTTGACAAAGGCAAACCATGCAGGGGCTAATCATTCTACCCTCGAGCCCAAGCGGAACCTGAATCTTGATCGAGTCTTCCACGGTACGTTGTTAGCGCATATGACCGCACTCTCATTGCGCAACCAATAAATATTGTTCTGTTGTCTAACATATCACAGGGTGAAGGTCATGATTAATATCGCAGTCAGTAAAGACTGTTCTAGAGCTGAAAGCTTAATTGCTAAATGTTTGAAAGAAAAAGGCTTTGACGTCAGGAAGACGGAGGAAGGTCTGTATGTTCAATCATCATCAGATAAACACAAACTTTCGAGTGTAGTTATGGATCGTAACTGCTCGTATACACAGCTTTCTCTCTTTCCTGAGAATCCTTTGATAAGCAATGTGTTCGAGTTTATAGAACTAAATTATCGTCAAAATATTGGGTTAAAAGACGTAGCAACGGCGGTTGGCTACTCATCCGCATACCTGACACACTTATTAAAGCGGAGGACTGGCACAACAGTAAACAATTTGATCATTGAGCGAAGAATTTCAGAAGCGGGACGGCTGCTGATTGAGACGGAGGACTCCATCGAGAAAATCGCTGAAAAGGTTGGTTACCAAAGTACAAATCACTTCTACCGTCAGTTTCGGAAACGTCACAACAGTACGCCTAGAAAGTGGAGAGTAGAACAAGATCGCTTACGGTTTATAGCTCTGGCCACTTAGCTCACTACGCTAGTGATTGCTAAATCCTTTATGCATTGCAATCCAAGTGGCAAGCCGTCGTACGGATACATCCGGCGACGGCGACACCAGCATTTTCGCTGCCCAACAACTTGAGTAGTCATTAGTGGCAAATAGTGAATGGCCTAAAAATACTTAAAGTTTGTTCTCTCAAAATAGAAATATCGTTCACTGAAAATCTCGATTTGCCTAGGTACTATAAGTTCAGAGAAGAACAAAAAGAGCTGGGCAGATAGATAGAGCAGCTCTTCCTTCCAAAAAACAAGTAACCAATAGGAGAAATCCATGTCTACTAATTCATCTAGAGCAAACATTGAATCTAAAATTGTTGCCCGCGCCTTGAAAGATGAGTCCTTTAAGGAACGGATGCTCGGCAATCCTCAGCTAATCAAAGAGGAATACGAAAAAGAGTCGGGGCAAAAGCTCCCTTCTGACCTTCAAGTTAAGGTCGTTCAAGAAGATGCTAATACAGCGTACGTTGTCCTGCCTTATGTTGAGTCCAACGACAGTATTACAGAAGATCAGCTTGAAGCGATCGCCAGTGGCGCAGTGTTTGACATTCGCCTACCCTGTACGTTTGGCTCGGCAACATTTCACTAGATCCAACAACGGCTCAAAACCGGCTATAGCCCTCGCGTAGTCCTCATCACTATCTCTACTATTCTGTCTTCAGATAGTAGAGATAGGCTGGAACATTTTTACCGCTTTATACAACAAACAAGGTCAGTCTACGCAACTAAATGCTTCCTCTGTACCATCTACAACCAAAATCAATATGCGAGTTTGCAGCAGAAAACTAATTGAAATTGTACAGAGATCGAGCAGTTTATCTAAGCATCTTCACAATAGGCTACCCTCTGCTGAACAAGCAGATGACAGTTATCTGACGGATGCTCGAATCTCAAAATGGTGTCAGGCGATAACAGACGGAGATCTAAAGAGATTAGAAAAACGCCTGGCCTGGGACGGACTAAGTTTAGACGATATACGCATTGCACTGAACGCTGATAGACTAGTTGATAAAGATGCTTTACCAGCTTGGTCAGCAACCTTAAAAGACGCACTAGAGGCTGCCGCTCCAGTTTGTTCAGAAGATGGAGACAAAAATAGCGTCAAAGAAAAAAGATGCTTGAATTCGAAGAATCCGCTTCCTTTTGAAACGCTGTTTCTATCCTTTGTCACCGTTGCCCGGCAAAAACTACAACTTAGAGCGAACTCAAGCTATTCGATTCTCTCATCAGACTCTCACGCTACCCTAGAGCAGTATTTACTGAAATCGTTGACAGACCTCTGCTCTCGAGCACTGATTATCGAATTTCAAGCATTTCGAGCATGCGAGCAACCTAAATTGAACCGTTGGCTAGGGCAAGCTCAGCAAGCTCACTCGCGAGAACAATACGATAAATTCATCCATACAATGCTATCGGGAGGGCTGCTAACATTTTTCCAAGAATACAGTGTATTAGCTCGACTAGCAGCCACGGTGACAGATTTCTGGGTGAATAATACCTGCGAATTCTTACAACGATTAGCATTAGACTGGTCGGCTCTCCAAGCAACTTTTCAAAGTGGCGGGGTGCTTGGGCAAGTTGCTAGCACCAAAATAGGAATATCTGATCTGCACAACAACGGACGTTCAGTCATTTTAGTGACCTTTGCTTCTGGTCTAAGGCTCGTTTACAAACCCAAAAGCTTAGGCATGGATAAAGCTTTCTTTCAACTACTAGATTGGTGCAACAAACAAGATATCTCTCAACCGTTAAAGTTGCTTCGCTTCCTCAATTGCTCAGACTACGGCTGGGTTGAATATGTAGAGCATTTGTCTTGCTCGGATGAGCAAGCAGGTGCGAGATATTACAAGAGAGCGGGAAATTTATTGTGCTTGCTCTATGCCCTTTCAGGTGCAGACCTTCACTGGGAAAATGTTATTGCCTGTGGAGATCAGCCCGTCTTAATCGATTTGGAGATGCTGATGTCTACAGCGCCGCGACAAGAGGAAGCGCTTGGTTCCGCTGAGGCTTCACAGACCGCTTTTAAACAGATTGCTGGCTCTGTGCTCAGTACTAGCTTTCTCCCAAAATGGGAAGCTGGACGAGAGGGTAGAATTTACGACGCTAGCGGATTGGGTGGATCCGGCGGACAGCAAACTTGTTTCTACAGCCCGGTGTGGCAAAACATTAATAGTGATGGCATGGTTTTGCGCTATGAATGCGTTCGAACTCTGCCAAAGTCTAACTTACCGATGATTGGTGGCACTTATCTATCACCCAGTGACTATGTAGAAAAGCTGGTCGATGGTTTTTGTGAAATGTACCGATGCTTAATAGCAAATAGAGAAACACTCTTATCTGAGAATAGCCCTCTATCAGGACTGTTAAGTCAGCAAGTTCGCGCTATCTTTCGGCCTTCTCAAGTTTATGCTTCGATTATTCAACACGCGCTACAGCCAAAATTTCTGAGAGAAGGGATTGATTTTTCTATCGCTTTAGATGTACTGAGTAAAGCCTTCTTAAAATTTGAAAGCAAACCTAATACTTGGCAAATCGTAGCAGCCGAACAAGAAGCGCTGGCAAATTTAGATATCCCTTTATTTACGACTCATCCAAATAGAGATGATCTGACTCTTACCTCGCATCAAACTATAGAGCGATATTTCGTAGAGCCCAGTTGCGATTTGGTTACTCGCCGTCTACAGCAGCTAAATCAAAAAGATTTAGAACAACAAGTTGGGTTTATTCGCAGCTCTTTATATATGCTTGTTGCCAACAAAGTCACACAGCCGCGATCGCGCTTCACCCCCCATTCCCTTCACTCTGAAACTATCTATGCGCCAACTAAAGAATCATTAATCCAACAAGCTGTAAGCATCGCCCAAAACTTGCAAGATCGAGCGCTGCGATCTGCTAACGGTAGCCTGATTTGGCTGGGCATGGATTATCTATCTGAAGCTGGACGATTACAGCAGAAAACCATGATCTACGATCTGTATGACGGTAGTGCTGGAATAGCGCTGTTTCTCTCTGCATTAGCAAAAGTCGTAGACAGCGCAAGATTTCGTGACCTAGCGTTCGGTGCGCTGCAGCCTTTGGTCGATCTGGCACAGAATTCAGTCTGTGTATCTGAACAAAACCTTGTCAAACAAATTGGCATTGGCGGAGCGAAGGGGCTAGGGTCACTTATCTATGCGTTGGTGCAGAGCAGTCAGTTTTTGACAGAGCCTACTTTCCTGCAGGCTGCGCAACAGCTAGCCTTACAAATCAATTCAACAGCGATTGCTGCTGATACAAGATTTGATGTGGTATCTGGAACAGCAGGAACAATTTTAGGACTGTTAAAACTATACCAAGCTACTGGCAGCTCAGCTGTCTTAGAACTCGCTAAATCCTGTGGCTATCATTTGTTAGATAGCTGTGTAACCAGCGATACAGGACATCGTGCTTGGGCTACTGTTGCTGGAAAACTTTTAACAGGGTTCTCTCATGGCGCGGCGGGTATTGCCTATGCCCTAGTGCGGCTGTATACCGTCGCTAGCGACCCAAGATTTTTACAAGGCGCTGAGGAGGCGATCGCTTACGAGCGCAGCGTTTTTTCTTCTCAAGCTCAAAACTGGCCTGATTTTAGAATGGATCGACCTGGGTTTTCTGCAAGTTGGTGTAGCGGTGCCCCTGGTGTTGGGCTAGCCCGTTTAGGAGGTCTTGCAATTCTCAACACTGAAAAAATTCAGCACGACATTGAAGTCGCTCTGCAAACAACACAAAAATTCTGCTTTCAAGAAATTGATCATCTCTGCTGTGGCAACTTTGGTAGAGCTGAAGTACTGTTAGTCGCAGCTCAAAAGTTAAAGCGGCCGGAGCTTCTAGATGCAGCCCAAAAGCAAGCTGCCTATGCGATCAGAAAAGCAGAGAGAACTAGCTCTTTCCAACTCTTTCCTAAACAGTTTAAAGGTCTCTACAATCCTGGATTTTTCCAAGGCAGTGCTGGAATTGGCTACGAGCTGCTGCGATTAGCACCCCTAGAGCAGCAGCTTCCTTCTGTTTTGCTGTGGGAGTAAGAGGTTGTATGAAAAGTATCAAAATCATCGTACTGGCTCACTCATTTAGCCTCAAAACTGATTGAACCTATGAACAAAACAAATGTCTCACATACACCAATAGTTTCCCAGAACGCAACCAGTCAGATGCCTGATAAAAGCGCAGAAGCCAATTTTCACTTTTACCGCCAGCTTGGACGAACCGATTTGCAGGTAAGTTGCTTAGGGCTAGGCGGCGGCGGTGGCATTTCGAGCGCAGATACACTGTACGCTTTTGAGCAGGGAATCAACTACTTTTTCTACTCTAGCGATCTGCATCATTTTCTTTACAGTTCCATGACTGATAGTCTGCGTCAACTATGCGGGCGTGGCTCAAGCGTACGAGAGAAAGTTGTGTTAGCAACTGTAACTTATCTTAAAAACCCGCAAGCGGCGGTTTCTGTTTTATTAGATCAGTTCATGGAGCTTGGAATTGACTATATTGATGTGTTTTTTTGGGGCTGGATGGGGTCTAATGACCAACAAGTCTTGCAAGATTGTTTGCAGCTTTCTCCTAGCCTAAAGGCCAGTAATTCCTTCTATATACGGGCAATTGAAGAATTCATTGGAGCCTCAGAGCGCTTGAAACAGATGGGAGCTGTGCGCTACGTAGGGGCTTCATTTCACGACATCGATCTGGCTAGCGCGTGGCTGAACAGTCCGCTGTTGGACGTTGTAATGGTCAGACATAATGCTGGTTATCGTCATGCCCAAAGCCAAATCTTCACTCAAGTGGATTCCCAAAACTCGCAGCGTCCCGGCATTGTCACGTTTAAGTCTACTAGCCATCACTCGGGTAGGCTTTGGGAGGTTCCAGCCGGATTGCCTGCTGGGTGCTGGCAGCCAAGAGCGCCCGATTTGTATCGCTATTCTTTGACTCAAGATGGCGTAGATCTTTGCTTAACGGGTTTGCGAAATCGAAAAGAAATTAATGAGGCGATCGCAGGCATTCGACAAGGCACGCTGACGGCTGAGGAAATTGATTACCTCAACCTCTACGGAGACCTGCACCAAGATCGCATAAAGGCTAAAGATATTTCCTTCTCACGACTGCTTTATCGCAGCTGAACAACGGATTTTATTGTTCAGCTAAGTGCGAACACCCATGATCTAAGGAAAGAGGCCGTACAACATGGTTGCCAAATTACTACACCCACTGTCCTGAAACGTTTCTAGCTAGTTCCAATAACGCAAGCAAAGCAACAGAGCTTGCAGAACGCTTAGAGTATCTCAAAACTACTGATCTTCTATTAAGAGAGAATAATCTCATGAGTGACACTTTCATACATCGAGAACTGAACAAAGGAACAGGTTGGATTGCTGATCCGATTGACGAGCGAGACAAGCAGCTGTCTATGGATGTTCCAGCTAAACTACCTACATCGATAGATTTGAGAGAGTGGTGTTCGCCCATCAAAGACCAAGGTAAGATAAATTCTTGCACGGCTCACGCAGCGATCGCATTAATGGAGTACTACCAGCGGCGGTCATTCGGGAAAACCTTTGATGCCTCTAGACTCTTTCTTTACAAAGTAACCAGGAACCTGATTAATAATCAGCAAGATAATGGGGCAAATGCCAGATCAACTATGAAGGCGTTAGCGCTTTTTGGTGTGCCACCGGAAGAATACTGGCCATATGATGCAACCAAGATCTACGAAGAACCAACCGCTTTTTGCTATGCGCTTGCTAGCAACTATCAGGCTTTGAAGTATTATCGCCTCGATGTTAAAGGCACTACTAGAGAAGTTGTTTTACAGCAAATAAAGGCGAATTTAGCCAACAATCGGCCCTTAATGTTCGGCTCCATACTCGATTTAGAGTGTCTGGAGCAGTCTAAATCCACTGGCAAAATGCCGGTTCCTTCCAAGTCGCCAGATGCCAAGGGTATAAATATTCAATGGATAGGTCACACGATGGCAGCGGTAGGGTATGACGATAGCATCACAATTAAAAATGCAGAGCCTGCCAGCACAGAAACGGTAGGCGCTATTCTGGTGCGAAATTCTTGGGGATCTGAGTGGGGAGAGGGTGGCTATGGCTGGCTTCCTTATAACTATGTGTTGCAACCGCTGACGAACGATTGGTGGACAATGCTCACGCAGGAATGGCTGGATACTGGAAAATTTGAGACAAAGTCATCTGGCAACGACTAAATCTTTGGGTAGTGTGCGACTGTATGTCTAGCTCTCGTAGCGTTGTAAGCTTACCTACACAGGTAAACTGAACATGTGACAAGTTTTCTGCACGCGCCCTCTTCAAGAAAGGTATTAGGTTATCCCTTAAGCTAAAAGTGTGTTTCTGTATGTGTTTCTGTAAGTTTAGAGGCTCTGAGTTCAGCCTCTCCCAAATTTAGAAAACCCACTCGGTTGACCAAGGGATGGTATGTATTTTGATTCTCTTAGAGAGAGCATCGGCATCTTGTCAACAATTGAGTCAACTTACTTAGAACCAAAAAGATCATGAATCACAGTCCTTTATTTATTAAAAAGATCCCCTCTCGAAAGCTCTCTATTGACGCAGTCTCTAATATCCCTAGCTATTTTGTTGCTAGTACGGCTCCGATAAATATTGATACAAATGAAACTTTGTACGATGCGTCTGAAAGCGATATGAAAGAAGGAGTTAGAGCGATCGCCCGTGATCTGTACCGCGCAAGTTCTGATCCAATAGGAGGTGGTTCACCTCAGCTCATTGTGGCCGTGCATGGGTACAACACTCTGAGTAACGATGTAGAGAGTTGGTATGAGAGCATTGGGACATTTACTAGTACATATGCGGAATCTTTACAAAGCAGCGTGTTCATAGGCTATCGTTGGCCCTCAGAAACTATCGGTTCTGAAGGGTTCTGGGTTTCTTTTACTTCTTTACCTTTTTTGCCAAGACTGCTCTCAGGAATCAGCTTGTTTCTTATCTTTTTTGGCTGTGTAATACATTTACGTGGACTTGGATCAGGCTTTGCCAATTTGATTTTGTTTCTAGCTATTGTATTAGCCGCCTTGCTTGGGAGCCTGATTCTATTTCTGTTGACTCTGCGTAGTGTGGCTTATTTTCGTGATTATTACAGAGCTACAGAGTTTGGGGTTACAGATTTAGCTAACCTGCTGACACTGGTTGATTCCGCTCTGACAGAACTCCCAAGAGAAGAGCTAGAGCAAAAATCTCCAATAGGGCTCAGCTTTATTGCTCATAGCATGGGAAGCTTGGTAGTGACCAAAACAATCACACGGATAGTAGACATTTTTGATCGGCGTTCAATAGCAGGTTTTCCCACCTCGGAAGTTGCTAATTCCTTCACTCTGAGAAGATTAGTGTTGGCCTCGCCTGATCTTCCAAGCCAAGTTATCGCCTCAACTCGCAATAATGATATCCAAACGTGTCTAAGAAGATTTTCTGAGGTTTATGTTTTTACTAGCGAAGGTGATATTGCGCTTCGTCTCGCTTCTACAGCTGCAAACTATTTCTTTTTCCCTGTGAAAAAACGAATTTCCGGATACCGTCTAGGTAATATTTCGGTTCGCTTCGATCATCAATATGGAATATGTAATCTTGTTGATTTAAGACAACACTATCCTCTTCATAAACCAACGAGCGAGGCCCTTATTAGTTCTGTTGGACGAGCTTTGGACTCTGTAGAAATAACCTTTATAGATGGTTTTTCTCCTACGACAAGAACACTTAAAGACATATTTGGAGTTCGTGAAGATGTCAATACCTGCAATCTTATAACATTCATCGATTGCACAAACTATCGTGACGTAAAAGTCAGCCAAAAACAAGATGAAAAGCTTAAATATTCTTCGGGATTGCTTACTAGAGCTAGAGGTAAAAGGGCGTTAAACCTTTTGGATTATCTTCTCTTAACACTTGATTACGCTACACATACTCGAGATGTTCATGGTGGATATTTCAAAGGAGAATTTAGCCAGTACCTACTCTATAACTTTTTGTTTTTAGGGTTTGAAGGGACTTTGTCAGATCAGATCAAGTCAGATGTTTCAAAGTGCCCTGAGTCAGCTCTAGACAAAATGGACAAAGAATTTAGAAGAACTGGAATAAAGGTTCTTTTATCGCCTATCCGATATCGCGTTGACGTCCAAGGAGCTTCTGTCGATATGACTTTGAGAGAATTATTGTCAATACGTGTGAGAGACAATTGAAGTCACGAGCGCAAATTTCTATACGCTCTACACGACGCAAATTATCAACATGCTACGGATTGCTGTTTGGGGTTATCTTTTGCCTACAGCGAACGGCCAGTCCTAGCCCTCCTAAAGCCAGTAATCCTGAAACCGGAGACGATTCAGGCACTGAAGCAGGTTCTTCCAGCTCATCATCTAGCGCATTAAAGGCTCTAGTGGCGCTGAAGATGAGTTGATTATCTTGTTGAAAGGCGTCAAAGCTCACACCCGGCGTTTGAATCTCAGAGAAATCTACATCGGCAGAGAAGTCTG
>JBAUIB010000178.1:0-5346 GCA_049680585.1 Phormidesmis sp.
GGTTGAGCCAGTAGCCGCCGCAACCGAGCGTCAGATGGTCGTCAGCTACCCCGATCCCTACCGTTTGCGGCCATTAGAGCCCATCACCCGAGCGGAAACTACCGCCCTCGTCCATCAAGCCCTCGCCGCCGCCGATAAAACCCCGCGCTTGAGCTCCCCGTTCATTCCCAAAGCCGACGCCACCGCCCCCAACTTTACCGACCTCTCTAATCGCCACTGGGCCAAAAACTTTATCGATCCGCTAGTCGAACGAGGCTGGCTCAGCGGCTTCGGCGATGGGTCTTTTCGGCCCGATGAAGCGATCACCCGTGCCCAGTTTGCGGCCCTGCTCGTCGGCGCGTTTGATCCGCAGCCTCACAGGCCCGCTGCTGCCTTTCGCGACGTTCCCGCTAGCTTTTGGGCCGCCCAGGTAATCCAAACGGCATACCGCGCCCGGTTTATTTCTGGCTTTCCAGATCTCACGTTCGATCCCAATTTTCCGCTGACTAAGCTACAGGCAATTCTGGCGTTGGTCAGTGGACTAGACTTGAGTACAAAATCGCCACCCAATCGGCGATCACTCACAGCCTACAGCGATCAAACCCTGATCCCTGGCTACGCCACCGATGCGGTTGCCAGCGCCACCCAGCTAGGGCTCGTATTCAACCATCCTGAACTAGCAGAGCTGCGGCCAAACCGCGTAGCCACCCGCGCCGAAGTCTCTGCAATGGTTTACCGGGCCTTAGTGATTGCTGGTGAGATGCCCGCCGCCCTCTCGCCTTATCAGGTGACTCTCGACTAATGGCTCAATAAAATGAGAAACTAGGTTTACCCAGTTTGTATTATGAAGATCTAATCATGGCTGAAATGCAGTTTGCTCGCGGCGTCAAAGAGGAAGTCGTCCCTGATGTCCGGATTACTCGTGCAAAAGATCTCTCCGATGGGACGGCCACGTTCTATTTTGACCGGCCCAAGGCCCTAACCGAAGAAGGCGGTGAGGTCACGGGACTGTACATGGTGGATGAAGAAGGTGAGCTCACCACCCGCGATGTCAACGGCAAGTTTATCAACGGTGAGCCGGCTGGCATCGAAGCCGTCTTCGTGATGCGCGGTCAGGAAGAGTGGGAACGGTTCATGCGTTTTATGGAGCGCTATTCCAAGGACAATGGCCTCGGCTTGACGAAAAACTAACGCGCCCGGAAGGTCATCGCCATGACGCCGCCAGCTCATTCAGCGATTCCTCATCCTGATAGCACGCCCCTCTCAGTAGCCTGCGCCGTCCTGACTATCAGCGATACCCGCACCCGTGAAACAGACAAAAGCGGCCAGCTCATGCAGGATCGACTGGCCGCTGCGGGTCACAGCGTGGTGGCCTATCAAATTATTAAAGACGAGCCTGAGCAGATTGCCCAACGCGTGCAGCAGTTAGTTGCGAGCCCTGATATTCAGGCAATTTTGCTCAATGGCGGCACTGGACTCGCCCCTCGTGACACCACATACGATGCGATCGCCCGTCTACTCACCAAAGAACTACCCGGCTTCGGCGAAATTTTTCGTCAGCTCAGCTACACAGAAATTGGCTCACGCGCGATCGCCTCACGCGCCGTTGCTGGCGTGATTGAGACCACGGTTGTTTTTTCAGTGCCGGGCTCTAGCAAAGCGGTCGCGTTAGCACTCGACGCCTTAATTTTGCCAGAGCTGATTCACCTCACCTCACTGTTTCAGACATGACAAAGCCAAGTAGCAACACCCGCTAAACCTTCGCTATTCAGTAGCTGCAAATAAGTAACTGAAAATTAATACCGCTCTCCAGGTGACTACTTATAACAGAGGTGAAAGGACAAGGCGATACAATCGATTTAGCTGTTTTTCTGAGCTATCTATGCCTCGCTGGTTTAATACGGCTGGTCCTTGCAAATCTGATATTCACTACATGCTGTCTCCGCTGACTCGCCTACCAGAGCTAGAGCGATTGATTGCACAAGAAAGCTACTACGTTCTTCATGCGCCTCGTCAAACAGGAAAGACGACGCTGATGCTCTCTCTTGCACAGGAGCTGACGGCGAGCGATCGCTACGTTGCCGTCATGCTGTCAGTGGAGGTGGGTGCTGTTTTCTCTTCTCAGCCGGGTAAAGCTGAAGCAGCGATTCTAAACGCTTGGAGAGGGGCCGCTAAGTTTCGTCTGCCGCCAGAGCTGAATCCGCCTATGTGGCCTACGGTGGAAGCAGGCAGGCAAATTGGCGCAGCCTTGCAGGCTTGGACAGAGTCTTTATCTCTGCCGCTAGTCGTGTTTATTGATGAAATTGACGCCCTGCAAGATGACGCATTGCTTTCTGTGCTGCGTCAACTGCGCGATGGCTATCCTAATCGTCCGGGCGGCTTCCCGCAGTCGGTGGGCCTAGTGGGTTTGCGAGATGTGCGAGATTATAAAGTCGCCTCGGGAGGAAGTGAACGACTCAACACCTCTAGCCCGTTTAACATCAAGGTAGAGTCTCTAACTTTGCGGAATTTTAGCGCTGAGGAAGTGGCGGAGCTATATCAACAACATACCGATGATACCGGTCAGGTCTTTACCCCAGACGCGATCGCCAGAGCGTTCGAGCTGACGCAGGGACAGCCTTGGCTGGTGAATGCCCTAGCGCGGCAGGCGGTAGAAAAGCTGGTGTGCGATCTCACGCAGCCAATCACAGTCTCAACGATTGACGCAGCCAAAGAAATTCTCATTCAGCGACGAGATACCCATCTGGATAGTTTGGCAGAGCGACTGAGAGAGTCTCGGATACGGGCCATTATTGAGCCGATGCTGGCAGGCGAATCGATGGGCAGCATTCCCGATGAAGACCGGCAGTTTGTGCTTGATTTGGGCTTGGTGCGCCGCAGCCCAGAGGGCGGCTTTGTCATTGCCAACCCAATTTATAAGGAAGTCATTCCTCGTGTGCTCACAGGCGCCACGCAGGACACCTTGCCCATCATTAAAGCAACCTGGCTAGATGAGCAAGGACAGCTCAAGCCAGAGCAATTGCTCAGCTCTTTTCTGGATTTTTGGCGGCAGCATGGTCAACCTTTGTTAAAAAGCGCTCATTATCACGAGATTGCGCCGCATATTGTGTTGATGGCGTTTTTGCATCGAGTCGTCAATGGTGGCGGTACGCTAGATCGAGAGTATGCCATCGGCATGGGTCGGATGGATATGTGCCTGCGCTATGGAGAAGTGACGCTAGGCATGGAGCTAAAAGTGTGGCGGCAAGGCGAAAAAGATCCGCTAGCGCAGGGCTTGGTGCAGCTGGATCAGTATTTGGCAGGGCTGAATGTGGAGTTTGGCTGGCTAGTAATTTTTGACCAGAGAACAGGACTGCCGCCGATTGCGGAACGGACAAGCGTGGAAGTGAAAAAGACGAAAAGCGATCGCACTGTTCAAGTTATCCGCGCATAGGCAGCGGTGGTTCTGTGCAAGCTGTATGCATAAGTCAAGGTTTCTACACTAACTCATAGCTCTCTTCTATCAATGGTCAGATGGATCTTTATGGTTGCAATCACCCAACTCTAGGGTGTGACCTAAATATGATGTCTGCCGTTTTCTGCTCTAATCACTCGTACTGAAAGCTTTTCAGCGTAGATAGTCGTCCCTGAAAAACCTAACTCAGATCTACGCGATCGCCTAAGTCAGACTACGCAATTGCGAAAGTGCCCGCTGCATCCAGGCAGCAACGGTAAAGCTTACGGAGGTTAAAGCCGCAGGCAGTCAGCAAAGCGTTGATGCGGTCACCCTGCTTTCCTTTGAGGAAGTTTCGCCCTAGCGCATGGTCATACTTCAGGTGACCGATGACCGGCTCAATCGCACTGCGTCGCTTCACCAATCGTTTGAGCACCCCTTTGAACTTTCGAGTGCCTGCAACCAGCACCTGTAGCCCCTCCGGATGATGCTTGCTGCCTCGAAAGCCCTTGTCTACAGCCGCTTGCTTGGGTGCGATGCCGGTCAGTTGGCTGGTTTGCTTAATCACAGCACTGAGCGTTGCGCCGTCGTAGGGATTTCCGTGGACCGCATCCGCGCCCACAATCCAATTGCACGCACTCGTGGTCACCAGCACCACTTTGCAACCAAACTCGTAGCGCTTGTGAACCTTCCCCTTGGCGATGCATTCAACTTCGGGCGCGTGCATACTGTAAATTTTATTAGAATCACTGCGTTGTTGTTGTTCAATCCGCTTCGCTCTGTTCAACAACACCTCCATTTCTGCATCTGGCTGCGGTAGCTTTCGTTCAACATCTCGAATCACACGACCCAAGTAAGTACGTAGTTTTCGAGTATGTTTTCTCGCTCGTTTGAGTTGCCCAGCAACACGGTAGCGACCTTGTTTGAAGAAGGCATACTTCCCAATCCTCACATAGCTTTGACGTAATTTTATACCTCTCTTTCTGGCCGCACGAACCAGGGTTACTCTCGCTTGATTGTAAAGTCTCGCATCAGTGGGAAAGGCAACCGCTTTCTCTTGCACTGTCGTATCCACATTCACGCGTTCAATCTCTTTCGGTTGCATCACAGCTGTGCGCATCGCCGTTTGAATAATTTGTCCAAGCAGTTGTTCAAACCCGCCTACGCCGATCTGTTTTCGCCACTTTACCAGACTCGTCGGATGGCATGGAAACTCATGCTGGAACACCTGCTCACCACAAAAATATTGCCAGTATGGATTTTCTACCCACTTGGCCACCACTGACTCGTCGCTTTCGTCATACAACGCTTTCAGGTAGTGGAGCCCCACCATCAACCTAGTAGGCAACGCTGGCCGACCCCCGCTAGTCTTTACAGCTCGCCCGAACTTCTCCTCAAACGACGGCCACGCTATCGTTTTAGCCAATTGCACTAACGGATGCTTCAGGTTCAGCTGACTAGACAGGGCTGAAGGGGGCAATGCCATATTTGAGGTCGATGATGACGGTTTCATTTTGCAAGCTTTTTCCTACGATGCCGACTTACCTGGTAATTCTAGCCTGCTGCTTTCAGTCTGAAACGTCTATCTAGCTTGGCTTTGAATAGTTTTTCAGGGACGACTAGATACGAAACGATGAGAGCTTTTGAGTCAGCGCTTTGGATAGCAACCCAAGACGTTCAATCCCTCTCAAAGGGAGACCGCGGTTTCACTCAATACGGATTGACAAAGTCAGGGCGAATTTGATCAGCCTCTCGCGTATTTGGAAGGTAGACGCGATGCGTCATCGGCCCTTGCCGTAGTGAAGTGACCGCCGCGAAATCGCTCGCCCTGGCTAATTGCCGCAGGAAACACTTCTGGATGCTGTGCTATCTGCTGATCTATATACTGGCAGTACGCTTTGCAATCCGTTACTAAGACGGCATAGTCGATATCC
>JBAUIB010000179.1:0-2507 GCA_049680585.1 Phormidesmis sp.
AGATTGACCTGACGGGCGAGGGCACGCGCCACAATCTCAGCCGTTTGCTCACCTGTGACGACCGTGAGCGTATCAAAAACAGGCTCGCTGCCTAAGGGATAGCCGAGCTGACGTAGACCACTCGCCATAGCCGTAGTGAGCTGATGAATGCGATTGGCAATGCCGCTAAGTCCGGCCGGACCGTGATAGACCGCGTAGCTGCTGGCGATGATCGCCCGCAGGACCTGAGCGGTACAGATATTGCTCGTCGCTGAGTCGCGGCGAATGTGCTGCTCACGGGTTTGCAGAGCGAGTCGTAGAGCGGGCGCACCATTGCTGTCTTTTGACATGCCGACTAGGCGACCGGGGAGCTTACGAGCATAGGCTTGTTTGGTGGCAAAGTAAGCGGCGTGCGGTCCGCCATAGCCAAGCGGTACGCCAAATCTTTGGGTGTTGCCAACCGCAATATCTGCGCCAAATTCACCCGGTGCTTTGAGCAGGGTGAGGCTGAGTAGGTCGGCGGCGACGGTAATGATCGTACCGGCGCTATGCGCTTGCTCAATGAAGGCGCTGTAGTCAAAAACTGCGCCATCAGTGGCGGGGTACTGAAGCAGCGCACCGAAAAATGGACCGCTTTCAGCAAAGCTATCGGGGCTATGGAAGGTGCGGTGGTCGCCGATGACGACTTCGATGCCTAGGGGATGCGATCGCGTCTTAATCACGTCAATGGTCTGCGGGTGGCAGGCCGCCGATACCCAAAACCGCTTGGCTGCTTTAGCTGCTTTGTTTTTGCACAGGTCATAGCTCATGCTCATTGCCTCAGCCGCAGCGGTGCCTTCATCCAGCAAAGAGGCATTGGCAATTTCTAGGCCCGTTAGGTCCGTAATCATCGTCTGATAGTTGAGCAATGCTTCTAAGCGGCCCTGAGAAATTTCCGGCTGATAGGGGGTGTATTGGGTATACCAGCCCGGATTTTCTAGAATATTGCGCTGAATGACGGGCGGCGTAATGCAGTTGGCATAGCCCAGCCCGATGTAGCTGCGGTAAACCTGATTTTGGGCGGCGATGTCAGCAATTTTTGCCAGCGCCTGCGTTTCACTCAGCCCCGCTTCTATTGCCAATGATTGGCTCAGCCGAATGCCAGCCGGAACGGCAGCGGCGATCAATGCCTCTACCGATTCGACGCCAAGCACCGCCAGCATCTGCTTAATGTCGGCAGTCGTAGGCCCCAGATGCCTGTGCGCAAAGCGCTCTGTTGCCAGCGTATCTGCCCAGGGCAGGTGGGGGTGTGACGCAGCTTTCTGCCTTGAATCAGATCCCCCATTGGCTATGGTTTCAGCCGTTGTAGTCAGCACTTCAGAAGACGGGGCGAGTTGATCGTAGGGCATGGTAGCAGGGGTAAAAAGGTGCGAACAAAGAAGGTAGCTTCGCTACAGAATGGTCTTATTATTGTGTAATGAAACTCTTAGTATTGTGTAACAAAAGACGGTGTGCTGTCATTTCTCAGCCTTAAAAACAAAAAATTAGCGATCAAAAACGTCCCGATACATCAGCCATGTACCAGGACGGTTGGGAAAATAGAATATGCCGACTGACAGCCTATTAGATCACAGCATGCGATCAATGCGAGCTGGCTTAGCTGCTCTCACCTTCGACTTGAGCTTGGTATTCTTCAGCCGACATCGCCTCATCGAGATCAGAGAGATCGTCGGCCTTAACCTTGATCAGCCAAGCTTCTCCATAAGGGTCGTTGGCAATATCTTCGGGGGATTCGAGCAGCGTATCATTGCGCTCTAGTACGGCTCCGTTGACAGGCGACTTCAAGTCTTCAACGGCTTTGACTGACTCAATCGTGCCGAAGTTTTCGCCTTTTTCCACCGCATCGCCAATGTCAGGAAGCTCTAGAAAGACGACATCGCCCATCTGATCGACGGCAAAGGCAGTGATGCCCAATGTCACAATTTTTTCTTCTTCATCTACCCGAGCGTATTCATGAGTATCTAAATATTGCAAATCTTCGGGATAGTCAAATTCCATAGTGTTTTCTCAAGGTGGAGTCTATAAAATCGGTCGGTCAGAGGTCGATCAAGTTTAGGAATTATTCCATAGTGTTGCAGCAGTTTGCGAGCGTTTGCAACTGATAAAACGATGCTATGAGCTCCCTCGCTTGTAGAAAGGTCGTTTAACGACGGTGGCCGGAAAGGATTTTTTGCGTATAGCGATTTCTAGGGGCTGTCCTGCTTTGGCGATCGCAGGCGGGACGTAGCCCAGAGCAACCGGATAGCCTAGCGTCGGTGAGAGGGTGCCGCTGGTGACGATGCCGACAGGCTTTCCGGCACTCAAGATGGGGTAGTCGTGGCGAGCGATATTGCGATCTTCTAGCACGATTCCGACGAAACGACGGTTGACACCGTCTGCTTTTTGCTTTTCTAATACCGTTCGCCCAATAAAGTCTTCGGGCTTGTCTAAATGTACAAGCCAGCTCAAGCCAGCTTCGAGCGGGGTAGTGGTGTCGTCGATATCTTGAC
>JBAUIB010000180.1:0-8376 GCA_049680585.1 Phormidesmis sp.
GCGACATTCGGCACAATAGACCAGCCCGGAGAGGGGATATTTGGGTTTTGACTCTGCCCCATAACCTCGATGCTGCCGATTCAACTTAAGAATTGTCGCAATGTCCACTGCTTCCACGTCGCTTAGCAGGCGCTGCTGCGGGTGAGTATTGTAATGGACATCCCAATCTTGCTGTAGGCGGCGTTGACCTTTGACTTTTCGACGATAGCAAGTGTGGCCACAAAGGACGGGCGACGTTAGCCAGCCTCTATACCCTGTCGGACTCCAACGAAACACACCTCTGGCGGTGCGACCAGTGGTGCCAGCGGGGTTAGCGAAAGTGCGGATACCGTATCGCTCATTGATCAACCGAATGGCACCGCGTAGTGATTTGGCCTGAAAAAAGGCTTCTATACACCAACGAGCAACTTCGGCCTTGGTGTACATATGCTGATCATCCAGCAGGCACAAAAATGGTGTGTGATCCAGCGCAAATCGATCATCAACCTTGATGTAGCCGAAGGGAGGATTCATAGCCACCTTGCGATCGCGCAGATTCTGCCAGCCATGCTGCACCCGCTCGCTGAGCAGGTCTGCCTCCGCCTCGGCAAAAACGCTAATAATATTGATATGCAATCGACCTGCTGATGTCTTTAGATCTAAGGCATCGTCTAAAGCACGAAGATTGACCTCTTGCCGACGAAATAGATCAATGACCTTTTTGGTCGTGACAATGGAACGGGCCAGTCGATCCAGGCGGGTGATAATCACTTCCTCAATCCGCTGTTCTTCGACCAGCTGCATTATTTGCTGTAGCCCAGCCCGGTTTGCCTTGCTGCCGGACTGTACATCAGTAATGACGTCTTCTGCGCCAGCGGCTCGCAGCCTTGCAACCTGCTGCTCCAGAGCATGGCTGTTTTCAGCCTGCTCTCTACTGCTCACCCTGGCATATCCGATAATTCTAGCCATCAGCTGGGCACCCGCCTATCATTTCGGTCGGCTCAATGCTCCATATCACTTTACGGGAGCATTGTATCGCTAGCTGTTCATCACCTTTTTCCCCAACCTCAGCTATCTGTCGCACAAACTTCCAGCATGCTGGAAGTGATCCACTGCCATTACATGTTTACGACATTGTCAAGCCGGTTATTCTAATAAGTTGTCTCGCAAACCCTTGCCCTAACTGAATCTTCCGCGATCTAAGCTATAAACTTGCTATTGTCAGTGCATTGCTCGACGAACTCACCGAATTTAAGCGCAGCGTCCTCGAATTCTTACGCCAACCCTTAGAAGACGGCAAAGTCACCATTACCAGAACCCGCCAATCCGTAGAATTTCCCGCTCAGTTTACGCTTATCTCTAGCACAAACCCCTGTCCCTGCGGCTACTTTGGCGACACCGTCCAGCCTTGCACCTGCACCCCTCGTAACCGCGAACAGTATTGGGCCAAGCTCTCTGGCCCGCTGATGGATCGCATCGACTTGCAGGTGATTGTCGGCCGACTCAAGCCCGAAGAAGTCACCCGTCAAGCCAAAGGCGAAGACTCCGCCACGGTCCGTAAGCGAGTCGAAGCCGCTCGTCATCGCGCCCAAACCAGATTTGCGGACGCGCCTGCCCTGCAATGCAACGCTGACATGGAAAGCCGCCATATTCGCCAATGGTGCCAGTTTGACGAAGCCACCCGCACTCTGATTGAAGGCGCAATTCGGAAGCTGGGTTTGTCCGCTCGCGCTACAGACCGCATTCTCAAAGTTGCGCGGACGATTGCAGATCTAGGCGATGCGCCTGATATTCAAACCCATCATGTGGCTGAAGCCATTCAGTACAGAACCATTGATCGTATGCAATAGCTTTTTCGCGTCTAGATAAAATAGTGATAAATGCACGAAACTCATCCGTGCACCTGTCTATATCATCCCTAAGGTCCATCCAAAGAGGAGGAGCCTTAGCTATAAAGAAAGATGTATATTGAGCAATGCTATCAGCAGTTTGCATACATTTGAATTACACGAATCTGTAGGTTGTCGCGTAGTTTCAATTTTTATGAGGAGTAGTTAGGACATGTTTATAAAAGTACGGACCGCGGCAAAAGGGTGTTTAGGTGCTATTGGGCTGTTGCTACTGGCTGGCGGCACATTGTTGCCGGCCCAAGCACAATCTATAGAGCCAGCTCAGATGGAAATACAAGCAGCGGAGCAATTGCCAGCAGCAGATGGCCTCGTTAATGACACGGTCAATAATGAAGATGCAGCCGCTTGGACACCGGCTCCAGAAAACTTAAGTGCGGAAGCGCTCCTGCCTGCCGAAACATCTACGCCAGCAGCAGTGGCTCAGACACCTTCTCCAGAAGCAGACGCATTGGTCTACCCAGTAGAAGATAAGACAGAACTTGCGCAAGCCCGCCGCCGCACTCGCAACACCGTTGGGGGATCAGACTTTCTCGGCATCGGTGCAGACTTTGGCTATGCTAGCGACGTTTCTTTCGCCCTTATCAGCAAGCTTTCCCTGAACGACCAGGTTGCCGTTCGCCCTTCTGTGTTGATTGGCGATGACTTTTCCATCCTGCTACCGGTCACCTACGAGTTCACTCAATACTCTACTAATGTAGGCGGTTTTCGACTACTTCCCTATGTGGGCGCAGGCGCATCCTACTCCGATACCAGCGATGACGGCGATAATAGCGACTTCAACGTACTGCTAGTAGCTGGCGCAGATGCTCCTATTTCTCGTCGGTTCACCCTTAATGCCCAAGCGAACTTGGGTGTGCTGAACGATACTGATTTTGGTGTGACTGTTGGCGTCGGCTACAACTTCGGTAGACTGATTCGCTAGATGGCGCGTAGCTAGTACATTCTGTTCGGAAAGCGACTGAGTGATTATCCGCTCAGTCGCTTTTGATTTTCAGGTTTGATTTTATAGAGATCTTTGCTTAGGGAATGCTGACAGCATGCACTCTAGGCTAAGAATAACAATGGCTACCCCACACTCAGAGTCATCGGCAGAGATGGCTTTGCTGCGCAAGACGTTTCAAAAGGTCTGGGGCTATGATGACTTTCGTGCGCCGCAGGGGGAGATTGCTGAAGCTTTGTTGTTGGGCCGCGATATTATCACCGTAATGCCCACGGGGGGCGGAAAGTCTATCTGTTTCCAGCTACCGGCGCTGCTGAAAACGGGGGTGACGCTGGTGGTCTCTCCTCTGGTTGCCCTGATGGAAAATCAGGTGCAGGAGCTGAGAGAGAAAAGACTGCCGGCAGCGGCTTTGCACAGTGAGCTGGATAAAAAGCAGCATTGGCGATCGCTCCAAGCCCTCCGTCAAAACCAACTCCGCCTGCTCTACCTATCGCCCGAAACCCTTCTGAGTAAGCCTGTCTGGGAGATTTTATGTCAGCCTCAGGTAAAAATCAATGCGCTGGTGCTCGACGAGGCACACTGTCTGACTCAGTGGGGCGACAGCTTCCGGCCAACATATCGGCGGCTGGGCACGGTACGTCCGGCCTTGCTGAAGCATAAGCCAAAAGGGGCGAAGATTGCGATCGCTGCTTTCACTGCCACCGCCGATCCCATCACCCAGCAAGCCCTCCAAAGCGTTTTACAGCTCCAGCAGCCCCGAGTGATTCGGCTTAATCCCTATCGCAGCAATCTACACTTGGCCGTTAAAACTGTCTGGACGCCGAGAGGGCGTAAGCGGGCGATGCTTCGCTTTATTCAGCAATACGGTAAGCAATCTGGCCTGGTGTATGCTCGCACTCGCCGCGGCAGCGAAACACTAGCGCAGTGGTTAGCCGCTCAAGGCTATTCAGTACGGGCCTATCATGGCGGACTCGCCGCACCTCTACGTCGCCAAATAGAAGCGCAGTGGATTGAGGGAAACTGTCAGTTTGTTGTCTGTACGTCGGCATTTGGCATGGGCATTAATAAACCGGACTGTCGGTTTGTGGTGCACTACGAGGTGCCCAGCCTGCTAGCCGAGTATGTGCAAGAAGTGGGGCGAGGCGGGCGAGATGGTAAGCCTGCGGCGGCGCTATCGCTAGTGAGTGAACCGACTGGGCTACTAGCGCCTGAAGACAAGCAACGCTGGCAGTTTTTTGAGCAAAAAGCGCAACAGCTTCAGAAAGCGGCCCTACAGCTTATTCATCAAATTCCAGCCGAAGGGAATATCGATGCGGTTAGACGGCAGTTTCGCGAAGGCGATCAGGCGCTGGCACTGCTGCATCGAAATGGGCAGCTGCGCTGGCTAGATCCCTTTACGTATCGAATAGAGGGCCATCAGCAAGGGCAATCCGCGAAGCAAGCATCAGCGGTAGAGGTGATGAAGCGCTACCTGTTTACTCGGCGCTGTCGCTGGCAGGTATTGTTGAATGAGTTCGGCTTTGCGCGCGAGGCCCAAGGCATGAGATGTGGTCAGTGCGATCGCTGCCGCGCAAATGGTTAGATTGTCTCGGGCTGCTTCTCTTCGCTGGCTCCGACAAGAGACTCAGTCGATGCTTCTGAGTCAGCCTCCACATCAGAAAGGTCGGGAATAGTCACAGGTTGGGTAACGTCGCTCTTCACCTTTTCAGAGAAGCCCCAGGCAAATACGGCGAAGATCAGGCTGACCATTACCCATTCGGGCGGCACCCACTCAGGATTAATCACGCGCAGCAATAGGCGAATGCCGACAAAGGCGACCGTCACGAAACCCGCGTCTTCTAAATGAGTGTAGACATCTAGCAAGCGAATGAAGAGGCCCGCCATAAAGCGCAGGGCAATGATGCCGATAGTGCCGCCCAGCAAGACGATGAACACATCTTTAGAAAGGGCGATCGCTGTTGTCACACTGTCTAAAGAAAAAGCCAGATCGGTTAGGGCGATGGTGGGAATTGCCTGCCATAAAGCGTTGAACCGAGGGCCGTGGCTTTCACCTGACTCGTCGGTATCGCTAGTGAAGTGCTGATACACCAACCATAATAAATACGCTGCTCCCGCCACTTCAAACTGCCAGTAGCGCAGCACCCAGCTCGCCGCCAAAATCAGCGTCACTCGCAAGACAAAGGCAGCAACTAAGCCGATATTCAGCGCTTTTTTTTGCAGTTCTTCTGTGTTTAACCCTTGAGCGATCGCTGCCAGCGCGATCGCATTATCTGCTGAGAGCACCAGCTCCAGCATAATCAGCACAGGCAGAAGCAGTAAGGTATCGCCCCCCAGCGTAGGAGACATTTCGAGCAGGCGATCTAACATGTATAAGTCAAGAAATAATTTCTCTGAAAAAATCTAAAAAAGCAAAAGCAAAACGCGTGGAGGTAAAACCACCTACCCTCCTTTTTAGCAGGGGCAGCAATCTATACCATCCCCTATTTAGAATAGATCGAAAGCAAAAGGCTGAGCTATTTTACCTGTGGCTCTAACGGCTGCCTTTGAGCTGCTCATTTCAACCCTGTGCCTGTGATGACCTCTCTCGAAAAATTCAGAGCACACTATCCAGAAGGCTGTCTGATTGCCGATCTGGTTTCTATGCATGATGGGCAGTACGTGGTGCGCGCTGCCATTGTGCAAAAGGGCGAAACCTTAGCGACGGGTCTAGCCGCCAGCGCAGATGTGCAAATAGCCGAAGACAAGGCGCGTGAGCGGGCGATCGCGGCGCTAGGCATCGTGCCAGTCCATCAAACCCATGGTGGAGCCCATAGTGAATCGGCTAATCGTGAATCGGCTAATCGTGAGCTGGCTAATAATAGTGAAACAATCGCGAGTAAGCCAGAGCCAGTCGCCCCAGCACAATCCGCACCGCTAGACGCAGACAGCGCTACGGACGCTGAAGCGGTTCCGCCCATTCCTCCAGAAGAAGACCTGGGTCCGCCTATCGATGCGATTGAAGAAAATTCGGAGGCGATCGCCCCCGCTAAGCCTTCTGCCGCGACCCTCGCCCTAGAGAGCTTTAATACCAGCGTTAATCCGGTTGATCTATCCGATGTGATCGCCCAAACCGATGTCGAGCTGACCCGCTTGGGCTGGACGAGTGCTCAGGGGCGCGATTATCTGGAGAAAACCTATGGCAAGCGATCGCGCCAACATCTGAGCGACGAGGAACTGATGAGCTTTTTGCTATATCTAGAGGAGCAATAGCTGCGCTCGAAAGCGGCTTTACGACTTGGGTTGAGTTGCTGACTTTTCAATTTCAAAGCAGTGATATCCAGCCGGATGCCGCCACCGGACATCGACAAATCGCGAGTTGCTGCGTTGCTCACTCGCATCGGTGGCAAATGTCGCGCACAGCTCGTAGGCCGTATCGCTGAGCCGCCGATATTCATATAGATCACCCGTCAGCGGATCTCTCAAATCGTCTCTGGCGGTGACGGCCTCAGGCAGTTGCGCTGGCAGCGGCGGTGCTGAGCTATTGTCAATCGGACTCTCTCCGTCATAAGCAAGCTCGGATGCAATTTGTGAGAGATCGCTGATCCGCTCAGAATCTAAAGACAGCAGTCGCTGTTGGTTGGGTGAGCCTAGTAGCCAAAAACCAGCGATCGCTGCAATTACAACCGCAGCAGCCGAAATCGTGACAAAGGTTCGATCTGTTGAAACATGGCGAGCCTGGCTCATCGCACACCTCCTGTGGTTGAACCGGCCCGAATCACGCTAGGACGAGCAGGACTCCGGCGCAGCCAGCCGAGATAATAGCTCAAAATCGCCCCATCAATCACCAGCACGACCACAACCTTAAGCGCAAATCGAGCGGTCAGCTCTCCTCGCAAAAATGAGGTCAAAAACGCAATCAGCGTGCCGACGCCAATTAAGGCCACAATCAGCAGCGTTAAGTAAGTGAGCCATTTGCGCACAGCAGAAAAATGCTTTTCACGGTAGCGGGCCAGCTCTCGGTTGAGCGATCGCATCAGCCATAGGTACGTGGGATAGGCCACAATCAGCCGAGCTAAACTAAAGGCAAGCTGATAGGAAGAGTCCCCGTAGTAGCTATCTTGAGTCGCATCGGGCACAACACGGTTGATCCAGATAAAGGCAATTTCTCCGACGGAGAACGTCCACAGCCCCAGCATCGAAAATGAGAGCAAGTAGGCAAAGGCATCTTTCGCAGACTCGCCTCCGCCGGTCGGGGGAGCCGGTATAGGGTAGCCCGTCAGCCGCTCGTATACTTGAAAAAAGGCGCGTTCAACATCGCGCTGAGGCCAGCCAAACCGGCAGAGTAAGTGGCTGATAAATTCATCTGACGCGCCGCGATCGCGCGCCCGTTCAATAAAGGCAACAATGTCCGCCGCCCGCTCCGGCGATCCGGGCGGCGGTGGATTTTCAGTTAAATTTGTCATGGCTATGTAAAGTCTCTTTAAAGCGTATAGCTGAACGCTAACACGCCCTTTAAAGGTCTCTAAATATACATCGGACACTTTTATAGACTGACATGACTACACTGTCGGGCTATAAGTTTTAGGAAAAATGTTGGTAAAACGCTACCGCTGAGCGCGACGCTGTTCAATTTGCGATTTCATTTGCGCCGCACCCTCAATCAGTTCGGCTTGCGTGAGCTCTAGCTGATCTTCTGACGCTAGCCACTTGAGCTGAACGCTTCCGGTCTCTGCTTCTGCATCGCCCAAAATCAGACCCACCACTGCGCCGCTGCGATCAGCCCGCTTAAACTGCTTACCGAAGGCACTGCCGCTGAGATCGACCTCAACCGAATAACCCTGCTTACGCAGCTCGCTCGCCAGCCGAGTGGACTGATACTCAGCCTTTTCACCTCGCGAGATCAGGTAAATATCCAGCTCGGGCGTGATCGGGTAGCACGCCATCTGCTCTAGCAAAATAATCAATCGCTCAATCCCCATGCCAAAGCCAATCGCAGGCGTATCCGGCCCACCGAGCTGAGCTACTAAGCCATCGTAGCGACCGCCGCCACAGACCGTTGCCTGCGCACCTAAATCAGAAGACTGAATTTCAAAGGCGGTGTGGGTGTAGTAGTCAAGACCGCGCACGAGGCGAGGGTTGATATTGAAGGGAATGCCTAGATTTGTCAGCTGTTGCTGCACGCCGTCAAAGTGGCGCTGGGAGTCGTCGCTGAGGTAGTCGAGCAGGCTGGGCGCATCGGTGACAATTTCTTGGGTGCGCTTGTCTTTGCTGTCGAGAATGCGCAGCGGATTGCGACTCAGGCGATCTTGAGAATCCTTGTCGAGTTCGCGCTCAAACGGCGTACAGTAAGCGACCACTGCGTCCCGGTAGGCTTGGCGATCTTCGCTGCTGCCGACGGAGTTGAGATCTAGCGTTAGGGCGCTCAGTCCAAGCGTGTTGAGGATTTGGGTGGCGATCGCAATAATTTCCACATCTGCTCTGGGATCTCGGCTTCCCAAAATCTCCACATCGAGCTGGTGAAACTGTCGCTGCCGCCCCGCCTGAGGCCGCTCGTAGCGAAAAGCTGGC
>JBAUIB010000181.1:0-3061 GCA_049680585.1 Phormidesmis sp.
AATCCTAGAGAGGCTTTGGCCTGAAGAATAGCATGCATTGCCACAAGAAACTTTTTAATTACGCTCCCAGCTTATTTGAGTCGCTGCGTTTCTGTCGTTCAATCTGCTTTGCCCGGTTCAACAACACAACCATTTCTGCATCTGGCTGCGGTAGCTTTCGTTCAATATCTCGAATGACACGACCCAAGTAAGTGCGCAACTTTCGAGTGTGTTGTCTCGCTCGTTTGAGTTGCCTTGCAACGCGATAGCGACTCTGTTTGAAGAAAGCGTACTTCCCAACCCTCACATAGCTTTGACGGAGCTTGACACCTCGCTTTCTCGCCGCCCTGACCAAAGTTATTCTGGCCTGATTGTAAAGTCTCGCATCGGTTGGAAAAGCCACCGCCTTTTCTTGCACTGTTGTGTCCACATTCACGCGCTCAATCTCTTTCGGTTTCACCGCCGTGCTGCGCATCGCTGTCTGAATAATTTGTCCAAGTAATTGTTCAAATCCCTCTGTGCCAATCTGTTTTCGCCACTTCACTAGACTCGTTGGATGGCAGGGCAACTCATGTTGAAACAGCTGCTCGCCGCAGAAATGCTGCCAGTATGGATTTTCCACCCACTTTGCCACCACTAACTCGTCGCTTTCGGGGTACAACGCCTTCAGGTAGTGCAGTCCCACCATCAACCGCGTCGGCAACGCTGGCCGGCCCCCACTCGCTTTGATAACCCGTCCGAACTTCTCCTCAAACTCCTGCCAGTCTATCGTTTCAGCCAGTTGTACCAGCGGATGGCTCAGGTTTAGTTGTCTCGCTAGCGCGGATAGCGGCGAGCTAGTATTCTCGGTATTTGAGGTCGATGGGTCAGGCTTCATTTTGCAAGCTTTTTCTAGAAGTAGCGACTTATCTGGTAATTCTAGCCCGTCGCTTTCAGCCTGAAACATCTATCTGACTTACCTTTGAGTAGTTTTTCAGGGACGATTACTTAGCTGAAACCAAGGCATATCAAGAAAGCAATTTGAAACCCCTACAGGATTAGCCCGGCTTAGGCTGCTAGGTCAGGATACGTTCGTGGTCTGCATTCCACTGATGTCATTACTAACGTCAGCGTGACCGGAGTCGGTGACTCTGTTACGTGGAGACAGCAGGACAGGTGCTGCCGGGAGAATATCTCCACTCTTAATTCGGCGATTGCCTCCTTGTCACACTCGACTTATCTACATCGCACCGCTTGCACTGGGCCAATACGGCAGAATTTTACGAACGGCAGGCTTCGGACAGGTGGAGGTTGTTCCCCAGGATCCCCGGTGCGGGGTGCGATCAGTATTACTGGCCCATGCCTGAGCTGGGAATAGTTCGACTTCCAAGGTATTAAGGTAACACTTTTATCACAGACAAAAGCTCTATAAGTCTCTTCTGACAGTGATTTTAGGCTATAACGTAAACCCAAAAGTGTTACCCTCCGCTTAACCACGCTCCAAACATTAGCCAAATAATCGTCTGAGCAGAGCAACTCGCGATATCACAAAGTAGTCTAATAACAGAACAACAACCAAAGAAAGTCCCATCAATGGCAAGATTAGCCCGAGGACGGCAACCACTGCTACCGGCATACGCCAGTCTTGGACATAAGCTGGCATGGCCGGTGCGCCCATTAACCCAGAACCTTTCGGTCTTCTTTGCCACCACATCACAGTGCCTGTCACAGCAAGTAAAATTGTGATGAGTGCAGCAAATAGCATGATTAGCTGATTGGCGATGCCAAAGTATTTACCCATGTGGATCGATACACCTAGTTCTACAGCTTTAGGCACAATGCCATAGTCTTTCCACCCGACGCTCGTAAGTACTTCGCCGCTGTATTGATCGATGTGTATGGTGACTTCCTGCTTGGGATCATTCGGAAAAGCCGATGCTGTGTAAACACCAGTTTCATCTTCAGGAAAAGCGATGTTGAATCCCGGCGGTGCCCCGGCGGCGATCGCAGTCGCAACCACTTTGTTGAAGACCTCAGGCACAGGGCTGAAAACGTTGTTATCATCGTCAGCACTATGGTCGCCAGCGCTGTGGTCAACCACTAGGCTAGCTGCTGGTATAGTTGACTGTGGCATGGGCATCTGCTCTGCGGCCCAGGGTACAAAGAGATGGCCCTGCTGATTGAGTGAGCCAGTGACAATCGTAGACTGGGGCACATTGTCCCACATTTCGTCTGGAAATCGTCCCCACACTTGTGCAAAAGTATCACCCCAAAATCCTGTCCAAGGCAGGCCAGTAATCAATAAAAAGCCAATAAGCAGGACACCATAAAAGCCAGGAACCGCATGCAAGTCACGCCAAAAAATGCGTTTGTTCTTGCTCCATAGCCGAGGAATTAATGTACCCATGACGGTGATGCTTTTACGAGGAAACCATAGATAGATGCCAGAAACTATTAGGACGATAGACCAGCGTAAGTGTTCAGGTCGTAGAAACAGGAATGAGTGAGGGTGACGATATCTTGTCATGGTACAGAGCGCTCAGAGCCTGCTTAAAAAATGCAACAGCAGAGCGTGATTGCCGCCGACAGGTCTGAATCGCAGAGAGCAAATCAGCCGTTTGTTCAAAGCGCAGCATAGAGCGTGAGCCGCCGCAAACTTTACGTTTGGTGACCGCTAAGCGAATCAATCGTTCGGCCAGATTGTTGTCAGGTGGAATCTCGGGATGGTCGAGGAAATACCACCACTGCGCTGACTTTAGCGTGAGCGAATTGAGCAGTGTGAGCACTTTGCCATCTACCTTCGGCGTCCATTGTTTCAGGGCAGTTGTGAGGCGTTTCTTAAACTTCGCAGCCCACTGATGATAGGCGTTATCGTCATGGTGTTCTCGCCATTGCCGATGCCGCTTAAACGCCTCGTCAATCAGCTTCAAGAAGCGACGCCCCGCGCTTTGATTAACGCCCGAATCGAGATGAACCACTCGTTTGAAATGTCGTCTCAGGTGAGCTAGACACTTCTGCTGAGCCGTCACGTCATAACCGTTGTAGACGCTGAAATCATCTGAGCTGAGCACCCCATCAAAGTCATCGCCTAGCATTGCTTTGA
>JBAUIB010000182.1:0-65176 GCA_049680585.1 Phormidesmis sp.
GGTCAACGCTGGGCGTTTCGGTCAATATTTTGGAAGCTTCGTACCAGGCGGTTGCTTCAGGCATAGAGTACGGCCTCTGTCGCTCAACGGCTGCATTAGACAATCATGAACTCGTCAAGCTCTAGAAGCTCAAAGAGCAACAAAAAAAGGGACCTGAGGTCCCTTTTTTAAAAGTAAAGTTGTTTAAATGCGAGCTCATCAATGCAAATTGATCAATGCAAGCTCATCCGAACCCATCCAGGTTGCCTAGTCTAAGTAGCCCATCAACGTCACGGGATCCTCATCAATATCATT
This sequence comes from Phormidesmis sp., assembly GCA_049680585.1. Taxonomy (GTDB): domain Bacteria; phylum Cyanobacteriota; class Cyanobacteriia; order Phormidesmidales; family Phormidesmidaceae; genus Phormidesmis. The sequence goes on from JBAUIB010000182.1 coordinate 295, forward strand.
GCTGGCAATAGGGCGATGACCTGGTAGCGTATCAATATCAGATATCCGTAGCCGACTGACTGCAACCGGTCGATGGCCTGGTAAAGAGTCAGTGGTCGAAATCTCAAACGAATTGCTCATCACTGGGCGAATACCGGATGACGACATAGAATCAACCACATCAATATTGCTGAGCGAGATCGGTCGATGGTTGGGTAGCGAGTCAGACTCGACAACGCGAGTATGGTCAGCCAGCTCCATAATTTCGTTTTTGGGGGCTTTGACCAATCCACCTTTCTCACCAGAACCACCCTTTTTGGCCTCTGTTGAAGCTGCAGTCGCTTTCTTCCGAGTGCTGTCGTTAGCAGTGCCTTTGCTGGTACCGTTTTCGTTGCTGCTCATTGCCTTAACCTTTTTTCTATTAGCGGAACCCTACCAAGCCTAACTGTCTGACCCCGGATGCCTGCTAGATAAAAAACTGCATGCAGGTGACGATTGGCTGGCCGATATCTTGAGTGATTTGATCGCAAACTCTAGTTTGGCAACCCTCCAGGTTTCCACCCGGAATTCTGTACGGGGATGCTGAATTACTGAGATGCTTATTAACCAAGCTTAAGAAATAATTATAGATTAAAACCTGACTGATTCAGTTTATGAAAGGTGATAACAGCTATAAAAAAGCCCTTTAATCTCTACCACCGGGCAGTGATGGGTAATCCTCACTGCTCAGTTGAACCCATTTTTTGAAGTCACACTCTATAATGGGAAAACACACGGGGCTGAAACGGTTTCGACGTTTTGACGAAAGTCGTGTTGTGATTCAGGTCAAGAGTGAGCATCTCTTGTCAATAAAGGCTCAAACTTAAAGATACATGCAAACGACATCGTACCTTTTGCTCGTAAGCGCGCTCTTGTAGCTGCTGCCTAAAAACCTCTTACAGGTTCGAGCGTCTGAGTTGTGACTCCGTTAATCACCTCGGACTAAACCCCCAACGGATGCGCGGGCAAACTTTCTTTGATGGGTGCGCCAGCTAAGACTTTCATCAAAGCATCCTACTTCCGGGACAATGGAAGATTCCCGCCTTGAGGGTTAGAAAGGCTATACCTGTGAACGAACGATACGTGATTACTTAAAGCGGACACGGGTTCGACTCCCGTCAGCTCCATTGAATTTCTAATCGGTACCTAGCTACTGAGCATTGAGCTATTGAGCCCTTAGCCACACGCTTGCCGAAACGCCTCTGCCGAAACACACTTTAAATATCAAAAAGCCCAGCGAATCGCTAGGCTTTTTTGTCAAGCAGATGTTTTAGGTATGCCTTATCTCCAGGGCTTCCAGGCCAATAGCTTTATCCTAGCGAGGTGCTGATGGCGATTGTCACGAGCAGAGCGCTGATGATATAGAAAACGCCAACGACTTGTAATTCTGACCAGCCAGAGAGCTCAAAGTGATGATGCAGCGGTGCCATCTTAAAGAGGCGTTTCCCTACCCCATCAGGACCTTTAGTAGCTTTGTAGTAGCCCACTTGCAAGATGACAGAGAGGGTTTCGGCGAAGAAAAGCAGGGTGACAATCAGTAGCCCGAAGAGATGGCCGCTAAGGATTCCGACTGCCGCTAGCGCACCGCCTAGTGCCAGTGAGCCGGTATCACCCATAAATATTTTGGCAGGGTTGCGGTTATGCACTAAAAAACCTAGGCAACCGCCGCTAAGGGCAGCGCAAAAAACCATGAGTTCAGGATGGGTCGGCGCGATCAAAGCGCCTAGTCCAAGCAAGGAAATAGCGCCTGCTCCGCCCATCAGACCATCAACCCCATCAGTGAGATTTGTTGCGTTGCTTTCTGCAATGAGCACAAACCCGGCCAAAGGCCAGAATAAGGCACCGAGTGAAAGGGTAAGGCCGAAGGGTATGGCCACTGACGTAATATCGGCAGATTGGGAAGTCATGGCCCATAGGCAAAAGGCGATCGCAAATCCTACCTGCAGCATCAGCTTCATCTTAGGTGAGAGGCCCTTATTCGAACGGCGACGCATCACCTGCCAATCATCGAGCCAGCCAATCCCTGCATAGGCAAGCGTTAGCAGGCTAACCGCGACAACTGACGGCGCAAAGCCTGTCCACGCTAGTGCGACCAAAAGCGCCGCAGGAATGAAGAAAATCCCCCCCATCGTAGGGGTTCCCGCTTTCTTTAGGTGAGCCCTTGGCCCATCTTCTCGAATAAACTGAGCTGCTTTAAGCTGCTGTAGAATGGGCAAAACAACGTAGCCCGCCATTGCCGATAGTCCAGCGCTGATTGCTAACGGCATAGTGAGATTAGCAATCTCGGCTCCAAACCCTCGTCCGGCATCTACATCTAATGTGAGCGCGAATCCTAACAAACAAAGCGCCAACACAGCCGAGAGCTTTCCGCCTGATAACCCTACCGGCTTCGATGAAAACCTAGCATCCACAATTAATCATTCCTTCACTACCACACACCTTTCCCATCTCGAATCAGGACGTTACATCTCAAAGCCAGCTAGCGGCTCACCTGAGGTTAGTTCCTGATCTTACGCGCTTTGACAAGCTGGATTTTGCTTGCCATTCAGCGTTGTCTCTGATCTGCTTTATCTCTTATAAAGCTGCGTTTTCGGCTTCAACGTGTTCTAAGCTATCACTGCGATTCAGTAATTACACTGACAGCTTCTTGAAGTCGATTTTACAGGGTTATTCTACGCTGCTTGGAGCCATTTGGCACAACATATACAGAGAGATATTTGCCGAAAATCCCAAACCTACACAGCTATTCGCCTGCTTGCGTAAACTACCAGGACAGTAGATATCTGCAATATCTATACTTGCGAAGTACGGAGACGTTTCTTAGAACACCTCAGACATTACTTCTGCCAATGACTTAGAAGATTCTGCATGAAGCTAGCTGGGCAAAATTTGATCCCACTAGCTCGGGCAAATTGCTAGACAGCCTCTCTGGTCATTCGTCCTAAGTCTAGTCACGCTGCTAAAATCTATACTTAAAGCGTTGTCGTCAAGTGTTGTCGTCATCCAGCGACATATCATCATCGTCATCGTCGTCTTTGTCGTCGTTTCCCATCAGATCAGCAAGTTCTTCGGGTTCGGGCTCATCTCCTACACTGTCAATAGGTTGACGAGGAATTAACCTGCCAGTTCCTTCTAGCCAGTTGAGAATGGACGAATCTTTTTGTAGAGGAATGACACCTGCTGGCTCTTCTCGGGGGATTTGACGAACAGATGGGTTGGAATAGTTGCTCATTAAGCTGAATTAACCAAAACGGTTTGATTGAAACGGTGTGTAGACGGCCTGCTGGTGACTACACAAGCTGAGGATGGTTTTCCCGGATATGCCTTTAAAGTGAACGAATTCACAGCAGTTATTAATCTACATTACCACCGCATTAATTACATCGAATAGCAAGTGATGTCAATCTCTGGAAAATATTTCTTTGCCTATGCTCAGCAAACATGACTTGAGAGATGCGATCGCCTCCGTTGATCGAGGTCTACTGGCTACCCAAAGCGATCGCCAGGCGATTGCCAGCATCATTGCCCGCGTAGAAGATCTCAATCCAAACCCAGATCCGCTGTTGGCCCCCGCTCTCTTAGCCGGCGACTGGCGCTTACTTTACACCACCAGCCAGGGCCTCTTAGGAATAGACAGCGTGCCGCTGGCCCAGCTAGGTAATATCTATCAGTGCGTTCGGCCTACGCAAGCTAAAATCTACAACATTGCCGAAATCAAAAGCCTGCCTTACTGCGAGGCGCTGGTATCGGTGGTTGCTAGTTTCGAGCCCTCTAGCCCAGCCGCTACTCGCCGAGTCAACGTGAAGTTTAGCCGGGGTGTCGTGGGCTTACAGCGAACCCTGGGCTATCAGTCGCCTGCTCAATACGTAGCAAAGCTAGAAAGCACTGCCAAGGTGAATTTTCTTCAGGGGCTTGATTTTCCCATCAACTCAGATCGTCAGCAAGGCTGGTTGGAAATTACATATTTGGATAAGGATTTGCGAATTGGCCGTGGTAACCAAGGAAGCGTATTTGTTCTCACCAAGTAGCATTATCCCCACTTACCCATGCTTCCTCTCTCTCAATCTCATCTCACCCTGTTAGAGACCTGCCCTCGCAAATACCAGTACATTTTCTTCGACGCCCTCTCGACGCCGGCTACGTACGATCAGCAAATAACCACTCAGTGGGGTAGCCAGTTCCACCTGCTGATGCAGCAGCGGGCGCTCAACTTACCGGTTGAGCTCCTCGCTGATGCCAATGTAGAAATGGCTGAGAGTATGGCTGCTCTGGCAACGGCCGCGCCCGATGTATTCGCGCATTTGCCGATATCGCCATCAGCTGAGCGGTCTAGTGTTGCTGGTACTGAGGACGCTGATGCTGCTAGGCCCGTTAGTCAAAATCAGCTCAGCCCAGATGAATTTAGCCAGAGCGAGCACCAGCGGACGTTAGCCTTCGGTGACTATTTACTGACGGTGGTCTACGACCTGGTTGTACTGAGCGCTGAGCAAGGGCAAATTTTTGACTGGAAGACTCATCTGCGGCCACCGCGTGAAGACTGGCTGCGTGAAGATTGGCAGACGCGTCTATATCTCTACGTACTTTGTGAAACCACGGATTTGCTGCCTGAGCAACTGTCAATGACTTATTGGTTTGTGCGGTTAGGCGCTATGACAGACGCTCAGCCAAGCTTCTACCGGTTTGACTACAGCATCGGCCAGCATCGGCACACTCAACAGGATCTTCAGCGGCTGACGATGCAGCTGGCTCAGATGCGCGATCGCGCTGATTTTCCTAAGGTGTCTATTGATAAAGGGCGGTGCGATCGCTGTCTGTTTAATGTGCGATGCGATCGCCTCTCCCCCTCAGACTCACTGTTGAGTGCCCCCTATCGTTTACTGCGAGAAGCCCGCCAAATCACCGCAGATACGGTAGAAGAGATTCCCCTATAGCCCAATTTTTTTAGACAGCTAAGGTTTTCAGACTGCTTTTTCTAAACGACTTTTTATCAGTGCTGTTCGCCTGAAGCGCTATGCTTGATTCTCTAGCCCAACTGATCAACACTCGCCTACAACTATTTAACAACTGTTGCTTGATAGCTGTGGCTGCTACGCTGACTGTCTGCTATTCGCTGCCGCCGCTCACCTGATTTATGGAAGCGCCCTTCGAAATCACGCTGCAAATAGTGCTGACCGTCCTAGCAGGAATTTCTGCTCAGGTGGTAGCGGCATATCTAAAGCTACCCAGCATTATTTTATTGCTGATCTTTGGGGTGGCTATGGGCTCCGACGGGCTGGGCTGGCTAACCCCCCAGTCCTTAGGTGTCGGGTTAGAAGTGATTGTTTCACTCTGCGTTGCGCTGATTTTGTTTGAAGGCGGCCTGAGTTTAGAGCTCAAAGAAATTGGCAAGGTTTCTGGTAGCCTGCGCAATTTGATCACAATCGGCACCTTTATCACTCTTATTGGGGGTGGGCTTGCATCTCATTGGCTAGGTGAGTTTCCCTGGCCAATTGCTTTTTTGTATGCCTCGCTAGTGGTGGTCACGGGTCCTACAGTGGTGACGCCGCTGCTCAAGCAAGTGGGCGTCGAGCGTAAAGTCTCTACCCTGTTAGAGGGTGAAGGGGTCCTGATCGACCCTGTAGGAGCCATCCTAGCCGTTGTTGTGCTAGACATCATCCTCAATGGCGATACCGATCCCGTCTTTGTCCTGGGAGGGCTGCTAGCGCGCTTGGGCATCGGCTCAATCATCGGTGGCGGCGGCGGTGGGCTGATGGCCCTATTTTTGAGAAAGGCAGATTTCCTTTCAGAGGAACTGCGCAATCTGGTTGTCTTGGCGGGCATCTGGGGGCTTTATGGATTAGCCCAAAGCGTGCGAGACGAGTCTGGGCTGATGGCCGCGGTGGTAGCAGGGATGGTTGTGCGGGCGATCTCTGTGCCAGAAGAGCGATTGCTGCGGCGATTCAAAGGGCAGCTCACCATTTTTTCAGTCTCGGTGCTGTTCATTTTGCTGGCCGCTGATCTCTCTATTGCCAGTGTCTTCGAGTTAGGACCTGGCTCAGTGATGACTGTGCTGGTATTGATGCTGGTCGTCCGCCCGATTAATGTTTTGGTCTGTACCTGGAACAGCGATCTCAACTGGCGGCAAAAGGCGTTTATGAGCTGGATATCGCCGCGCGGAATTGTGTCGGCGTCAGTCGCCTCCCTATTTGCCATTCTGCTAACTGAGCGCGGAATCAACGGTGGTGACTCGATCAAAGCGCTGGTGTTTTTGACAATTATGATGACGGTATTTGCCCAGGGGCTAACGGCGCGAAGTCTGGCTCAGCTTTTAAACGTGACATCTAGTAGCGCTACGGGAGTTGTGATCGTGGGCTGCAATGCTCTGGGGTTAGCGATTGGCAGATTGTTTAAAGATCGCGGCGAGTCGGTGGTGATTATCGATACCGATAAAACTGCCTGCGAAAAAGCTGAAGCCGAAGGGTTTGAGGTATATGTGGGCTCGGCGATGAATGGCGAGATTTTAGAGGAAGCGGGGCTCAGCTCAATTGGTACGTTTTTGGCGGTGACTAGCAATGGCGAAGTCAACTCTGTGATTGCGGAGCGTGCCCTAGAAGAGTTTCAGCCACCGCGGGCGTTTGCTGTATTGCCGCAGAACAAGGCAGATGAGATCAAGGCCGCTAGCCGAGGAGATTTAAAGACACCGCGACTGCCCGTGAAGCAATGGAATACCTTTATTGCCGATGACGCGGTGGAAAGAGGAACTTATGAATTCACAGGTGAGACGATTGCGGCTCAGCGCAAACAGGTCAATAAACTCATTCGTGAAGGCGATATGGTTCCTTTGGTGATTGAGCAAGATGGCAAGCTAGAAGTCGCGCTCGGTGAGACTAACTGGCAGGCGAATAGCAAACTCATTTACCTGCTTCACGATCCAACGCCTCAGCTCATCAAGCGGCTATCAGGAGCGCGCAAGCCTTCCCGACAGCTAGTAAAACCTACAGCAGAAGATCCGGCGGCGCTAGACCCACCTAAGAAAAAAGGTAAAGACAGAACTAAAGAAAAATCTGCCACCTCAAACTCTGCTGCCTCAAACTCTGCTGCCTCAAATTCTGCTGTCTCAAACTCTGCGACCTCAAGATCCAACGTAAAATCTAGCCCTCCAAAAGCGCCTCCAAAGGCTCAGACTCCTGAGGTTGCACCCGACTCGACAAACCCAGCTAGATGACCCAACCCGACGACTCGGCTAGACGAATAGAAGCCGATGGAATGATTACGCTAACCACTGGCCCCACTGGCTGACAACAGCCGCAGAGCCGTACCAGAGCCGTTGAGGACGAGGCGAGTGAAAAACTTTCTCAAGCGTCAGGTTTGTTGCCCCTTGCAGGTGAGCCGCTGAAACTGGCACAATGCCATCCCCCCAGCCCAATCCATCGCCGCTCGTTAGTTTATAGCTATTGAACGTAAACCAGTTAGCCTGCTGCCCATCAATGGCTTTGCCAGCAACGCATATATAGCTCACATCGTCATAAAAAGCGCCCGGATACGTCTGATTGACAAAGTCTAAATTCTTACGCGTCCAGCGTTCTTGGCTGGTGTGGGGGGTGCCTAAGGTGACGAGCGTATTGACATGGGGACGAGCCGGGCGCGGAAAGGTTCTTTGGCGATCGCTTTCGTGGACATCATAGGGTTGCTCTCCTAGGTAAATGCGAGCAATCCATCCCCCTGCCGAATGCCCAACCAGATTGACCTGTTTAGAGCCATGATCGATCATGGCCCGCTGCGCAGTTGCGTCGAGTACCTGAATGATATTGATGACAGAACGTCCGCCGACTGTCGAGAGCCAATCACGTCGCCGCAGGGGCACGGTGACAACTGGATATCCCTGCTGTGCGATCGCCTGCTCCATCTCCTGATACGACTGAGCGCCCGCCAGGTATCCCGGTAAAATTACCGTAGGTAAAGGCATAGGAAAACAATCAAGAACGTCGGTGTCGATTCCAAGTCATACTTACTAAGCTTATACCTTCAACCAACGATATCTTCACCCGACAAAAGCTTTGCAACAACAACCTGGCACACTCTATGGCATTGGCGTTGGCCCTGGCGACCCAGAGCTACTCACCGTCAAGGCACTCAGACGGTTGCAGGCCGCGCCAGTCGTCGCCTTTCCCGCCGGACTCAAAGGCAAGCCAGGGTTAGCAGAACGGACAGTCACCCCTTGGCTGAGCGCCTCACAGACACGCTTACCCCTCACGTTTCCCTATGTACAAGATGCTCAACAGCTATCTGCCGCCTGGCAGCAAGCCGCAGAAGCCGTGTGGTCATATTTACAAAGCGCAGATGTGGTGTTTGCCTGCGAAGGAGATGTGAGCTTTTACGGCACTTTTACGTATTTATCGCAGAGCTTGTTGGAGCAGCACCCTGAGGTGCAGGTAGAGGCGATCGCTGGGGTCTCTTCTCCAATGGCCGCCGCCGCTGCTCTCGGTATTCCGCTCACCTGTCAAGCCCAGCGCCTAGCGATACTACCCGCGCTATACAGTTTTGAAAACAGCGGCGAGCCCAGCGCTGCCAGCTGCACTCATGAACTGGCGGCAGTCTTAGACTGGGCCGAAGTGGTTGTGCTCATGAAAGTTAGTAGCGTCTACTCTCAGGTATGGACTCTCTTGGCTGAGCGTCAGCTACTAGATCATAGCTATGCGGTCGAAAATGCAACCCGCCCCGAACAAAAAATCTATACAGGACTACGGCATCATCGCAACTTGAAGCTACCGTACTTTTCCCTGCTGATTGTGCAGACAGTTACCAAAAAGGTAACAGCTACGATACCCTGAACAAATAAATTCTATAGTGTTAGCAAAGTGCACACTACAGCTAGCTATCAGCTACTAACGCGTAAAGGCGTAAAGCATAATCCGACCCGCAGAAAGACTGCTATCGGCCTGAAACTGGACGTAAAACTAACGCTAGAATTGGCATACCGCAGGCTCAGTATTTCCGCTGAGATGGCATATTTTTAGTTCGATCCATTAGTTCGATGCAATTGCTTGGCTCAAGAATTAGATTCAGCTTTCTAAAATCTTATGGCTCTCCCCCCTCGCCTAAAATCAGTCATTCGCCCTGTTTCTAAAGCGGCCAATGTGATCAGCCCTACTAGCATTGGTGTTTTGCTGTCAGTGGGGGCCCATGCCGCTCTGATAGCCCTTGCCCCCGGCACTAATATCTCCTTTGCGGCCTTCAGCCAAGCTGCTCAAGAAGCCGACGCCGAAGAAACAATTGTGCCGCTTGTACAGCTTTCTCCGGCTGAGCAAAACCGTCTACCCGATTTTGCACAGCCATTATCCATCCCGGATGGCCTAGATAAGCTATCCCTACCCTCCGGCTTGCCCTCTGTGCCCAATACCAGCCTGCCAAACAGACGGACAGTCGCAGCCAACCCGTTTCCCTCCGCTACACTCAATCAGCCCGCTCAAGGCCGAATCCTGTCACCTTCGCTGAACCGGACGCTATCGCCTTCTATTCCTGTTCGCCAGCTGCCGAGTGGACTGCCGACCACAGGAATTCGCCAGCCTCCTCGCGTCTCTATTGTGCCAAGCACCACCCCTCAGATCCCAACCTCACCAACCGGAAATTCGACTCCAGAGGGCCCAACAACTCCTAACAATAGCGGTAGCGCTCCTCGAACTGGCTCGGCCAGCGATTTACCTAATCTTGAACCGGCCACTGTCGATCCTACGATAGGAATAGGAGAAGCCTTAGAAAGGCAAGAATCAGCGGGAACAAGGGAAGTCCCGGATATCGCCAGCCGACTACCCGCAGACTCATCAACCGATTCATCTGCTGAAGATGAAGAGAATGGGGAAAATGCTGTCTCTATCGATGTGGAGCCACCCAGTCAGATCGCGACGGCCTCTGCCCAAGGCGATCCACAACTGTTCGCCAACAGCTATGAATATAGCGAGTTTGCTGTATCTACAGAAGCAGCCCAAGAGCGGACAGACAACTGGCTATTGGCGACGGCTGAGGGAAGAGACAACCTCACAGAAAAAGCCACTGAGATAGCTATCGACTCAGGGTTTAAAGCTTGTAGAGAGGTTCCACCGGCTGATGGGCTGATCGGATTGGTAGTTAGCCCTGACGGAACTCGCGAAGACGTCGAGGTGCTAAAGAGTACTGGCTACGGCGTGCTCAACCGCTTAGCACTCAGCCAACTAGAATCTATCGAGCTGGAGTCAGCGGATGTACCTACCCGCTATCAGGTAGCCGTCAATGTCACCTACAAGCCAGAAGGCTGTGTAGAGCCTGAGAATGCCGACAGTATGGCTCCTGAATAATTTCTCCTTATACAAAACTCTTATCCACCTGCTGCATTCAATCTGGTTCAGACAAAAATAAAATCTTGAAAGTGCATCAGTAAAACAGCATGAGCGACCTCCTTCGTGAGAGTTAGCTCACGCTTCTTTGTCGCAAAAGAACGGCTCTGCAATAGGAACAACCACAGTCAAGTGACGATCCCCGTTGATCCTCAACTGCAGCCTTCTCATAAAAACGCTCCAAATTCTCAGCGATAAAGCCATTTCAGCGGTTTAGCAAGTGTCTGCGCACTTTAATATTGCTTTACCTTTATCTATACAATCTTTAAGCATCGTTACTTTTGTTTGCAGATTACTCATTCAGTAAATGCATTCGGGGATCGCTGAATTAGTCTTGGTATATACGATAGCTAAGGCTCGATGGCCTGTTTTGTACCAATGAGAGTTGCACGTAAAGGATTAGGTCAATCAATTGGGTTGGGGCTTCTTCTCGTGGCTGGATGTGCAGGGCTAATTGCGCTGATGTCTTATGGGACTGTGTAACTATAAGCGTTTCTCACTTGGCTTGAATACGATTGCCTTGGTGAAAGCCTTACAGAACAACAGGCCAAGTGACTCGCGTTACCCGAATGCATCCGGGTAACGCTATAAGTTTGGCTAGCGAGCGTCGGAATGCCTCCGACGACGGATATATGTCTGCGCTGTGTGAATTCCTAAACTCAAACCACCTGGAGTTTTTTCTCCAGGTGGTTTTTCTTGAGCCAGATGGTTTTTCTTGAGCTTTGGTAGAGCCTATCAGAGGCGTTTGGTTAAGACCTTGCCGTGAGTATCGGTCCCGCAACTGCTGAGCAGGTTGTGCTCACGTGCAAGCATCTGCACGCGCTCAGTCTTGCCGGGGCTAGGTCGCCATACTTTTGGATTATCGTAGGCATAGTACGTTTCTACGCCATCAATCCCTAGGCGAGCCGCTGCTCTAATCAAGGTAATTTCATCTGTACGATAGCGGACGGGGTGGGCCAATACGGCAATGCCACCGGCTGATTTAATAGCGTTGATGACCCGTTCAGCTTTTCGAGCTTCACCTTTGGGCGCGCCGCCTTGAATGTACGGCTTTATGCTTTCGCTATCGGGTCTGAAGGCATAGCCTAGGATGTGAACATCTGTATCTGCCAGGAAGGCGGTAATCTCTATTCCTGTCCAGAGCTTGGGCAACGCTTTTACACCGGACTTACGCTTACGGCCCCAGCTAGATGGATTATGCCAGCGCCAGTCTTCCATCCACTCACAGGCTTTGCGGTAGCCTTTAACGTTGTGATGGTCTGTGATAGCCATACCGTACAGACCGATTTCTACAGCCTGAGTCATCAGCTCAGCGGGGGTCAGTTTCCCATCTGAGCAGTTGGTATGCATGTGGAAGTTGTAAGTTCTCGGGCAGCTTTGCGCGTTAATACTCTGTAATACTTCTTTAAGTAGCAAAGAATCCTGCGTCGCCGTCCGATGGGCCATCTGGCGGGTAGATGCCCTATCAGCAGGATTGGCAGACATGGCTATATAGCACTTATTGACTTAATCTACTATACCCAAACTCCCTCACAATGGGGAATATATCCTTTTGTTCATGACTGCAAACCATGACCGTTGGCTCTTTGAGAGCGAGGCGATTGTACGTTCTTAGGTTGCGAGAGTCTGGTCTTAGTGGAGCTGATGTCTCAGTGAGCTGGATTATTGGGCTGTCTTAGTGAGCGTAGTCGAACAAGGTATCGAGGTATATCCGTGAGGGAGTGCGATCGCCTCGATTGTGACCATTTTGCAGCAAAAATAGGGAGAGTGCCGCCGCGTACAGGCGATCTTGATCCCAAGCAGGGTGAGTTTCTAAGAAGCCTTTGAGGGATTCATGAAGCTCTTCAGGAATGTCTGCCAAGATGCTTACGGTTAATTGCATTGAAAACCTCTAGATATTCACCGCACTTCCGGCAGGTGGTCGAATCATTTTGCGTAGAGAGATAAGGGTTTGTCAATGATAAAAAAACCTGGAATCGTTTTCTTGAATAATTTCACTGAAACGAGACTTCAAGGTTTTTAAGAGTTTTTTGTTTCATTTGTTCATCAAATTGAGGCCGACTCTCATATTCTGGGTGGGGGATCCGCAAAATCCCAAGAAATCTACAGAGCGATTGGTTTTTCGTGAAAACCTGTGGAAAACTATCCCTTCCCTGTGGAAAACATTTGGGAAATCAGTGGATAACCTGTGGAAAAAGTATAAACAAAATTAGAAATGGAAAAGTCGCAGCGATTCAGGCAACTTGTCAATTGCTGAGGGACTAGGATTACGTTTATTGATTTTTCCCTTTCAAGGCAGTTCCTAAAGGCTATAGTGTCAAGGACTCTCAGCGACTTTCGATACGGCGTCAGCTAAGTGAGTCTATACGAACGCCTTTCACTGGCCGTGGAAGTTGAAAGAGCAGGAGCGAATTTCAGCCGATGTATTTACAGCGTCTTGCGATCACGAAACCCAAAATAGTCATAGCCTAATAGCCTGGGGAAAACTTCTTGATTTCTTAATGGGATTGATTTCTGGACAGGCATTCTCTTGATGCGAAAATTTCACCGCCCTTTTCCTCAGATCATTTTTCTCAGATAGTTCCTTAGACCTCAAAGAACGTTTAAAGAGTCCATTGATGTTGCAGGCAAAACTTGATACGCTCAGAGTCCTGTTGAATTCTGAACCAGCTTCTTGTTGCTACGATTGTTCATTTGTCGGCGACGCTTTTTAATATCTGGACTGTGTAGCCTGCTAATGCTATTCGCCGTCGGGTGTGCAGCGGGTGAATCTGACGGTGGTGATTCTAGCGATTCTGGAGTGTCGTCAGGGGCGCGTTCTGAGTCTGCGGCTCCTTTGAGCGTGGGTGCCATTCCCGATCAAGATCCTGAAAAGCTACAGCGACTGTACGGCAAGCTAGCGGACTATCTGAGCAAGGAGCTAGATGTGCCGGTGGTGTATCAGCCCGTGACTGACTATACGGCTGCGGTTACGGCGTTTAAGGTGGGCGATTTGGATTTGGTTTGGTTTGGGGGGCTGACAGGCGTGCAAGCTCGGCTGCAGGTGCCGGGCGCTGATGCCATTGCTCAAAGAGACATTGACCAAACGTTTCACAGCATTTTTATTGCCAATACAGCCAGCGGGTTAACGCCAATTGATAACGAGGCTGGTTTGAATAGTTTGAAGGAAAAGACGTTTACTTTTGGCTCGGAGTCATCGACATCGGGGCGCTTGATGCCGCAGTATTTTCTCGCTGGAGCCGGTGTTGCCCTCTCTGACTTTAAAGGAGAGCCAGGCTTTTCTGATTCGCATGACGCTACGCTCAAACTGGTCGAGGCTGGCAGCTACGAGGCTGGCGCGCTCAATGAGCAGGTGTGGTTAGACAGGCTAGCTGAAGGTGAGGTGGATGAGAGCAAGGTACAGGCGATTTGGCAAACGCCTGCCTATTACGACTATCACTGGGTGGTCAATAGCGATCGGCTGAGCGATCGCTATGGCGAAGGCTTTGTCGATAAAATTCAGACCGCTTTGCTGGCGCTAGATGCCAACGATCCCGAGCAGGCTGAGATATTAGATCTGTTTGGCGCTGAGAAGTTCATAGAAACTAATAATGGCAACTACGCTCAAATTGAAGCCGTAGGCCGTGAGATCGGCAAGATAAAGTAGTGTCATCTGGCTAAACAACACCTAGCTAAACAACATCCAAAACTAGAGCGATGCATGAATAGAGCGGTGTTAGCGCTGAGGGAGGTGACTTGTGAGTTTGGCACAACCCCGGCGCTGCGATCGGTTAGCTTGGCGATCGCGCCTGGAGAACGGGTGGCTTTGGTCGGCCCAAGTGGGGCCGGGAAGAGTACGCTGCTGAGTGTGCTCAATGGCTCGCTCAGCCCGACTGCTGGGGAGGTGTGGGTGTTGGGGCGATCGCTGCAAAAACTGCGAGGCCGTCAAAGGCGGCAGGTGCAACGCCAAATTGGCACTATCTATCAGCAGCACAATCTGGTGGCCAATTTGCCAGTGGTTCACAACGTCAATGCCGGCCATCTCGGGCGCTGGCCGCTGTGGAAGGCAGTGTGGTCTTTGATATGGCCTCAGCAGATAGCAACGGCGCAGCAGGCGTTGAGTCGGCTGGGTTTGGCAGATAAGCTGCATGCTCGTACTGACAGACTCTCAGGCGGCCAGCAGCAGCGAGTGGCGCTGGCACGTGTGCTGGTGCAAGATCCGGTGATTATTTTGGCCGATGAGCCGGTGGCGAGCGTGGATCCGGCAAGATCGCACGACATGATGGCGCTATTAAGCGAGCTGGTAGATGAGCTGGGCAAAGACAAGACGCTGCTGATCGCGCTTCACGATGTGACACTGGCGAAGGCGTATTGCGATCGCATTATCGGACTACGGCAAGGCTGTCTGGTATTCGACGTGCCCAGCGCCAACCTCAGCGACGAGCTGCTAACCAGTCTGTATGCGCTTTAGTAAACATTTCAATCAGCCTCGGTTGTTTAGCTACACTCCGCTGTTGCTTTGGCTCGCTTTGACGGCCTGGTCGCTGTGGCTCTCTGGTATTGGCCGAAGGCCGGTGGTCAACTGGGCGGGCTTTGCTCTGGTCGGTCAGTTCTGGAGCGCTGCGCTTCATCCCGCGCTAGATAGCGAATTTGGGCGGGTTATCGGAGAGGCAACGGTAACGACGCTGGCGTTCGCGGTATGCGGTACAGCTTTGAGCTTGGTTGTCGGACTGGTCGGGGGAATCGCCTGCTCGCGGGTATGGTGGCAGGTTTGCTGGCCGGGAGCGGGAGGGCGCAATCTCTGGCTGGGGCTGCGGGGATTGCTGGCGATTCCAAGAGCGATCCATGAGCTGATTTGGGGGCTGCTGCTGCTGAATGTGCTGGGGCTAGATCCGCTGGTGGGGGTGCTGGCGATCGCGATTCCCTTTGGCGCAATTACGGCCAAAGTGTTCTCAGAAATTTTGGATGAGACGCCGACTGCGCCGCTGATGGCCTTGGTGCATAGCGGCGTTCACCCTGGGGTTGCTTTCGCCTATGGCCTATTGCCTCAGGCGTTGCCAAACCTAATCTCCTATGGGTTCTATCGGTTTGAGTGTTCGCTGCGCTCGGCGGCGGTACTCGGTGTGATTGGCGCAGGTGGATTAGGCTATCAGATTTTTTTGAGCCTGAAGTCGCTGCAATACGAACAGCTATGGACGGGATTCTACGCGCTGATAGCGCTGAATGGAGCGGTGGATTTTTGGAGCGGGTGGCTCCGACGGCAAATGGGATTTGTCAGTCGGATGGATTTGGCTCGCGGGGGCAAAAAGACGGAAAGCCCTCAGGCTCAAAGTGCTGACCTCAGACATCCTCGACGCTGGTTTGTCTGGCTTTCTTGGCTGACCATCGCCTGCGCCGTACCGCTGTGTTTTGCGGCTTTGGAGATTGACTGGAGCCGATGGGGGAGGGCGCGATCGCTCCTAGCAGACATTGCTATACAGGTAACCCCGGCCCAAGTCTTGCCCGAGTTCTCTCTCTCGCTAGTGCCAATTGCCCTGCAAACGGTTGCCATGTCTGTGCTGGCGATTACTTTGGCAGGGCTGGGTGGCATCGCATTTTCGTTTCCCTCTGCGCAAAATTTTTTCTTGCCGGGCGGCTTGCTTCAGCCATCTATCGAACCATCGCGCTGGGGCTTGGCTCACCTGAGCCTGCTGGTTTCGCGAGGGATCTTGTTGGGGGCCAGAGCGAGTCCCGCACCCATTTTGGCCTTAGTGATTTTGTACGGTATGTTCCCGAGCATTTTACCGGGGGCGCTGGCGCTGGCAATTCATAATTTTGGCATCCTAGGGCGGCTGATGGCCGAGGTGAATGAAAATTTGCCCGATGGGCCGCTGCGAGCCCTGCGATCGCTCGGCGCTTCGGGTGGCGCTCTGATCTTCTACGGCATTTTGCCTGCCAATCTGTCGCGGTTTCTAGCCTATATCCTTTACCGCTGGGAGGTGTGTCTGCGTGAGACAGTCATTGTGGGACTAGTCGGTGCAGGGGGGCTGGGCCGAGTGATGACGGAGCAGCTCAGCAGCTTTGATTACAGCGGGCTGGCGGCAACGCTGAGCGTGTTTATTTTGCTGACCATTATTGTGGACTGGATCAGCGGCTGGATGCGCGCTGCTGTTCGCTGAGCTGCTTTATGCAAGTACAGACGTCGGGGATATCGGTATCAAGGAGTGATTAAATGAGAACTGGCCATTTTTTAAAGCTGAGTCATTTTGATCTGATCAAAATCGATGCGGCTAAAGGGCACTCGGCAGGAAAGAGGTAAGCACTTTTGGGTAAGCGATCGCTAGCAGGAATTGCAGGTATTGTGGCAGTCGCTACGCTGCTGAGCAAGGTCTTTGGCCTGTTGCGCGAAACGGTGATCGCAGCGGCTTTTGGCACAGGCTCTGTGGCGGACGCTTACGGCGTGGCTTATGTGATACCGGGTTTTTTGTTGATATTGCTCGGCGGGATTAACGGGCCTTTTCACAGCGCTATTGTCAGCGCCGTCTCCAAGCGCAAACGCGAAGATATCGCGCCGATTGTCGAAACAGTCACGACCGTGGTCGGGATTATCCTGGCTGGCGTTGCGGTGGCAATGGCCTTCTACGCCGAACCCATTATTGATCTGTTAGGGCGGGGCTTTTTGGCGACAGATATTGGGCTAGAAAGCCGAGCGATCGCGATCGCACAGCTCCAGATCATGGCCCCGATTACCCTGTTTGCCTGCTTCATCGGCATTGGCTTTGGCACCCTCAATGCCGCAGACCAATATTGGCTACCCTCTATTAGTCCGTTGCTATCTAGTTCAGCGGTGATTGTCGGCGTCGGCATTCTGTGGCTGATACTCGGCGAAGACATCACCGATCCGAGCTATGCCATGCTGGGCGGGATGGTTCTCGCAGGGGGGTCGCTCGCAGGCGCGGTTCTCCAGTGGCTGATTCAAGTTCCAGCACTGTGGAAGTCTGGGTTGGGCCGTTTGCGCCTACGGTTTAACCTTCAAGAGCCTGGCGTCTGGGATGTGATCAAGGTATTGGTCCCGGCAACCTTGTCCTCTGGCACGATGCAAATCAACGTATACACCGATTTGTTCTTCGCTGCCTTTATCCCTGGCACCTTGGCCGCATTGGGCTATGCCAATCTGCTCGTGCAGGCCCCTTTAGGCATCGTTTCCAACATCATTCTGGTCCCGTTTCTACCCATTTTTTCGCGGGCCTCGGACCCTTCTCAGTGGGGTGAGCTGAAGGGATACATCCGTCAGAGCTTGGTTTTGGTTGCCCTGACCATGCTGCCGATGAGCGCGCTGATTGTGACGTTGGCTCAGCCAATTGTCAAAGTCGTCTACGAGCGAGGTGCTTTTGGTGAGGAGGCCGTGGCGCTTGTCACCATACTGCTGGTTGCCTATGGGGCGGGTATGTTTATCTATCTTGCTCGCGATGTGATGGTGCGCGTGTTCTACGCCCTGGGCGATGGTCAAACGCCTTTTAGAATCAGTTTGGTTAACATCGTGGTCAATGGGGTTTTAGACTACGTTTTCTTCAACTGGCTCGGTCCCGCAGGGCTGGTCATCGCCACAATTGGCGTCAATGTTGTTTCACTAGTTGCGATGACGGTTTTACTACATCGCAAGCTTGGTGGGCTGCCAGTGCTTGACTGGAGCCGAACGCTTTTGACCTTAGCGGCTGCGAGTGCGCTAAGTGGTGTCGGCTGCTGGCTGACCTTCGGAGCACTCTCTAGGTTGATCGGGACAGAAGGGTTTGCGGCTAATTTGCTTGGAATGTGTGTCGCTGGTGCGGTTGGACTCGCCATCTTTGTGCTGCTGACGATTGTACTAGGCATTCCTGAAGCGGGAATGATGGTCCGTCGCATTCGTCAACGGCTAGGTCGTTAGTCCTCATCTTTATCCCAAATAGAAATCACTTCGTCATGACCAGCGGTGATCAGGGTTTTGCCGTCGGGGCTAAAGGCGATCTCACTCACGCCCCAGTCATGCGCGAGCGTTGCCACACACTCACCTGTAGTGATATCCCATAGCGTCAGCAGCTTGTCTTCACTGCCAACAGCAAGCGTCCCGTCACTGCTAAGTGCAAAGGCGGTCAGCGGCAGCGGCGATTGGTAAAGTACTGTTGGTTCACTCGGATTTAGCTGCGCATCTAGGCGGTAGATCTGAACGAGGCCAGCTGTCGTTGTCACTATTAGCTGTAGTGGCTGTTGCTGTTCGTTGAACGCGATCGCGGCGATGCCTGGTGAGCTACTTTGCAAGCTGGCAATTTTCTCTTTGAAGAACGGCTTGTGGCTTTGTTGATCGAGTGAAATTGTTTTTGCTAACTGGGGCGAAACCTTTTGCGGATGTCGCCACGGATATTGCCATAACTTGATGGTGCCGTCATCGCTGGCACTCGCAAGGAGATTGTACCGAGGTGCAAGGGCGATCGCCCGCACACCCTTTTGATGCTGAGTAAGCTGGGCAACAGGGCGAAGCGTAGCAATATCCCATACGATAATTTGACCGTCACTATAGGCACTAATCAACTGAGTGCCGTCGGGCGTAATCACTAGGGCCGTCGGCTCCCAGCCAGCGGTGGGCAAGGTATTGAGCCAGCAGCGCTGCTGGCTGTCCCATTCTTTGATAGTACCGTCGGCGCTGGCACTATAGAACGCTCTGCCATCTGGGTGAAACTTCAGGGCCGTAATTGCAGCGGTATGTCCATTGCCGATCAGCCGACGACGGGGAAACGTATGAAAAAGCTGACCATCGAGCAGGTGCCAGAGGCGGACGGAGCCATCGTTACCAGCAGTTGCAAAAATCGGCATACGGGGGCTAATCGCGATCGCCAAAATCTTTCCAATCGGCTGATTGCTGGCTTGGCAGAGATGCTCGCGGCGTCGCCAAATCTGGGGGTTAGTGACCACAATTCGACTAGCCACTTCGCCGACACCGGTCTGTAGTGCGCTTTTTAGCGGGGCGACGGCGTCTTGAGCGCGACTGAACAGCTGCTGGGAAATACGCAGTAGAGAGTTGCTCGAAAACTGTAAATCGAGGGCAACTTGATCCATATTTTCATAACGCTGCTGCAAGGAGCGGGCCACCATTCGATCTAGCAGTTGTGCAAAGCGAGGCTCAATCGGCTGCGGCAGATAGTCGCGCCAGACCCAGCTATCTTCAGCGGCAGAATAAAGCGAGAAAGGATGGATCCCACTCAGCGCATGTAGG
This sequence comes from Phormidesmis sp., assembly GCA_049680585.1. Classification (GTDB taxonomy): domain Bacteria; phylum Cyanobacteriota; class Cyanobacteriia; order Phormidesmidales; family Phormidesmidaceae; genus Phormidesmis. Next base: position 19,867 of record JBAUIB010000182.1, read on the forward strand.
CAAGTTAGGCCCAAACTGTAGATATCGCTGGCAAACGTTGCTTGACCTATCGATTGCTCAGGGGCAGCATATTCGGCACTGCCAATGACTGTTTTGGCCAAAGCTTTGCGGACCCATTTGGCTGAGCCAAAATCGACCAGGCTCGGTAAGCGATCGCCGTCAGTAGCCAGGATAATATTGTCAGGCTTAATATCGCGGTGGATGACATCAAAGCTGTGGACATATTGCAGCACAGGTACTAGAGAAGTGAGCAGCGATCGCACCTGCGCCTCTGTCTGTGGTCCCTTTTTTTCTATTTGCGTTCCTAAGCGATCGCCAGGGACAAACGCCTGCACCAAAAACTGGCCTAGCTCGTTTTCTATAGCGGCGAGCAGGGCTGGAATTTGGGGATGCTCTCCTAGCTTTTGCAGCCGAGCGGCTTCTGCCTTAAACGCGGTGTCTTCTACCGAAGGCTGGCGGTAAATTTGCTTGACAATGCACTGAAAAGACGCTTTTCCCAGACCGTCTTCTGAAGTGCCTTCTGGATTGTTTTTGGCGGTATCGCTAGCGAGCCTTTGCGCTAAAAACGTACGCCCCGATCCCCCTTGAGCCAAAAGCCCTGTGAGCTGATAGCGCTCTGGCAGAGTCTCGTCCGCTAATATTAAAGGTGTCCCACAAGCCTGACAAAAATTGGCCGCGCTGGGGTTTTGCGGCTCCGGACAACTAGGATTTAGACAGTAGACCATGACCTTGGCTGCGCTGGAAAGGTCTGCTCAAACTGTCTGTGTCTGTGAAAATCTGTGTCTGTAAAAAGAAGAACGCTAAAAAACGCACTGAGCAAGACGCGGCACTATGAGTCAAGTCTACAGGAGTGCAAGGCATAAGCGAGATACGCAGGCCCTGCCCCGTCGCTATGTCGGAACGGCTTCTCCCGGACGCAGCTTGGCCCACTTGCCCATTTCTTTAGTAAAGCTGTCGCAACCTACCACGTCGTACTCGAAACCAAATTCGCTGCTTTGAGACGTTTGCTCGCCGTTCACTTCTAGCTTCGGCAAAGTGATGTTAGCGTTGATAGTTGGGTTAGTAGGTTCAAAGACAGGCGTCTCGCTGAGATGCGGCTGCTGGTGGTTGGTTTCTACCGCATGATAGGTAATGCAGCTATCGACATAGTGGCAGTTGACGCAAATACACATTTTGCCAAACCTCACAGTAACGCGTTAGAGCAACTTTACTTCACTGAGCTTTTTTCACTGATGCTTTATTTCACTGTAGCGTAAGATTTTTAATTTCTGTTTGTATGTCGCTGTTTTCGCCCAACACCTGGCCGTTCTCTCTTGACTGGTTACCTGTAGATGCCTACCTCGTTGGCGGCAGCGTCCGTGATCGCCTGCTAAAGCGTCAACCCACCTACCTCGATCTCGATTTTGTACTTGCTGGGCGCGCCGTCGAAACCGCTTCAGCGATCGCCCATGCTTACGGCGCTGGGTTTGTTGTACTCGACGAGGCGCGGCAGATTGCGCGGGTTGTCTTTGATCGCACGACAGTTGATTTTGCTCAGCAGCAGGGCGATAGCTTAGAAGCAGATCTGTACCGGCGAGACTTTACGATCAATGCGATCGCCTACCATCCTCAAACCCAAACGCTAGTTGACCCGCTAGAAGGCAAATCTGACATTGCCAGTCAAAGCGTACGCATGGTGAGCTACCAAAATCTGGAAGCAGATCCGCTGCGACTGCTGAGGGCCTATCGTCAGGCCGCCCAGCTGGGATTCACGATAACCCCCGAAACGCAAGCGGCTATCCGGCAGCTTGCCCCCCAGCTAAAAACGGTTTCGATTGAGCGAGTGCGTAGTGAGCTAGACGCACTGTTGAGCGTTCCATCGAGTCTGAGCATCACATCAAGCCGCAATCAGCTCAATCTCATTGAGCATCTCACTTTAAAAAGTCAGCTATTGCAGTTTTGTCTGCCCCATTTCGATGCTGAAAGCATCGAGCAACTCGCGGCGATTGATCTAGCCATGAATCATCTGGCAGAGAGGCTCCCTTGCTACGCAGCGCGCTTACAGGGCTGGCTCAAACCCGTTCCGGCTGGCTTTCACCGGAGCTGGATAAAAGCAGCCAAGCTCAGTCGGCTGCTGAGCGCTCAGCCAATCTACGCTGAAGCTGAACTCATGGCACTCAGGTATAGCCGCAGCGAGTCCCAAGTTATCTTGAGCTTGCTAAAGGCGCAGCCCGATATTGAGGCGATGCGGGACGGACCGCTGAGCCGCTCACAGCAATTTTTTCTGTTCAAGGCAGTCGGCAGCGGATTTTGGGCGATGTCGCTGTTGGCAATCGCCCAAGGCGTCACGCTAGATACGCTGAAACCCATGATCGAAAAATTTCTCAATGCTGAAGATAAAATTGCCCACAGTCAGCCATTGATAACGGGTGATGTGCTAATAAAACGACTAGGGATGAAGCCCGGCCCCGAAATAGGAAAAGCGCTTAAAGCAGTAGAGATGGCTCAAGCCAAAGGGTATGTGCGAAATTCGCAAGAGGCGCTGGTCTGGGTTCAGCAGATTATTTAATCGAGTCGAAGAGACTATATCGACGCTGCGATACCTGTACTACATCGAAGCCGTTCGTTGGGGGCGCACATCCAGCTGGTGGGCTAAGCTACCGTTCGTCCAGTCAAGTGCATGAGATTCACTCGCTGGGACAACGCTGACTACAGCCTGACGACCCGCACCGCGAGCAGTGGAACGCCGCTTTTGATGAGGGACGGGGCGAGGCTTAGAAATGCGAGTGGTGGGAATTGCCTGCTGCGCAGTGGTAGTGCGAGAAATCAACGCTTGTCCAGCGATCGCTGGCTTTTTCGGTGCGATGCTAGGGCGTCTGCGAGGTCTTCGCCGTTTAACGCTGATCGCATCAGCGGTTGCCTGTTCTGCTGTTACCGGTTTATTCCGGGCCGGTTGAGAGAGTTGCGGCCTGCTAAGCGGTCTGTAAGTTCTCTTGCTATTGGCTGAACTCTGACTGTTGGCTGAAGCGGTGGGACTGTTGGCCGGAGCAGGTGCTGATTTTGCAGGCTTTTTGATAACGACTTTGCGATTAGGCTGACCTGAGCGCGCGGCGGGATTCGCCTGAGCACGGACAGTTGTGCTGCGACCCTTGCGGTTCCCTCGCAAACGCACTGCCGCCATCCGTGCCATCGCTCGTCGCCTGGACATCGCTAAGCAACCCGCCGCGCAAGTGCCTACTAACGCCCCTAAAGGCCATGCCGGAAACTGAGCACTATCGGCGGCGTCTGCTGTCACCGGATCGCGGGCAGTGGTGCTATTCGCAGGATCGTTAGCAGATTCTGGCTCGACGCTGAGGAAAGCATTACTATCAGCACTCGAACTGACTTCCGCTTCAGGCTGTGGCAGATCCATCATGAGCTTTTTAGGGCTAATCAGGCCCTCTAATGCCACGCCTGCACTCAATACAGATATTAACCAAAAGCTAACAACCAAGACCCAAGGTCTCACTAGCAGCAAGTTGAAGGCTAGCTGGGAGCCCTTTGAGGATGGGATGAAGGGGAGGCTATCCGGTTTCGGACTTGTCTCACCGGCGGATCCTTTCTTGGATCGCTGCTGGGAGCTCGCTACCGTTACCGAGGAGGGGGATGTTTTGGGCGGGAGGTCCTTAACTGGCAATCCTCTTGCAGGGTCGTTTGAAAGCTTCATATTTTTCAATCTCTCTGACGGCCTAGTCATAGTGAAAGGATTCCGCTAAAGGAGCCTCTGGTCCAAAAGATACCGGAATTGTAGAGGCATATTAGACGATTGGCTAGGTTTCGGCTAGGTTTTCTTTGCGTTTGTGATAAAAGATGACACTCGTACCGCTTCTTCCTAACACGCTTCTCTCTATCGCAACTCTAGCGCCGGTAAATATCTACCAGGGTCTTGAGCCACCCAACCAGCATCTGAACTCGTACGAACCTCAAAGTACAGGTATGCAGGCGCATCACCCCCTATTTTGCCAATCACGGCGTTCGCACCTACAGACTGCCCGACGCTCACAGAAACATCGCTGATATTGGCATATCGAGTTTGAATGCCCTGAGCGTGGTTGATTACTACGATCTGGCCAGAGCCTTCACGCTCGCCGACAAACGCAACCGTGCCACTATCTACGCTGATCACGTCAGTCATACGATCAGCAGCAAACGCAATACCGTTGTTGAAAACCAGCTCGTCGCGCGTGGAATGCGGCTGCCAGCCATAGCTCAGCACAATATCAGCAGGTTGAGACAGCGGATAGCCAGATAGCTGCGGCGTACTTTGGCGGCTACTGCTGAGCGCAATCAGATTAGCCCCCGGCACAAAAATACGACCCGGTACTTCAGAGACACAGCCGTTGACCTCAAATAGAACCTCGGGGCGGTTACCGTAACGTTCTGCTAGGGATTGCCAGCTCTCGTCAGCAGAAACACTGACAGCAACGCCGTTGAAAGGGGGAATGAGCAGTGTGGTCCCAGGGGCGATCGCGCCGTTTGCAGCCGTGCGATTAAAACTCAGCAGGGTGGCTGGCTGAAGCTGGTGGGTTGCTGCTACGCTGGCCAAGGTATCTCCCGACGCTACGGTATAGCGCTGAATGCGATCTAGCGCCGCTGGGCAGTCGGGACTGGCAGCTGCGGATGGGGGGCTATAGAGGGTAGCTATCAGCGGTGCAAACAGACCTGCCATCATCGCGGCGGAAGCAAATATTCGCTTCAGGCTCTGATTCGGGCGCTGGTCTGATCGCCTGCTGCTGACGTCGGAGATGGGGAGTGAATCTGCCATTTGATGATGATTTGCTGTTCTAACGACGGGTGACTTGAGATCTAGCGTGTGATTGCGATTGGAATCTGCTGAATCTAGGATCTGCTGAATCTAGGATCTGCTGAATCTAGGATCTGCTGAATCTAAATAGATATCAATAATTTTCACCGCAATCCATCGGCTTTCGGGAGGGTTAACTTAGCATTGAGAGCAGGCGAGGCGCTTATCATCTCTCGGCCCTCGATAGGTCAGAACTCGATAAAGTGGAGTAGCGAGTGATAGGCAGCGCTAGGGTCGGCCTGAACAGGTCTATGTTATAGACTCAAATAGACTCAAATTTATACAGAAAGTCAGCTCTATTTTTTGACAGACTGCTTTATTTTTACGAACTGATTTATAGGGACTTTGGGGAAGATAAAACATGGGGGTTACTCCTAAACATCTGGGGCTCGGTGGGCTGTTAGTACTGCTTGGGGCCGGTGTGGGTTGGGCTGGACACACCTATTTGAATCCGAGTGCGAGGGCACGACCTGTCGTTGAGCGTCCTCTGCCAGCCGCTGTCCCAGCCTCTCAAGAAGCGATCGCCCAAGCCCCTTCACCTAGCCTCCCAATTGATGCCAATTTTATTGCAACGGCAGTCAATCGTGTCGGTCCGAGCGTTGTCCGAATCGATGCGTCTCGCTCAACGGGAGGATCAAACGAGTCGTCAAATCGGCGTCTATTCAAGCGATTTTTTGGCGATGAGTCGCCGCAGCTACCTCAGCCACCCCAGCTACCGGAACGGTTTGAACAGGGTACGGGCTCTGGTTTTATTTTGAGTGCGGATGGCAAACTGCTGACCAATGCCCATGTGATCGAAGGGGCTGATACCGTTAATGTCACCCTCAAAGATGGCCGTAGCTTTACCGGCGAGGTCATTGGCACCGATTCAGTGACCGATGTCGCCGTCATTAAAATCGAAGCCACTGACTTGCCTGTAGCACCATTGGGAACGACTGATAATCTGTCGCCTGGGCAGTGGGCGATCGCCATTGGCAATCCGCTTGGACTCGACAATACGGTTACAGCGGGCATTATCAGCGCGCTGGATCGCACCAGCACTCAGGTGGGCATTGCCGATAAGCGAGTCCAGTTTATTCAAACTGACGCGGCGATTAACCCTGGCAACTCGGGTGGCCCCTTGCTGAATGCGAATGGGGAAGTCATTGGCATGAATACGGCTATCCGGGCTAACGCACAGGGTTTAGGCTTTGCGATTCCAATAGAAACGGCAAAGCGAATTTCTGATCAGCTATTTGCAACGGGTGAGGTGCGGCATCCCTACCTGGGCATTCAGATGGTGAATATAGATCCAGAGATGCGCGATCGCATTAATCGGGACGACGAGATGGGGGTCAAAATTGACGAAGAGCGCGGCGTTGTGATCGTGCGAGTCATGCCCGGAACGCCTGCCGAGTCTGCAGGGCTCCAGCGCGGCGATGTAATCAAGACGGTCAATGGCGTCGATATTCAAGATGTGACTGATGTGCAGGCGCAAGTTGAGAAAAGCGGCATTGACGAGGCTTTGCAAGTGGAAGTGGTACGGGCCAACAAGCTGCAAAAGATCGAGGTTAAACCGACTGCTCTGCCAGCCGAGCTGCAGTAGGAGCCGCTATGTCTGATCAGCTAGCCCATCTAGGTCGAGCTTATCGAGATTGAGTCCGCCGTTGTCGAGCTCGTTATGCTCTAGATCGAGTGAGCCAGATAAGTTAGTTTCTAGCTCCATGCGCTGCTCCATCTGACGGAGGAAGTAACCGGTCATCATGGCTGATGCAAGGAGGCCCGCTAAGTTCTCGCGATCAGTATTGATTTGAACGTTGAAGCCATCTGAAGGCAAAACGCCCACTAGCCCTTGCACATTGTGAGAGATGATTTGCTTAATTTCACTGCCTACTGACTGGGCAACACGGGTAAGAACTTCGGGCGGCTGATGTTGCAGGTAGTTGAGCAGCTCATTAGATTTGCCGTCCTCTGAATTCAGGCTAATGAAGTCTGCACTTTCAGGATTGAAAACCATAGAGATACTGCGTAACTAACGTCAGCTTAGCCATTGAGTCGATGATTAAGATGGGTGTATTCTCACAAATATGGATACCCATACCTGATAAAAAAGTCTGCGATTTCAATGGAAGCTAGTGATAGCTTAACGAACAATGCGACACTTCGGCATTTTCTTAAGCTTCAGCAGTGGCGGACGGTGGGGTTTTGGCTGTCGTTTGGTTGGGCACTTGATTAGGCGTTTTGTCTGCCGTTGTGATTTCATCCGCGCGCGCTACATCCTCGGCCTCGTCATGCTGCTCAGGGATCTCTGACGTTGGGATTTCAGGCAGATTTGCGGTCTGGGTTGTGTTCTGGTTTGCATTCTGGGGGGTAAGCGGTTTGGGGAGTCTGAGGTTGCTAATCTCTGGCAGCTTGTCTATTTCAAAATGCTGATAGAACTTTTCGGTAATCTGTAGCCAAGATGAGCGACCATCGGCCTGCCGCCGTTTTTTGACGAAGCCCTGTTCGATCAAATCGGGCACATGCTGGTAGACCCCAGAACCGCGCAGCTCAACTAGCTCGTTTTGGGCGATAGGGCTACGTAGGGCAATGGCCGCTAGTGTCCGCAATGCCCCAAGGCCGATATTGAGGGGAACCACAGCGTCTACTAGAGGCTTGTAGATTTCTCTTAGCTGCAGAGCATAGCCTTCTTCCGTCTCAGCAATTTCTAGCGCCCCTTCACGGTGAGCATATTCGCCCATCAGTTCAATTAGACCTTCTTCAGCCTGCTCGCGATCGCACTTTGCAAATTCGGCAATCTGAGCAATTTTCAGAGGCTGCGCTTTGAGATAAAGAATCGCTTCAATGGTACTGGCAAGCCGAGACATCGCTGTTTCCTTTTTTTAGCTGATCTTTGCTTAGCGTCAATCTAGGCTACGGCCCGTGAGCTCCACAAAAATATCTTCTAAGTTAGCAGGGCGAGTCATCATACCGGTTTTGTCGGGCTGCTGGTCAAGATAGTGATTGGCCTCTGCCAGCGTTGGGAAAAAGAGATATTCCCATCGGTTTCCCTTGGCAGAGTCTTCGTCACTCCCCTTTTGCTTCATCACAATCCCTTCACCGTGCTTTTGCCGCAGTTCAGTCAATGTACCGGTTTCTATGAGCTGACCATGATCCATGATGCCAATGCGATCACACAAATACTCAACTTCTTCCATATAGTGAGTCGTCAGCAGCATCGTCATCCCCTGCTGCTTATTCAGCTCACGGATAATTTCCCACAGCCGCCGCCGGGTTTGCGGATCGAGTCCAACCGTCGGCTCATCCAAAAATAAAATGCTGGGATTGTGCAGCAGCGCGCGGGCAATTTGCAGCCGCCTTTTCATCCCGCCTGAGAGCGTTTTGGCCTTATCGTTAATGCGATCGCTCAGCTCCACGTAGTCCAACCATCGGCGAATCGCCTGTTTCCGCTGGAGTGTTGGAATATGATGCATCCGCCCGTGGAACTCCATATTTTCCCAAACGGTCAGATCCGCATCCACACTCACCTGCTGTAGCACCACACCAATTTGACTGCGCACCTGAGCCGGCTGACGGCTCACATCGTAGCCAGCGACAACAATGTCTCCCTGGGTTTGCTGAGCAAGCGTCGTTAGCATCCGAATCGTCGTTGATTTCCCAGCACCGTTAGGCCCTAGCAACCCAAACGCCTCCCCTGGATGAATCGCCAGTGAGAAATCGTTGACAACGCAGGTATTGTTATAAACTTTGTGAACGTTTTGCAGGGAAACGGCAGCGACCATTGGTGTTCTTATCCAAACTGTCTCTCTCAGACTATATCAATACAGCCCTACAGTCCTTCTCTCTCAAAGGCTCTACAAAGCCTCACCAAAACCAGACCACAGCTAGTCTATGGCTAGTGCTTTCCCGCCAGTTCACTATGCGAGCTCGAATCGACAATCAAGTTCTATTTATCTGTAACGAAGACGTTCCTCCCTACAAAAAAAAGGGATCCATCGTCCGCAATAGCTACTTCTGGGCGCTAAAGTCCATCGCTGATCGCGCCCCTTTTGACAAAGAGTGGGAGTTCGAAGAACGTGTTTGGATAGCCCTGATCCGTATGCTCACATCCTTTGCCGAATCAGGCTACCTTGGCCTCAGAGAAACCCAGCTAGAATTCATCCCTAGCGACGATATCCCTCCGGATCTCAAGCCCATGTCAACTTGGTATCAAATGCCTGATGACAGCGAAGAGAACGCAGAACACTACTCCTAAATCCTGCTCTTATTCTAGAACTCTCTCAAAACTGAAAAGGGCCAGATGTCTGTACCTGGCCCTTCTCTTTATAAGACTATCTGAATCTATGAGGTTATTTAGTTACGAGCCTATCTGGCACATATCTTTTGCAGTGTGCCTACCAGCAGCGGGTGCCAACGCCAAAGCGCACCAGCATTCTGACTTAACGCATTGACAGCACTACACCAAACCTACATCAAGCCCAGATATGCCAAAACGCCTTTGCCAGAGACAAACTCAACGGCAAGAGCAGAGACGAAACCGATCATTGCGAGGCGACCGTTCCAAGTCTCAGCGAACTCAGTGAATCCAATCTTCGGGGGAGTGTTGCTCATTATTCGTTATCCTTTCCTAACTCAGGTTACTTTGTGTTTTGAGGGTAGCTGCTCCACCACAATATTAAGCGGTGTAAACAAATGCTAACCAGTTTCCTTAAAATTATCCCTATCTTTTGATAGAGATAATTTTTTGACAGATTTTTAACAGATATGGCAAATACGCCCTTGACGGCCACGGTGCCCTGACACATATACTCAGAGGATTTGCTCAAGATATCTGCTCAAGCCACACAACGCGATCTATACTGACAGGCTCGCGACACCCCATCTACGAATTCTGCAATACCTGCTCGGATGCTACGGCGCTCTCCTGTTCGGCGCTCTCCCGTTCCCTATCCAATCGCCGCTTGCGGGCATACAGCTGAATGGTGATCAAAAATGACAGTACCAACCCGGCGATTAGCCATGTCGTTGCCCCGGTTGGAAAATTGTTCTGAAAAATCACTAGCATCACAATCGTCACAAGGAGTAGGGTAGGCGCCTCATTCAGCGCTCGCAGCTGTTTGGGCCCCCACTTGCATTCGCCCTTCTCAAGCTGTTTTCTCAGCCGTCCGCAGTAGTGATGATATCCCAGTAGCAGCGCGACAAACCCTAGCTTGGCATGCATCCATCCCTCATGCAGCACATCAGGACGCTGCCATAGCAGTCCGCCTGCCATCAGCAACGTAACAATCATTCCTGGCGTCGTGATAATTTTTAGCAGACGTGTTTCCATCACACCGTACTGCTGCTTCAAAATGCTGCGAGCAGGCTCTGACTCTTCCTCTGCTTCTACGTGATAAATAAACAGGCGCACCAGATAAAAGAGCCCTGCAAACCAGACCACAACGCCAATAATGTGAAACGCTTTAAACCAGTAGTAAGCCATCAAGTGTAGGTTGAACGATATGAGCCATCTTGACTTTATTTTCCGTCAACGGCTGATATTTTGATCGCTTAGCGATAGGTTCTTAACGTTTCGCTGTATGTTCTGCTTCTCGAGTCCCGCTCAAAACGCTCCTCATTAAGGCATCGTTAAACTAGATCAATGACCGAGATTCCGTCAATGCAAGTTACCTGGCAGTCCGCAAAATCCTACGAAGATATCTTTTATCACAAGGCCGATGGGATGGCTAGAATCACCATCAACCGTCCGCACAAGCGCAATGCCTTTAGGCCAAAAACCGTTTTTGAAATGTACGATGCGTTTTCCGATGCCCGCGAAGATACCGCGATCGGCGTTGTACTGCTCACGGGCGTAGGACCGCATACCGATGGCAAGTACGCTTTTTGCTCTGGTGGCGATCAGAGCGTCCGGGGAGAGGCTGGCTATATCGGCGATGACGGTGTTCCCCGGCTAAATGTTTTAGACTTACAGCGGCTAATTCGCTCTATGCCTAAAGTCGTGATCGCACTAGTTGCAGGGTATGCCATTGGCGGCGGGCATGTCCTGCATCTCGTCTGTGATTTAACAATCGCGGCTGAAAATGCTATTTTTGGCCAAACAGGGCCTAAAGTTGGTAGTTTTGACGGTGGATTTGGCGCAAGCTACATGGCACGAATCGTCGGTCAAAAAAAGGCCCGAGAGATCTGGTACCTCTGCCGTCAGTACGACGCACAGCAGGCACTCGAGATGGGACTGGTCAATACAGTGGTGCCCATCGAAAACCTAGAAGCAGAGGGGATTCAGTGGGCTCAAGAAATTCTGCAAAAAGGTCCCATTGCGATTCGCTGTCTTAAGTCAGCCTTTAATGCTGATTGCGACGGGCAAGCCGGACTACAGGAACTCGCAGGAAATGCAACGCTACTGTACTACCTCAGCGAAGAAGGCGCTGAGGGCAAACGCGCTTTTCTCGAAAAACGCCCCCCCGACTTCAGCCAATACCCTTGGCTACCTTAGCGTTAGTTTTTTACGTTAATTCTGAAGACAAGTCGTGTTTTAGCAGCTTTCTCTGCTTCGTATCAAAGCTGCTTTTTGTCATGCTTTATTTCCAGTGAGATTAATGATAGTTTGAGATACCGTTTAACGCACAATACTTTACGCGCTCAACAGTCGGCAAACGCGATCACAAAGCATTAGATAACGCCATAAAGACCTTGGCTATCATTGAGCGCTGTCGTTCAAAGAACACTCAATAAGTAGTCGCTGTCGTTACAGATTGATTGGATAAAAGGCTGTGCTCTGCCGTAATTCTCTGAGGTGTCCAGGTTGTGATCCCCAACATCTCATTCGGTGAGGCTTGGGTGGGGGGATCAAAGGGAGAAAGGGCTAAGCAACAGGCTTTCCATTGAGAATTCATCGGGACATCAAACTGACTGCATCTGCCACCGCGCCGTCCTTCGTGAATATAAAAACGGCATAATCCACAGCGAGAAGTTCCGTCCTTTGAAGCAGTCATAATCGAGTTTTAAACTTGTAGCGAATGCCTTCATCATCGCTTAAATGAGAAGCTTGATTTTAAATATGAGAAAACGCTAGAGTTATTGCTAGAACAGGCTGAACAGGCTGTGTGGATGCCATCTTTAGCTTTAGGTTTTCTTTAGGTTTCGTTCAAGAACCGATACACCTTTGCTGGCAGTAACTTGACGGTTTTTAGAGGCTGGAAATAAGCTGGGGATCAACGTTCCAAGATCAATTTTAGTCAGCTAATCGGTCCATGCCGGGTGGTTATTTATGCAATCTTTCTTAACAAGAGACCTGGCTTTTAATGAGTGGCCGAATTAAACAGATTTTAAGGCGCCGGTTAAAAGTGCCCGTCAAAGATACTGACTAGATGTGTCCATCAGTAGTGAGCGGCTGGTGACTTGGATTTAACGCCATTTTTTAGCCGCACAGAGTGCACATACCGTCCATCGATGAATTTCTCCAGGCGGACAGCGGCAGTCGCACTCTGGACAAAGGGATTGATAGCGCTGCTGGTGCTGAATAAGCGTTGCCCACTGCTGAAAGGCTTCTGTGGGTGTAGGCGATGGGGATGTAGGCAACGAATTGGGTGGAATGGATGCTGCGAGCGGGGCTTGAGCCGTTATGCCTGTCGCAGGGTCTGTTGCCGGGTCTGTCGCTGGGCCTATATAGCTAGGATGTTGAGCGATCGCCTTACTCGGCGGTAGAGAACGGCTAGCTGACGAGGCAGACTGAGCCCACTGAGCAGTAGAAAATCGAATTGCTTTGAGGGGCTGACGCTGATAGCGATTGAGCTTACGTAAAATGTGGGAGCGTTCGTAGAAGAGCGTTTGTGCCCAGGCGGCGGTTTCTGTCGCCACATATAGCGTGCCGCGCTGAATGCCGACAGGTCGGGTTTTTCGAGCAACGGCAAATCCCACAGACTTCGGCCAGTGCTGCAGGACTAGTCGAAACTGCCGCTGCGCCTGCCAGCTTTTCTGACTTTCTAAACCCTTAATGAGCCCCTTTAGACCTTCTAATGCCATGTGTGATGTCAGCTCTTTACCGAAAGAGTCTCTTTAAAAATAGTCCTTAATAGACACCATAACGTTGGTGAGAATAACGCTGCGAGATCAATGATTGCCCCACACTCTCAGCATTTACGGTGGAACCGTCAGGGCCATCTCAATTCAGCCAATGTGCAGTTGAGCGCTAACGGATCACGCTGGTTCGAGTGGCTTCGAGCAGCGATTTTTTTGGCAAAGTGCCTTGGCTCCTCAGTAATTTCAACCTTTGATTTCGTTTCCAAATCAATATAATTTGATCAACTTGCTGGCTTATTCATTTCCCTATCCAGGAGTCTGTTATGGCAGATCAGCGCTCTTCTAATCATTTACCGCTTCAGCTGCAGGCTGTCTTAGGTAGCCTCAACGTCAACCTAGAAGCTGAGCTGAATCGTTACCGCCGCAATCATCTGAGTGAGGGGTCTGTCAACAGCGATCTGTGCGCCGATCTGGCTGTGCTCGACGCGGCTGTGCTCGATAGTGAACGTATCGAGCCGTTTGTAGAATCCGGCTCGCGTTTAGATGAGGGTGCCGCTCCTCGCCTAGCCACCTTAAGCCTGGTCAATATTGAGAAGGCAGCGATCGCTCCTAGTCCTCCTAGTCCTCTTAGTCCTCCTAGTCCCCTTAGCAGCCCCCCAGTTGAACCTCTAGTTGAATCTCTAGGTGGGTCTCTAGGTGGCTATCTAGAATCCTCTGAAAAACTCATTGAGAGCATGATGGAAGGCTCTCCAATGCTTGAGGTAACTGAGCCTGAGACAACTAATGAGCGATCCCACCGTAGAACCTTTTCGCTGTTAGCGGGCGCGGTGTTAGGCTTTTTCGGGCTGGTGGCGGGCCTCGGGATGAGCTCCTTAATCTCCAATCCTACGGCTATTCAGCAGCTAGCCCGCAACCTTCAATTCAAAGATACGGCGATCGCATTAGCATCCGAAGACAGCTTTGATCCGCCCGGCCCGGACCTTTCTGCAAGCGAATTTATCACTCTAGATATTGACAATCTCAGCTCTTTAAAAATGCCACAAACAGCAATGAGTTCCGTTTCGGCTCCCCCACCCGTCTTATCTGCCCTACCGCCGATTCCAAGCCAACCCGCTACTGGCACTCAGCCCACGGGAGCTCAGACGCTCGAAGTTCAGCCTACGGGGATGCCGACGGCTGCTAACTATTACGTCACAGCGCCTTTTTTGACTGAGCAAAGCCTAATCGAAATTCGTCAGAGCGTAGATGAAGCCTTCGTGCGTCGCTTCGCCGATGGCAATCGTATCCAGCTAGCGGCCTTTGACAATTCCAATTCAGCTCAGCAGTTTAGTGAGACGCTAAAGCGCCAGGGAATTGTCGCCCAGGTTTATGGTCCGACGACTGAATAAAATTGAAGCAGTCTCAGAAGAAGCTTGCTATCCTGCTAGACAGAGATTGGAAGGTTTTTTAGATTCACCTTTCGCCCGATGGGAATTGTCTTATGGGATTGCTAGATCGCTTTTCTCGACTTTTACGAGCTAATGTCACGAGTTGGGTCAGCGGCGCTGAAGATCCAGAAAAAGTGCTGAAACAGGCCGTGATTGATATGCAGAGCGACTTGGTGTCTATGCGTCAAGCCGTCGCTCAGGCGATCGCCACCCAAAAAAGGACCGAAAGACAGGCCGAGCAAGCGCAGCGATCTGCCCAAGAATGGTACAACCGCGCTCAAATGGCACTGCAAAAAGGCGATGAAGAGATTGCCCGTAACGCCCTTGCTCAGCGACAAAGCTACGTCCAAACCGAACAGACGCTCACAGCCCAGATCGCGCAGCAAAGAGACATTGTTAAGCAGCTCAAAGCCAACATGGTCACATTGGAGGGCAAGATCGCTGAGCTGCGTACTAAAAAGGACATGTACATTGCACGGGCGCGGGCCGCCCAGTCCAGTACTCGGATTAACGAAATGATTGGGAATGTCGGGACCACCAGTGCAATCGGAGCGTTTGAAAAAATGGAATCGCGCGTGCTCGACTTAGAAGCCCAAGCTGAAGTGGCTGCCGAGCTAGGCGTAGACCCGCTTGAAACGCAGTTTTCTCAGCTAGAAGGACAAAGCAAGGTAGATGTTCAGCTCGCGCAAATGAAGGCCCAAATGCAAGGAAGAACCCGCGAAGGGGACAAAAACTAGCCTTTATAGACAGGTAGGGTGAAGTGAAAGCAGCTGCCTTCTCCTTTTTTAGAATCCACCCAAATTTCCCCATAGTGAGCGCGAATAATCCGTTGGCAGAGTGATAACCCTAGACCATAGCCCTCTTCAGTTTGATCTCGCTTGAGGCGGAAGTTTTCTGTAAAGATGCTCTTTTGGTTATCTCGAGGGATGCCAGGACCAGTATCTCGAATACTGATCTGAACTTTTTCAGTGGTCCGATGCAGCGCACTAATGCCAATTTGACCATTGACTGGTGTGTACTTGCTTGCATTGTCAATCAGATTAGCGAGCACTCGCTGCGTTTGGTCGCTATCTGCATATACGTAAGGTAAATCCTGAGGAATATCGGCGTCAATACATTGCTTTTTGGCCTTTAGCTTAGGTTGAAATGAGTCCATTACCTCGCTGCATAGCCGCTGAAGATCCAGCTTCTCCGGTGCAATCTTCAAGTTGGCGCTCGGGCCTCTTGCCGCCTGTAAAATTTCGGTAATCATACTGTTGATCGTGCGCATTTGCACTTTAGTCGTCTTCAGCAGATGGGCGATCAGCTCGGGCGTAAACTTTTTTCCCATGCTCTGATTTTTAGGACTGTAAGCCATCTCTAACGTTTCTAGCGCGATAGATGCCGCAGTCAGCGGGTTGCGCAAGTCATGAGCCATCATCGCAATAATGCGATCTTTAAACGCTAGCTGCGATGTCAGGCTCTCTTTTTGCTGCTGCAGTCGAAAAATCTCATCGCCAAGATGCAGTATTTCAGTAGACTGAACAACAGCATCTACGGTGATACTGCTTTTGGCTTCTGTCTGATCGCTTTGATCAGTTCTGATTGAGCTTGCCTTGCTATCGGCGCCTTGTTTACGCTCTGCTTGTTCTCGTTGCCAGCGTGGCCACCATTGCTCTAGCTGCGTGGCAATGTCACTGCCGGTTAAAATCTGGTGCTGACTGGCGGATACCTTAATCAGAGCTGGCGTTGCCACCAGCTTAAAGTGCTCGGCCAAATAGGGCTGAGCTGTCATATCAACAATTTCCAAACTGATCCGCTGGCTCTCGGGTAGCCGCTTCAGAGAGTGCCGGACTTGCCGGACTTGCTCAGCCGAGTTAGGCCGTTTGTCAATAAACAGTAAAAGCTTGAACGGTCCTTCGGTTTCGGGCAAAACGGGCGCGTGAGCTGCCATTCAGCCTCCTAATTGCATAGCTTTAAGTTAAATTACACAATACCCTTTGACAAATTCCTTGGACAAGTATTGAACAAGGAACTTTTTAGCTCATGGTGCGGCAAGTCCAGGCTGGCTGTCCGGACTGGCCATTAAAAACTTGTAGATTGTTAAGAACCAGGCTATCTGCTTTTTTGACGATGGGTGGGCGCTGCGATCGCAAACAAAATTCGCGCAAGCTTAAAGCTTAGTTTATGTATAACAAGAAACATTAAGGCTTTTCCCACCGTTGTTCCTTGGTGGACACTTACTCACTTACATTGTTTTTGAAGGCATTGAGCTGGGTGGTGTCTGCGTTTCTTTCTTCTGTATCGACTTCCTTTGTACGTGTTTCTGTTGAGTGAATAAGCTACGGTCGGCTGACACCTTAAGACAATTTTAAGCCGATTCATTATCAGCCGACTCACTCATCGCTAGAACCGGCTCCAATACTTGGGAAATATTGATTGAGAGGAATGGATCATCAGTTTTGCTTACAAGGTACGAGGGGTTTGATTAATGATGTTATTCAAAGCGCAGAGATGGCCACTAGCGGTGGGCGTGCTGGGTGTGCTGTCAGGAATAGCGGCAGTTCCGGCACAGGCCCAAGAGGCTGGGATGATTGCCGTGATTGCCGCTACGCCAAATAACGCGACAACCCTATCACTGTTAGCGCCGGGCCCTGGGCAAAAGCCAACGCCTTCAAAAGACAACCCCGCTGTCCGTTTTGATCAGCATGAGCTTGATCAGAGCGTAACTGATCAAGCTCGCGCCGAGAAACTGCAAAGGTTACAAGCCGGTATCAACCAAGCCCAGCCTACAGAGTCGACTGTGCAACCAACCCCGACGGCTGACTCAGCGCTGAGCTCAGTATCTAGCTTAGCCGATGGCATTTACTTGTATGGCCAGCAGCCAGTGCCCAATCAGCTAGCAACCGCCTATTTTGTATTTGAGTCTCAGGGCAATAACGTCACTGGCGCATTCTATATGCCCTCTTCTTCCTTCGACTGTGTTGAAGGCCGCATCGGCCCCCGTGAAATAGCGCTTAACGTGACCGATAGCTACTCTCAAGAAACCTCTCAATATGCGCTTGGTTTAGAAACACCCGCCACTGAGGTAGCGAGCACAGAGGGCGTCTTTGCAGCGCCTCCTGATATCTCAGGCTTTCATCCGCTGCCAGTGAGTGATGATGACCGCGATCTTTTAGCGACCTGCCAAGCCCGGTACTAATTGAAGGGCTATGCGCTAAAATTTGGTCGCTACCATACAGATGCGGCACCAGAGCAGGCGGCATAAGGGCGAGGTGATTTGAACGCAGCAGAACAAGCATCGACAATCGAATTTGCAAGCAAAATAGCGGCAATCGTCGGGCTGTTTAAGTCTGAGTTGCCCGATTTGCGTGCCGATCTCAAACCTTGGGCAAATGATCCAGAAACTCGTGATCTCATTGATCCGCACTCTGTCGATATCGGCTTTCATTTTCCGGGGGTCAGTCGTCTGTTCCAATGCCGCAGCTTGCTTATCCAAATTCGGCTGCACCAAGATATCGAGACTGAGCGGTTTCGAGCGATCGGTCTAGAGGTAGCTGGGTTTGATCATCGCGGCCAACAGTGGCGGCTATCTACGATTGACAACTGGCGCTTTGAAGGGGAACTGACCCCCGAGCCCAACTCAGGAGAATCGCTGCGAAACTGCTGCCGCCGAGTCTTTGAAGTCTTTAATCATCCCAGCGAATCTCAACGCTAGTCTCTGCGTCCTACGCCTTCAGCGGTCAGTATGAGCCAGCGGTAAGAAGAGTTCAGCGCCGGTAGGTCCACCGATAGCGATCGCCATCGTAATGATCTGAGCATCTATCAGGCGAGCCGAGTCAGGCTGCGCGCCCGTCCCTGGGTTGACTGGGTAGGCGGGAAAGCAGGCGGCGCTAAGGCTGAGGCGTAGCGACTCACCGGCCTGTAGGCTAAAGCATGTAGGGTGCAGTGCGAGGGTAATGCGAGAGGTTTTAGTAAAATCATCGCTGGCCGCTAGTCCGTCAATCCGTCGATAGCCCTGCGTGAGATTGTATATCTTAGTGCCAGTAGCGGTGTGCATAACGCGAGATAGCACCGCGCCCAGATCGCAGCTGGGGGTAGAGGCTGCGATCGCACCTACCATCTCTATTACCCCAGCGACCCGCAGTTCCTCAGTAAGCGGCGCGCTCGTATAGGTCAACACATCACCACGAGCATCCACTGCCGTCCGCTCAAACACGCCCGCAGGCAGCGCACTGTGCCCACCCGATGCAGGTGCTGGATTCCAGGGATCATGCACGATCACATCATAGTGAGACGTGCGAATGGCTGTTTCTGATAAGGTGCCGCTATCTTCTCGCACATTCGCTAGCCCCGTACTGTCTAACCAGTAAGCTTTTACCGATGCCTCTGGTCGTCCTTCAGCTCTATTCTTTGGCCAGCTAGATAAACACTGCCACTGGTTTCGGCCCATCTCAAACAGGCGAACCGGTTTTGATTCTCCCGTCAGCGCTTTTCCCTTCAAGATATGGTCAAACCAACGGATTTGCAGGCTGTCAATTGAACTCATTGCCGCTGGGCCAAAGTCCATTTCGCCAACCCGACGGCTCCACGGAATATGGCCCCACGGTCCTATCTGAAGATGATGACGCTGCTGATTGCTAGCGGATAGTTCTTTATACAGCCGGACATCGCCCCGCAAATAGGGATCAAACCAGCCCCCAATATGGAGTGTCGGTAGGTTTACACCAGCCAAGTCAGGCGTGATATCTTTCCAGTAGCTATCTACTATTGGATGCGCTACCCAATCATAAAAAAAGGACGCCGTGCCCTCAAGCACTGCTGGACAAGCCGGCACCTGATCGCGCAGCGGCAGATGATGCGCAGCGCTCACCAGCTTTTGGTAGAGAGCGATCGCCCCTTTGCGCCGGGCTGTTTCGGCTGCGAGCTGAATTGCCCAGGTAAGCCCTAGCTGTAGGCACAGTGCTCCGTTTTCATAAGCCCAGTCTTCGTAGAGGCGATAGCCCGTCATCGCAGGCACAATCGTCTTGAGCAGCTGAGGTTGATCGCCGCCAGAGCGGACGTTGGACTGCGCCTGCGCCTGTGCTGCATAGAGCTGAGTCATACCCTGATACGAAAAGCCGTACATGCCTACTTGCCCGTCGCTATGGGGTAGCTGAGCGGCCCAGTGCAAGGTATCTTCTCCGTCTTCTACCTCATGGGCAAATAGGTGAAATTCCCCTGCTGAGGTGCCCCGCCCACGAACATCTTGAATGACGACGATGTAGCCATGGGCAGCATACCAGTGCGGATGAGCATAGACGATAGTAGAGGCGATCGCCCGGCCATAGGGCTGGCGCATCAGTAAAACGGGAAATGGCCCTTTCCCAACCGGACTGTAGATATCTGCATCTAGCCGTACCCCGTCGCGAGTGTGCATGGAATGGGTTTGCTTTGGCTGAACAGAAAACATAGCACCTCTAAAATGCGTTGGTTGAGCCCTTAGCTGAGAGATCCGCCTTGAGCGCTGCCAGCAGAAATTTCAGTTAAAAAGCGGTGTCATTTTAAGGCTTTATGTTTGTCGCTGAGGGTATTCTGAGGTATTCGCGCTAAACATTTTGGGGACTGGAGGGGAGAGGCTGGTATTTTATGTAGGGGTTAGAGGGGGTGAATATATGGAATCCATTCTCATCATTAGCAATCTCGTTCTAGTTGGGCTGACTGGCACATATGCCTGGCTAACCAATAAAAATGTGAAACAGCTTCAGCAGGAGAGCGAGTACTATCGCGGCGTGGTCGCTAAGCAGCTGCGGTTAACGTCTCTGCCCCATCTTTATTGGGATCTGCGCCCGATAGAGGCTCCGGCTAAAAACAACAGCGATTTCAACAGTAGTCAGATCGGTAGTCAGATCAGCGATCACGCTAGTATCAGCCTAGCGCTTGAAGTGTTTAATATCAGTAACGTTCCTACCTACGACGTGCATGTCAGCGTGATCGGTGCCTATACAGAAGAAGGGCTAGGCATTGCTACGTTCCTACGCACCCATGTACAGTCCCGTCATCGCAAGTACCCTTTACAATCTGACAAAGTTGGCTACTATGGCGTGCGCAACGCCATGCGCCTCTCCCTGCTGCCAACCCAGCAAAAAATTGTTCTCTCGCTGCCTTTTCCCCTCAGGCCGATCGATGTGTATACCCTGGTGCAGTATCGCGAGCTATCTGGTGATAATTACTATCAGGTGTGCTGCTTTAGCGCGATTGATGCGTCAGGGGCTTATCGGGCTAACATTTTAGAGCCGTCTGAAGTTCAGACAATGGAGCGGCTTCACCTGTTTGATTTGGAAGATTTCACCTTGCCAGAGGGAAAAACCCAGACGTCAGAAGATTTGCCCTATTACCTGGCAGATTTTATCGACCTATGGAATCATTCCATTTCTAGCCGTTTAATTCTAGATGCCCCCGTACCTCCTGAGGAGGAGGTGCCTGTCAAGGCCACCTATGATTTTTAAGTCTCCCTTTTCTGCTTTTAAGCAACCTGAAAATAAGCCGTCAGCGCCTGCTAGTCATCTCTCAGAGGGTCTGGGCGCGAGTGTCATCGATATCCTCGTTATTGACGATGATCCGCTAATCCTGCAAAGCTTGCAGCGACTGCTACGCAAACGAGGGTATCGGGTGGCCACGGCGATTGATGCGATCGCTGGCTTGCAGACGGCGATTCGACTAGCCCCCTCCGTCATCCTGTGTGACTGGATGCTGCCCGGTAAGCTGAGCGGGCTCGATATTTGCCATCGCATCAAGCAAGATCCCCAGCTCTCGACCACAGCTTTTTTGATCATGACGAGCCATACCGATATTGCCAATCGGGTCCAGGCCCTGGAAGCAGGTGCGGATGATTTGCTCATCAAGCCGGTTGATACCGCTGCTCTGATTGCTCGCGTCAATTCAGGCATGCGCCTGCATCAGCTCACCCAAGATCTCAGAGCCCAAACTCGACGGCTAGAAACAGAGCTGGCAGAGGCCGCTACCTACGTCATGTCTTTGCTCCCTGAAGATTTGCCTAAAAACAGCGACAATCCTGTTTCAATTTCCTCCTGCTTTATTTCTTCTCAGGAGCTGGGCGGCGACTGCTTCGATCACTATTGGCTTGATTCAGACTCATTGGTGATGTATCTGCTGGATGTTTCTGGTCATGGGTTGGGCGCGGCTTTGCTCTCTACCTCGGTGCTGAATGTATTGCGATCGCAATCGCTACCAGGTGTTGATTTCTATCGGCCTGAAACCGTCCTCAAGGGCCTCAATGAAACCTTCCAGATGAATGATCAAAGCGACAAGTATTTCACCATTTGGTATGGCGTTTACAATCGCGCCACCCGTGAGATTGTCTATGCTAGCGCCGGTCATCCCCCCGCGATGTTAGTCACTCCACCGTCCACTTTTGGGGCTGCCGCCGACATTCAGCGACTGCGAACGCCAGGCATGCCAATTGGTATGATGCCCGACACCGTTTATCAATGGCAGCGAACTCGCATTGACTACCACGCCCGTCTGTATATCTTCAGTGACGGTATTTATGAAATTCAGCCTGCCGCTCAGCCTGCTGAGCCATATTTGGGCCAGCCAGCCGCAGGTGACGTTCATCTCGAGCCGCTATCAGATGTCCCACAGCTGGGCCTAGATGGGCTCGTCCAGCTGCTTGACGCCTTAGAATTTCGTCGAGAGCTAACCCTGGGCAATTTGATCCAGCAGATCAGCGATTTTAGCGGCAACCGCTTTGCCGACGATCTGTCACTGCTAGAAGTCGATTTCTATCGGTAGCTCCTTAGGCGTGCTCAGTCATCGCTTTGAGTGCTTCGACAGATCTAGAGTCAAGCGTCAGCTTAAACACCTGCTCAAACTGCTCAACGACGACATCCTGTACGGCAGCTACGCTGATCTGCGGGATAAATTGAGCGATCGCACCCACTGGCCTACCCTCAATGCCACAAGGCACGATCCGCTCAAAGCCAGTTAAATCTGGACACACATTCAGCGAGAACCCATGCATCGTGATCCAACGACTCACCTTGATGCCCATCGCCGCCACCTTAAAGCCTTCGACCCAAACTCCGGTCATGCCAGCAATCCGTTCACCCCGCAACCCATAGCAAGCCAGCGTTCGGATGATCACCTCCTCTAACGATCTCAAATACCAATGCAGATCTTGTCGATAGTGATGAAGATCAAGTATGGGATAGGCAACTAGTTGGCCGGGACAGTGATAGGTCACCTCTCCTCCTCGTTCTATCCGATAGAGTTCGTAGTCCGTTTGCGCTGGATCGAACCGTAGAAACCGGGTATCTGCCCCTTGCCCTAGGGTATAGACCGGCGGATGCTGTAGCAGCAATAAAGAATCTTTAGATGTCTTTGAAATAGAGCGATCATTATCAGCGTTTGCTAACTTAGCCTCTGATAGCTCAGCGCCTGATAGCTTAGACGCCTTATAAGCAGCCACCAACTGCTGTTGCCATTGCCAGGCAACTAGATAAGGCACCTCATCAAATAAATACAGGCTGCCGCTTCGCCTGACATCTGGACAGAAAGGTGTTGACATGTGACTTACAAGGGCGATGTGGCTCGTAAGGTGCGCTCAACACATCCGTTACGCTTACTGCAAGGTCTTAAGATTAGGTCAAGCCCGCCTTAAAATCAGGTCAAGAATTATCAACGGATGCTTCAAATCTTGACAGTTCCGGCGCGCTCAAAAGTAGCAGTGTTAGGGTAAAGCCGTATACACCAACCGTTGTTTCGGGAGGCGGCTTTTATGAAGCTAGTCGTTCAGGGTAAGAACATTGAGATCACAGATGCTATTCGTGCCCACGTCTATCAGAAAATAGAAAAGGCAACCGCTCATTTTCAACCGTTGATCAATAAGGTAGATATCAATCTATCGGTTGAAAACAACCCTCGGATCGCCCCTAAGCAATCGACAGAAGTGACGCTTTTTCTGAACAATGCAGTCGTCCGTGCAGAAGAAAGCAGCGAAAATCTGTATGCCAGCATCGACATTGTGACCGACAAAATTACCCGTCAGCTACGCAAATACAAAGAAAAGCGTCGCCATCAGGACCATACCTCCGTACGCCCTACAGACTTAGAGACTGCTCTCAACACCCCAGATATTACCCCTGAAGGCAGTCCAGATATTAGCGAAGTACTCAGCCATGAGCCTGCGCTGCCCGCAGAAGTTGTCCGTACCAAGTACTTTGCGATGCCGCCGATGACCGTTCAAGAAGCTCTAGAAAATCTGGAGCTAGTCGGTCATGACTTTTACATGTTCCGTAATATTGAAACCGGTGAGATCAATGTGATCTACGAGCGCAACCATAATGGCTATGGTCTGTTGCAGCCTCGTCAAAACCATGAAAAAGCTACTCATAACGGCCACAAAGAAACGGCTGTCTCCAATGTGACGCCGATGTCCATTTCATAGCCCCTAGATTTTATAGTCTCTAAATTTTGCTAGAGCCCAGCTAATCTGTTGAGGCTGGGCTCTGGCTAACTGACAGCGAGTAGTCCATCTAAGCGACCCGCCCGCTCGAGTGCGTGGAGATCATCGCATCCCCCAATGTGCTGCTCGCCAACAAATATCTGTGGAAGGGAGCGTCTACCTGCACGCTCAGCCATTTTGTCACGAGCCGTTTCGTCCCCGTCAATACAATGTTCTGTATACTCGACGCCTTTTTTATCGAGTAGAGACTTTGCTCGAATGCAAAATGGACAACGACTCCATGTATAAATTTCGACTTTAGGCTGCATATTTTCTTCCTAAGATAGTGAGTGGTTTAATAGCGGGTAGTCCATTATCGTCGCTCACGAAGCGTCATTCTCAAATGCGATCTGTACGGTAAAAGAAATATCGTCTACAGTTACCACGTCTTGATCGTAAAGCTTCCGGCCACGCCTAAGCTCCATTTCTCCGTTGACGGTCACTTCGCCGCTGCGAATAATGAGTTTAGCCTCGCCGCCGGAGCGAGCAACGTCAGTCACTTTCAAAAACTGGTCAAGCTTAATAAAGTCTGCCGTCATAGCGCTCAGGTACGATGTGTTCCTCTAACGCTTAAAGGCTACACCGTTATGTTGCGAAGTGACTATAAATAGTGAGCCTATTTCTGACTGTGCTGCTTTGACCATAGTGTTCGATCAAACTAAAGCGGGCTCTGCGGCACCTATTGCATTTACTATTTGCTGTGCTTGGGCAATCGCTGCTTGCTGTTGGCTTTCTGCAGCTTGTATTTGAGCGATCGCCTCAGAAATAGCCTCTAGCTGTTGATGAAAGCCACCTAGCTTTTCTGCAATCATTGGCAGCAGCGATTCATAGAGGGCAATTTGTCCGCCGGTCTCGTCAACTGCCTGCCGTTGGCTCAGACAGATTGCTTCAGCCTCACTCACAGCCTGCTTTTGCGATTCAATCGCTGCTTGCTGCTGCTGCTGATTTTGCTTAAGTGTATCCACTTCGCTCTGCATTTGGGCGCTCTCAGCCTCTATCTGCTGAATTTGCTCCTCTATCTTGGATCGCAGCTTATCAATTTCATTGAGTAAAGGTTCTAGTTCAGCCGCCGCAGCTCCTGCGCCCTCTGTCGTGAGCCCTTGCCGGCGAAGCAGCACCGCTCGATGCTGACTGAGCACTTCTTCTCGCTCTAGTAAATTGCGTCGCTGACCGACTAATGTTCTATTGAGCATGATATGGCGATCATTCTCTTCGGCAATCTCCGTTTCTAGCTGCAGCCGCTCATATTCGCTAGCACTTTCTATTCTGGCCTGAATCGCATCAATGTCTGCCTGCTGTAGCTTAAGCTCCTCTTCCTGGTCATTGACAAAGCGAGACATCTTGTCAAGATCTTGCTCGAGCTGAGAGACTAACGATTGCAAATCAGCCTCAGACATCGCTTCTAGCGCGGCGACATCGACCTTTTTACTGAGCCTGACTTTATCAGTAGCGTTGAGCAGCTCATAAACCTGCTGATGTAAGTCAGTTTGATTTTTTAATTGCTCAGTGAGTAGCTGATTTTGCTCTTGCTTAGCACCCAGTAAGGCTTGCTGCTGCTTCAGGTGGGCTTGAGTTGCATAGAGGAGTGTTTCTGATTCACTGAGCGATCGCCGAGCGTGATCTAACACTTCGCTCTGATCCGCCAAAGCGCTTTGCTGGGCCGTCACGTCGGTTCGTTTTTGTTCCAGCACTTGCTGATTGCTAACCAGCTCCGCCTGATATTGGGATAGCCTATCGAAGGCCGCTGTGAGGCCGTCGCTCGCTGTAGTTGCTGTGACAGTTGCCGCTCCCAAGCTTGCAACAGCGTCACGTAGCTGCTCAGTGTGCTCATCACTCAAAGCCGATCCTTGAGCCTCAGCTTGACGTTCTTCAAACCGTTGAAGTTCTCCATTGAGATGGGCCCAGGCACCTTCTAGCTCAGCGTTTTTGCGCGTCAGCTGTTCCTGTAGCTTTTCAACCTCATGCTTTTGCGACTCAACTTCTTGCTGCTGTGCCTTAACACTTTCTAAATCTGCTTCTGCCTGCTCTATTTGCTCTTGTCGAGATTCAATTTCCAGTTCGCGGCGATTAAGCGCCTGACTCTGGTAAGTCAAAGACTCTTTCCACTGCTCAATCTCTTCGCCTTGCGATCTAAACTTTTTGCTCAGACTAGAGAAATTCTGCAAGATGCTGACTAGCGTACGTCCGGCTTCTTGATGGCGCTGCACTTGGCGGCTGCTGTTTAGCTCGATCATCACTAATGTATCAGCGCCGTACGTCGCATCATCAGGTGCAGCGACGACTTCATTGCCAGGAACCGCGCTCCAGTCGTGCTCAGCCCGCTGAGCAGCCAGCAACCTGAACTCTGCTTTACCGCTACCGATAAAACCGCTCTTCTTTTGTGTTTCAGCTAGATAAAGCACGCTGGCGTTTCCTCTTTTTGTGCAGGCTTATTGGGGCCCTCAGTATGCCCACGACTCACAGCTTCAGATCAAGTGCAGCTTGCTCGAACCGTCTTAAGTACTGAACGTCTTAAAAGTTACAGAGTACGCCGACACATACTTTAACAAGTTTCCCCCCAGCCACAGGGAATTGACATCCAGCGACAAGCGCCCGGTGCGCATCTGTAAAAAGGCGATCGCCACGAAAATCAAAAGCTTTTCTAGGTATTTATCAATTAATGTTTAACAAATAAGACACGCAGGGGTACTTTGACTACACTGTAGCGGTTCTCTCAGCAGCAATTCTTTAAGCAGTAATTCTCTAGGCAGCAATCTCCAGCATGCCGATGATGTGCTAACGGTACAGCGACCACACACCTGCAACCATCGTTCAAAAGTGCGCTATTCTCTATCTCGCAGGGAATGCTTGAGCCAGTTGACGCACCAGTCAGCGTTATCCCAATCGACAAATGCCTCCCCAGGCAAACACTTGGTTTGAGATAAATTGGCTGAATGTAGCTGAATCCATAGCTTTGGTCACTTGGCTGATGACATTAAGTCATAGATAGACGCTTTATGTTCTGAAGGCAAAGTGACCGGCCATTGTCCGTTGGCGCAGCCTTGCCTTTGGCGTTATGCCTCGAACAATGGCTATAGAAGGGCAGGTCTAATGGCCACCAGTGTAGATTATGAGTACAGTTTTGGTCATCGAAGATAGTGTCGCTCAGCAAGCGTTGATTAAAGATCTGCTAGAAGGGAGTGGGTTGAAAGTTAATGTGGCTAGCGACGGGATAGAAGCCCTAGCGTTTATTCAAGGGCATCAGCCTCCCGATTTAGTGCTTCTAGATATCGTGATGCCAAAAATGAATGGCTATGAGGTTTGTCGTCGCATTAAATCTAACATCACCACACAAAACCTTCCTGTGGTGATGTGTTCGGCCAAGGGGGAAGAATTTGATCGCTACTGGGGCATGAAGCAAGGGGCAGATGCCTATATTGCTAAGCCCTTCCAGCCGACAGAACTGGTTGGCACTATCAAGCAACTATTGCTGCAAGGGTAATGCTTCATCAAGCAGGAAACTGAGAAAATGACATGGTAGGAAGCCCTGACTTTCAAACAATATCGGGACAGGACCAAGCGCCTGAGCTGCAAGAAATCAAAACGCCAGAGGGCGAACTGCATCTACGGTTTTTGATTACAAAGGAAGAAGAGTTTGCGCTGCCAGCGACTGGTATTCGTCGCATTATCGAATATGCACCTGATCACATTACACCTGTCCCGAATGTGTCACCGCTATTGCTGGGCACGCTCAATGAGCAAGGCCGTGTGATTTGGGTTGCAGATCTAGGGCAATTTTTGGGATACCCCCAACCTATGAGTACTGATCGAGCTGAAATTCCAGTCATCGCCGTGGAAGAGCAAGGCACCATGCTAGGTTTGGCTGTCAATCAAATTATCGGCACTGACTGGCTAGATCGAGAAGCGCTGCAGGCGAGTGTCAATCCTTCAGATGTCATGGCTCCTTTTCTCAAGGGAGCCTGGCCACTAGCCTCCGGTAATTTTCTGAGGCTGTTAGATCACATCGCCATTCTGCGCTCAGCTCGCTGGGTTGTTTAATCACATTGCAACCTTACAACCCCAACCACGCAAGCATTAGGACTTAGATCGGCAAGAGGAAAGAAACAATGGCTCCGGGTACTGACTACGCAAAATCCTATCAGGCTGCTGAAAAAGCCTATATGCAAGGAAGCTATGAGGCGGCGGCTCAAGCTATCGATTTGTTAGCCGATGAGTACCCAACAGATCCTAGTGTACTACTGCTCAAAGGACACATCTATTGCTACGGGCTACATCAGTACGATGTCGCTCAAACGCAGTACAAGTCCGTGCTTCATTTGTCCTCGGATGCAGAATTTGTTGACTATGCCAATAACGGCCTAGCCTATGCAGATCAAGCTGCTAGTCAGACAACAGACGTTTCTGCTCTGCCAAATGAGCCAATGCCAGATGAATTTGACGATGGGCTCTCTGAAACTGTTGACACCTTCGATCCATCTGAAGACTCAGAAATATCCGCTTGGCCAGACCTCGTAGAGACCGATGACGATGATTTGAGTAGTTTTAATGACTTTTCACTAGATGAAGTGGCCACAAGTGAGGGGATAGCAGGTGACTTTTCAAGAGAAGACGCTGCTGTCAGTAGCTCGACTGCTGGAAAGTCAGACAATCCTTTCGAATTTTCCGCAGAACAAGAAAATAGCGTCTCTAGCGCTAGTGAAGACGAAAACCCTTTCAACCTGAAGCAAGTAGCAGCGGATGAAACTAGCGACGATCCACTCGCCGCCTTCGAAAGCGACGATCTGTTTAGCTTTAGCCCCGTTGCTGGCGCTTCTGCCGCAGGTGAGACAACCACGTTTGATGCCGCTGCTGATTTTGATATGGCTGAGTTCGACGAAGCCTTTGGCCAAACACCTCGTCAATCAAATGGGGGAGTGTCGTCTCCTCCATCAGGACAGTCAGCACCAGATTTATCGGCATCAGATCTAAGCTCAGACCTAAGCGATGAGGTAAACGAATTTGCCTCATTGACTGGGGAGAGTGAATCATCTGGTGACTTGTCTTTGGATTCCTCGTCTGAAATTGAGGAAAAAACCTTTTTCATGATGGAGCCAGATATGGCTTCAGATATGGACCTAGAAACGTCCGATTCTGTAGAGATGTCTGGACTCGACCTTGAAGAAAGGGTAGCCTCCCGCTCAGATGTTTTCGATACGGACAACTTGGAAAGCAACCTGCCTACGGATGAAAGCGGGCCCGTCGCAGACTTGCCTGATACCTTCGATGATTTTGATGATTTTGATGATTTTGACAGCACTCCTGACTTCGATTTCTCTGAGGGTTCTGCCGGATTTACCGGATCTTCTACAGGGACAGTGTCAGACCAGTTCGACAGCCAGTTTGACGATCAAGCAGGTGCCGACGCCGATGACGGCGAGCCAATAGCACCAGAGCCTATTGATTTTGCAACGTCAGAAGCCACGTCTGTACCCATTTTCAACAAACAGCCAATCGGTAGCCCTCGACCTCGAAAACAGGGTGCACTGGCACCGTTAGAAAATGCTTCTATGTCAACCAAGCGGTTGATTTTATCTGGCTCAGCGGGTGTACTGTCTGCGATTACGATAGGTGCGGTGAGTTTTCTCCTATCGCCTGCTACAGAACAGTCGGGGCCAGTGAAGCTCTACTACCCTCTGGCAACAGGCAGCGCAGCAGGGCTTGTGAGTTTCGGTAGCACTTTTGGTCTCAGCTATCTATTAGAGCGGCGCACCCGACAAACCGTTGATGACTTACAGACTCGCTTCAGCCAAATTTCTAGAGGTGATCTAAATGCTAGAGCTACCGTCTTAACAAAAGATGAATTTGGTCAGCTCTCAGGGGGATTCAACCAAATGGCTAGCGCCATTTTCACGACTACTCATGAGGCCCAGCGCAAAGCACAGGAGCAGGAGCAAGCGAAAGAGGACTTACAGCGTCAGGTGATTCGACTGCTGGATGATGTAGAAGGAGCCGCTAGAGGAGACCTAACAGTAAAAGCTGAGGTAACCGCAGATGTCCTAGGTGCAGTTGCTGACTCCTTTAACTTGACCATTGAAAATCTACGCGAGATTGTGAAGCAGGTGAGTGTAGCCGCTCGGCAGGTCAGCCAGGGCTCTACTGAAAATGAGGTATTTGCTAGATCGCTGTCTGCTGACGCGCTGCGCCAGGCTGAGGAGTTGGCGGTAACGCTCAATTCAGTGCAGGTAATGACTGATTCCATTCAGCGCGTGGCCGAAAGCGCACGTGAGGCTGAGGAAGTGGCCCGTTCTGCGTCTGAGACGGCCCTACGCGGCGGCGAAGCTGTAGAGCGGACTGTGGCCGGTATTCTCGATATTCGAGAGACAGTGGCTGATACTACTCGCAAGGTCAAGCGTTTGGCCGAGTCTTCCCAGGAAATTTCTAAGATCGTAGCTCTGATTTCCCAAATTGCCTCCCGCACTAACTTACTGGCACTTAACGCTAGTATTGAGGCGGCTAGAGCTGGAGAGTCTGGACGCGGATTTGCAATTGTAGCTGATGAGGTTCGCCAGCTGGCAGACCGTGCGGCTAAAGCATCTAAAGAAATTGAGCAGATCGTATTACAAATTCAGGGAGAAACGGGTGGTGTGATGGTAGCAATGGAGGAAGGAACCCAGCAGGTCATTGAAGGGACTCGGCTGGCAGAGCAGGCCAAGCAGTCACTAGATGACATTATCCAGGTTTCTAATCGGATCGATGTGCTGGTGCGCTCGATTACTGCCGATACCGTAGAGCAAACTGAGACTTCTAGGGCCGTCGCCCAAGTAATGCAGTCCGTTGAGCTAACTGCACAGGAGACCTCTCAAGAGTCTCAGAGAGTATCTGGTTCATTGCAAAATCTGGTAGGCGTTGCGAGAGACTTACTAACTTCAGTTGATAAGTTCAAAGTAAGCGCTACAGAGGAGTAAATGAATGGTAGGTTCCATATCATCCGTTTGTGGGAGCATCCGTCAGTTTATATTGACTGGCTTGTGTCTAAGCAGTGCACTCTAGCCATACACTGCCTATAAAACTAACGTTGGATCGCATTAAGGGAGAACGCAGCTATGCTGCCTGAGCAACAACAGCGCATCATGGGATATTTTATTGAGGAGGCTAAAGACCACCTCAACACCATTGAACAGGGGTTGCTCAGTCTTCAATCTACCCTCGAAGATGCTGAAAAAGCCAATGAGGTTTTTAGGGCTGCACATTCTGTTAAGGGTGGAGCGGCAATGTTGGGTCTGGAAAGCATCCAAAAAGTAGCTCACCGGATGGAGGATTACTTCAAAATCCTCAAAGACTCATCTGTGCAAGTGGATCGAACGTTGGAAACGATGTTCTTGCGGGTTTCTGATGGTTTGAAAGAGCTTTTGGAGCAGCTAGAAGGTCCGTTTGGACTTACCCAGGACAAAGCAAAAGCGATTATGGCTGATGTTGAGCCTGTTTTTGAACAACTAGAAGCCCATCTGGACTCACTGATTGAGCTTTCTGTTGGAGAGGCAGTGACATCTGGGACTGCTGCTACGCCTGACGCACCTTTTAACAATGCTTTGAGAACCAGCTTCAAGCGAGATGTGGCCTTATTGCTGCGCCAGTTGCTGACTCAGTTTAAGCAGTCTGATACGGCTGAAACGAGACAGACTATTCAAGAGACTTGCACGCAATTAAAGACTATCGGTGAGCAATTTAACCTTTCTGCCTGGTGTGATCTGATTGAAACGGCGCGAATTGCATCCGCTAATCTAGACAATGATTACCGTATGCTGGCACCTACTCTCATCAAAGAAATTAAAGGGGCGCAGGATCTGGTGCTGTCAGGACGAGCTTCTGAAATTTCTGTCAGTGAGGTGATGCAGTCGTTACTGCCGGAAGATCTTCTAGATGCCGAGTTGGATAGTTTGGGAGACGACGATTTAGATAGTGAGCATTCAAGATTAGATGCGGTGCTAAATGGTTCTGAGATCTCAGACGGCTTTTCAAATGATTTGTTTTTTGATGAGGGCAGCATTGATTCTACGCCGGAGGACATTATTTCCAAGAGTGGCGCTGAGGGAAATATTTTTGAGATGGCGTCTGTAGAAGCGGAAAGTGCTTCAGAAAGCGATGATTCTGTTTTGATAGACGATGACGACTTAAGCGGTTTGTTTGAGAGTGAGTTGGGAGATAGCGATTTTTTCTCAAGCAGCTTGGAGCAGTCTGAATCAGCTTCTGAAGCAGCTATTTCGCTAGAGAAATCGACGACAGAAGATACTAAAGAAGCGGGGGAGACGGAGGAGCGGTCGAGCTTGGATCTGGACTTTGATGAAATTCCGTCAGAGCTATCAGCTTTTAACCGTAATTCAGATAGTGAAGAGAAAAGCGATGAATCCTTGGATGCTTTGCTGGCCACAGTCAATGTGAATGGACCGGAGGTTGGAGCCGATGAGCTTAACAACCTCGCGGATCTTTTTGACGGAGATCTCGATGAGTTAGACAATACTCTGGGCGGTCATGCATTTGCTTCAGAAGAAATGCAGCTAAATCCTGACAGGGGTGTTTTGTCCGAAGCGGACGATCTATCGGACTTACTGATGCAGGAGAGTGCTGAAGAGTCTTTTGCAGAAGCAGGGACTGATGGATCGGAAGATGATCTCTTTGGCGGCACCTTGACGAATGGAGAGTTTGCGCCTGACGACGATTTTGATCTCTCTGCGTTTGACGATGTTGCATCTAATGATGTCACGTTTGATAGTGTAGAGAACAGTGCGGTTAACGAATCGACAACGACTCCTCCGAATCCTGAGACTTTTCAGTCTGTGGAAGAGATCTCTGATATCGTTCGGGTGGTCTCATCCGATATAGCTGCTGATATGGCGGCATTGTCTGAGGATGTATGGGCTGAGGATGTGCGAGCTGAGGATTTACAGGAAGAGGGCGGACTACCAGAAGATAGGCGATCTGATGCGTTAGAAGATGACGCAACTTCTTTGTCAGGCGATCGCACAATTCCTGAAGACAATCTTCCTGAAAGCAATCCTCCTGAAAGCGAGCTCGTCCATAACCAGAGGGTACCTAGCCTCTCAACCAAACGCGTTGTTCGCAGCATGCCTTCAAAAAAGGCAGCTTCTCGTGAATCCGTTGGATTTCCGGTTTTGACGGGCGTCGAGTTGAAGGAAGCCGAGAAAGATATCGACAGCTTCTTTCTGGATGCTGACATAGATGAGGCCGTAGAACAGCCCAGTCAGGAAGATCCGATTTCGAGCCTAAGTTCTGTTGAAGATAGCCTATTGCCTGATCCGCTCTCTTCTCCAAAAGAACATCTGGCGGATAATCTTTGGACTGAGCTATCTGTCGATTCTTTAGATGAATCACTATCGTCGTCTGCTGTTGATGAGCCTGATCCTGCTGTCTCTGAGCTGTCTGAGACAGCACCTGATTTTTACTCGGAAGATTCTGATCTTGAGGTAGAAGATTCTGATCTAGATGAATTATCAATAGAGGTGACGGAAGACAGAACGCCTACCACAGCTGAAGAGGCTGAAGAATCAGTAGACGATCTGCTAGATGAACTGGAGTTGCTATCGGCAGACGACGATGGTAGTGACCTGTCAACAGCGGTGGGTGAAGAGGGTGATAGTGGCGAGGCGATCGCCCCGCCAGACATCTCCCCTGGTAGTGATCATCTTCTCGGTGAAGAAATATCGGATGAGGTGCTGGCAGAATTTGAAACAGCGTTTGGCTTTCAGACAGTTGAAACCGAAACGGACGCGCACGAAGAGAAGTCTACAGATGAGATATCCACAACAAAGATAGAAAATGAATCTTCTGGGCCCACTGTCGATTCTGAAGCAGAGATAGGAGACGCTGAGCTTCCTGCGCTATTCGACCAAGCCTCGTCAGAAGATTTCTCTGACGAGGCTGAGGTGCCTTCTGAAAGGCCCGACACAGAAACAAGAACTGATATCTCGTTTGAATCTGATTTGCCTGAATCTGGCTTATCTGAATCTGGCTTATCTGAGCCTGGCCCGCCTGAACAGGGCTTTGTAATGTTTGAGGATGAGAGCCTAGCAGATGCCTTCGATGATGGCTTCGACGATCTTGATGCTCTTTTGAGCGAAGCAGGTGCTGAAGCAGAGGGCTCGGAGGAAGAGATCGCTGAGGAAGATTTCAACGACGAGCCATCAAGCGAGATGTCCTCTACTCTTGTTGGAACTGAGGAGGTTTCTTCAGGGCCTGCCGCATCGACAGACAGCGATGAAGATTTCGACGATTTGGAACGGCTCTTAGAAGATGGCGATACGACTAAGTCTGCCGCTGGGCGTCGCCCGCCGCAGCGTGTTGCTCGCCGAGGTGGCGGTATCCGCGATCAAAATATGCGGGTGTCAGTCAATCATCTAGACAACCTCAGCAACTTAGTAGGAGAACTGGTTGTTAGCCGTAATACGCTAGAGCGTGACCAGGAACGCCTGCGGCAGTTCCTTGATAATTTGTTGTTTCAGGTGCAGCAGCTAAATGATGTCGGTCAACGGATGCGCGATCTTTATGAGCGATCGCTTCTGGAGAGTTCTTTACTGTCCAATCGTCGCACTTACTCAACCAGCAGCAAAAACTCATCCGACGCGCCTGACCATGCGACGGGAGAAACCTTTGACGCCCTGGAAATGGATCGCTTCACTGGGTTCCATACGCTCTCTCAAGAGATGATTGAACTCATTGTCAGGGTGCGAGAATCATCTTCTGATATTGGCTACACCGTTGAATCTTCTGATCAGGTCACTCGCCAGTTTCGACAAATTACCACTCAGCTGCAAGAGGGATTAAATACAGCGCGCATGGTCGCTTTTTCTCAGGCAGCTGATCGCCTTCCTAGAGCGGTGCGCGATATTTCTCTCAAGTGTGGGAAAGAAGCCAAACTGGTCGTTGAAGGTCAAGATACGCTAATCGACAAGATGATTGTTGAGCATCTTTATGACCCGTTGACTCACTTGGTCAACAATGCAATCACGCACGGCATTGAAACGCCTGCCGTCCGCCAGGCCGCTGGCAAGCCATCAGAAGGACTGATTACGGTGCGCGCCTTTTACCAAGGCAACCAAACGGTGATTTATGTTGCGGATGATGGTGGTGGTATCAATACTGAGCTGGTAAAGCGCAAGGCAATTGAAAAAAATCTCATTACCCAGATCGAGGCAGACAGCCTATCCAACCTAGAGGTTTATGACCTCCTTTTCCATCCAGGCTTTAGCACGCGAGATCAGGCTGACGATTTTGCTGGACGGGGCGTCGGCATGGATGTAGTGCGAACATCATTAGCCGAGATTCGCGGTAGTGTAACTGTCGATTCTGAGCTAGGGCAAGGAACCAGTTTCACGATCCGCTTGCCGCTGACGCTGAGTATTTCTAAGGCGCTGAGCTGTGTCAGCAGTCAGGCCCGGATCGCATTTCCGATGGATGGTGTGGAAGATATGCTGGATGTGCCGCGCGATCGCATCGTCCAAGACGACGACGGCAGAGACTGTGTCCGTTGGCGCGATAACCTACTGCCTCTACGCCCGGTTACCGACCTCCTCAAATTCAATCGTCCGCTAGGGCGGGGTCGGGTATATGGCGGCAATCAAGACGAGGATACGCTCTCCGTCATCGTGCTGAGAAATGCCAATACCTTCGTGGCGATCCAAGTCGATCAGGTGATTGGAGAAGAAGAAATTGTTATTAAGCAGCTAGAAGGCCCTGTTCCGAAGCCATTGGGAATTGCGGGCGCTACGGTTCTAGGTGATGGGCGGGTGATGCCGATTGCTGACATCCTTGAGCTGATTGATATTGCGACGGGCCGCGTCCGCCGGGAGCCGGCTTCGATGATGTGGACAGAGTCAGCTATTGAAGCAGCGCCTGCGAAGAACGATCCGACTGTGCTAATTGTGGATGACTCAATTACGGTTCGTGAGCTGCTCTCAATGAGCTTTAAGAAAGTTGGCTATCGGGTAGAGCAAGCCCGCGATGGTCAAGAAGCCTGGGATAAGCTACGCTCTGGATTGCCTTGCGACTTAGTCTTCTGCGACATTGAGATGCCTAGAATGGATGGGTTAGAGCTACTCTCGCGCATGCAGAAAGACAGCCATCTGAGTCACGTTCCGATTGCGATGCTGACCTCGCGAGGGGCGGATCGCCATCGACAAATGGCTGTAGACTTAGGTGCCAGCGGTTACTTTACAAAACCCTACTTGGAAGAAGCCTTGTTAGACGCGGCTCAGCGAATGCTCAATGGCGAAACGCTAGCGAAGGGCCGCGGTGGATAGATGGGTTGGCCGCTACGTGTTCTCAGACCAATTTACGTTAGGATCAAGGGATGAAACGTCAGGAATAAAGCTTCCTTTGATTGACTATGGTCGTCGCTACTCGTACTCGTAACTGGCCAACTGTTGTTCGTGCATTAGAAGCCTTGCTGAGTGCAGAGCAGGTGATGCGGCGCAAAGAAGAGCTATTGGTATATGAATGCGATGGGCTGACTAGCTATCGTCAG
Source organism: Phormidesmis sp. (assembly GCA_049680585.1). GTDB lineage: Bacteria > Cyanobacteriota > Cyanobacteriia > Phormidesmidales > Phormidesmidaceae > Phormidesmis. Next base: position 56,115 of record JBAUIB010000182.1, read on the forward strand.
CGCCCTGCGGTGGTGACGTTACCTAGGAGTACAGAAGAAGTCGCTGCGATCGCCAAGTTCTGCCATCAGCAAGACATCCCCTTCGTCACTCGAGGGGCCGGTACTGGGCTCTCAGGCGGCGCTCTGCCGATTGAAGAATGCGTCCTGATTGTCACGACCTGCATGCAACAGATCTTAGAGATTGACTACGACAATCAGCGAGTCGTTGTCCAGCCCGGCGTCATCAACAATTGGATTACTCAAGCTGTGAGCGGTGCGGGTTTTTACTATGCGCCGGATCCCTCCAGTCAGCTAGCCTGCTCTATCGGCGGCAACGTCGCTGAAAACTCTGGGGGTGTGCACTGCTTAAAATATGGGGTAACCACTAATCATGTACTGGGTCTCAAGCTAGTATTGCCCAATGGCGATATTAGGACAGTCGGTGGGCCAGTGCCAGAAATGCCGGGATACGACCTGACTGGAATTTTTGTCGGATCTGAAGGAACAATTGGAATTGTCACTGAAGTTACGCTTCGTATTCTTAAGTCGCCTGAATCTGTACAGGTGATTTTGGCTGATTTTACAAGTGTGGAAGCGGCGGGCGCAACCGTTTCCGACATCATCAGTGCCGGTATTATTCCGGCAGGAATGGAGATGATGGATAACTTTAGCCTGAACGCGGTAGAAGACGTGGTAGCAACAAACTGCTATCCACGTGATGCAACCGCAATCTTGCTCATAGAGATCGACGGTACACCAGCAGAGGTCGCAGCCAGTGCAAAAGCGATCGCAACGTTGTGTGATAAAAATGGGGCGCGTAAGCTTACGCATGCGAGCGATCAACAAGAGAGGCTGCGTTTATGGAAGGGCCGAAAAGCCGCCTTTGCCGCAATGGGAAAGCTCAGCCCTGACTACTATGTGCAGGATGGTGTGATTCCTAGAACACGCCTTCCGGAGGTGCTTAGAGAAATAGAACAGCTCGGAAGTCAGCATGGCTACCGGGTCGCGAATGTATTTCATGCTGGAGATGGCAACCTTCATCCGCTAATTTTGTACAACAAAAACATTCCAGGACAGTTAGAAGCGGTTGAAGCTTTAGGCGGTGACATCTTGAAGCTGTGTGTGCGAGTCGGCGGCAGCATTTCTGGTGAGCACGGGATTGGGGCGGATAAGCGGTGCTACATGCCGACCATGTTTAGCCCGACAGATTTAGAAACAATGCAGTGGGTGCGAGGCGCTATTGACAAAAAGGGATTAGCAAATCCAACAAAGATCTTTCCGACGCCGCGTACTTGCGGAGAGTCAGCGCATGGCGTAGGCGGAAAGTTTGAGGGCTTGGAGAACTTTTAGACCTGATACGATGGTTTCAAATTTTGAGACAGACCCAGAGCAATCTAAAAGCGAGCAATCTAAAAGCCAATCTAAAAGCAAAGATAAGCAACAGATCATACAGATTGCTCAGCAGATGTCTCAGGAGTGTATTGCCCGCCGCTTAAGGCAAGTCAATCGCACCGTCACTCGACTCTATGACGAAGCGCTTCGCTCTCATGGGCTCACGGTCAATCAGCTCAACATCTTGGCAGTCATCATCAGCGAAAAACAAATTCGCCCTGGTCAGCTAGGTCAGACTCTGGGCATGGAAAAATCCACCGTTAGCCGTACGGTAGATCGTATGGTTAGCAAAGGCTGGCTGAAAGTGGCGCAGGGTCAAGATCATCGCACACAGCTCCTTACGGTCACCCCTAAGGGGCATCGACTATTGCTGGCAGTCACGCCTGTCTGGGACACGCTGCAAGCGAGCATTCTTGGTACGGGCGGTGACAACCTCTTAAACATGCTTGCAGTTGGCGCTCCGGAAACAGTGTCAACAGAAGTTAGCCGACAGTCGATTGAAGAAAGTGAGCTGCCCTCCCACAGCGAGTCAGTTTCAGCAGACGACTTTTATGTTTAGCGCTGCATAGCCCTCCTTCACCGGCCCTTTCAGCAAATCTGGTTTTTCGGCAAATCACTTTTCGGCAAACCTACTTTTCGGCAAACTTGGAGAAGCTCAGTTCATTGATACGATTCCAGCCTGTGACCACCTCTCGGAAAGATTTCCAGCTTTCATAGATCTCTTTGAAGGTGCCGTCTTTGCTAGCATTATCTTCAAAGAGCGTAGTGGCCGCATCCGAAGCTGCTGTCAAGATTTCATCACTATAGGGGATTAGCTCAGTGCCTTTGTCTACCAGGCTTTTGAGGGCAGCGCCGTTGAGCGCATCGTACTTCGCCAGCATGTTGATATTGGCTTCGTAAGTCGCGGTTTTGAAAATTTCTTGATATTCTGCTGGCAAGCTGTTCCAAGCGTCTAGATTTACCGTCGCATCTAGCGTTGCCCCTGGTTCCCACCAGCCGGGATAATAGTAGTAGGTAGCGGCTTCATTCAGCCCAAGCTTTTCATCATCATAGGGACCGACAAATTCAGCGGCGTCAATGGCACCGCGATCTAGTGCTAAAAATATTTCACCTCCGGGTAACACCTGCACATTGACGCCCAGCGCGGCCATCACCTCTCCACCTAGACCAGGAATACGCATTTTCAAACCCTGGAGGTCCGAGACGCTCTGAATATTGTTTTTGAACCAGCCACCCATCTGCACGCCTGTGTTGCCCGCAGGGAAACTAATGACGCCAAAGTCTGCGTACAGCTTGTGCATGGTATCTAGACCGCCACCGTGATAGAACCAGGCGTTTTGCTGCTGTGCGTTCAGGCCAAATGGCACCGTTGTGCCAAAGGCAAGGGCTGGATTTTTGCCCACATAGTAGTAAGCGGCGCTATGACCGCATTCTACAGTGCCTTCTTGAACCGCATCCAGTACCTGTAAGCCGGGGACAATTTCACCCGCTGCATAGGGCTCAATGGTAAAGCGACCGTCGGTGAGAGCAGAGATGCGATCGCTGATAGTTTGCGCTCCCCCGTAAATCGTATCGAGTGACTGAGGCCAGCTCGTGGCCATGCGCCACCGCACGTTGGGCAAGTCACCGCTGACCGCGCCGTCGCTTTGCTGCTGCGTGCAGGCTGCAATCGCGCTCGTACCGACAGCACCTGCGCCATATCCTAATATTCGTCTACGTTTCATACGTGCGATCGCCCTCAACCCAGAATATCTAAACTGTTTTTCTAAAAACCATGATCCTAAAAGCCATAACTTTTATTAAATCACTCAGCAGCAGCCAACTGGTTCTCTAGTAACAGTCGGTAACTACCAATAAGCGATATTCGATTGAAAGTGGTAGAATCTAATCCAATCATCAAGTCCAATCATCAAGGACATGTAGCTCAGTTGGATAGAGCATCAGATTCCGGTTCTGAGGGTCGGGGGTTCGAATCCCTCCATGTTCGTTACAAAACCTAAGCTCGTTACAGAGCTCAAGTGAGCTGAAGTCCTAATCAGGCAAAAGCTGCTGGCTCTAGTCTGGCGGCCCATTCATGTCGTCGTCTCTGTTGCGCACGCCCTGAACGATCCGCGAGAGCTCTCTTTTTTCGCTGGTCACCACCCGCCTTGGCGAACCGCTAATGATACCTTCCATATCGCGGAATGACTCCTGAATCTGCGGGCCACCAGCATTGATGGTGTACTCTCGAATCGCTTTGTCATGCCAGGAGCCGCGCATTTTAAACACGTTGATAGCTCGCGACATCTCACCGCGAACCTCCACGTACTGCAGCATCAAAATCGTGTCTGTAATAGTAGAGATATGGGAATCAGTAATGGAGTGAGAGCCCATAAACTGCTCAGTCGTATTTGTAAAAAAGCCGGTGATTTCTTCTTGCTTGGCATAGCCAGTGACTCCAATGACAAACTGGCGGAAGGCATTATTGCTCACGCCGCGATCTAGGGCAGAGAGCGAATCAATCGCGATTCGTGACGGCTTAAACTCAGCAATTTGCGTCTTGATGATCTGCAAGTGATCTTCAAGACCAGCAGATTCAGGATAGGCGCAGATAATTTTTAGCAGCCCTTTTCGTTCGAGCTCTTCAAAGTCGATGCCCCATGAGGACGCATTGCGAGATAGCTGGGATCTTGATTCTTCATAGGCGAACAAAATCGAGCGATCTCCATTTTCACAAGCATTAGCTAAGAAATTGCTCACCAACAGCGTTTTACCTGTTCCCGTTGCCCCAGTAGCCAAAATAATCGAATCTTTAAAGAAGCCGCCGCCACACATTTTATCGAGGGTCTCAACGCCAGAAGAAACGCGTACATTAGATGATCGCTGAGTCAATCGCATCGCGCCCAGCGGGAAAATGCTAATCCCGTCATTGGTAATAGTGAAAGGGTACTCCCCTTTCATATGGGTTGTCCCGCGCAGCTTTAAAATTTCCAGCGTGCGTCTTCTGCGCTCACCTTCTAAGGCATTTCGCACAATCACGACGTTGTCAGAGACAAATTCTTCAACACCGAAGCGGGCAACCGGGCCATATTCTTCCACGCGCTCGGTCGTCATCAGAGTCGTTGCACCCATTTTTTTGAGTCGGGCCAGCAATCGAAAAATTTCACGCCGGACGACTTCAGCCGCATCGTACTGATGAAAGACCGCCGTCACAGAATCGATCGAGACGCGCTTAGCATTGTATTTGCGAATGGCATACTGGATGCGCTCAATCAAAGCCGACAAATCAAAGTTGCCAACGATTTCTTGACCTTCGGGATCAGGGCAGGCATCAAGAATAAAGAGCTTACCGCTATCGACAAGAGACTGCAAATCCCAGCCAAAACTATAGGCATTAGTGATGATATCAGCGGGGGATTCTTCAAAAGTAACAAATACGCCCGGCTCATCGAAATACATCATCCCGTGGTAGAGAAACTGCACAGCGAGCAGTGTTTTACCTGTACCCGACGTGCCGCTTACAAGAGTAGAGCGGCCCACGGGCAAGCCACCGTGACTGATATCGTCAAAGCCTTCGATCATCGTGCGGATTTTCTGCACCCCTTTTGCACGGGTCAGAGCCTGACTTTTAGCTGAAGATGACGGCGGTTTCATAACAGGTTACTAAAATTAATCAGGAAAATAAAAAAGTAAAAAAAGATTGGTTGTCACGCCCAAAGACATCGGCCCAAAGACATCGGAATAGTGCTAGCTAAATAGCCCCTCTTCCTGTAGCTCATCATAGAGAAGATCGAGCCCGATCAAAACTCTTTCCCGGTCTGAAAGATCACCAATGATTTTACGCACCGGTGGCGGCAATATTTTTGCCAAAGTAGGAGTGGCTAGAATTTTGTCTTCTTCGGCTAGCTGTGGGTTTTCTAATACGTCTATTACCTTCAGGGCATACACGCCCTGAAACTCCTTATCTAAAATAGTGTTCAGCGTTCTTAGCGCTCGCGTAGAACTAGCCGTATTTCCCGCTACATATAGCTTCAAGATATACGTTTTCTGAGAGGCACTCATAGTTTTGGTAGGAGAAAGAACTCGCGTTTGGAGATTGAGGTTTTGACAGCTTTTAAGTCTTTAGTAGTCCACTGCTGATTTGGACTTATTTCTATTAGCTTTGAGATCTACTGATCTTAGTTTCTCGTCAGTTTTGAAGCTATTAATCTTGAGGTTTATTTGGTCTTGGGTCCGATTAATCTTGGGACAGCGAGCGACGGTACATTTCACACAGATGAGCAATCACATCTATCAGTGTGAGACGATAATCTGTCAAAACATCCTCATTTCGCCCTTCTAACTGTAGCTGCTTAGAAAAATCATCTATCAGCTCCATATGGATTTCGACAATTTTAGGCACTGACATATCTGCGAAAAAAGCCACATTCACAAAGTCATCAATCTTTTGATTAATCGCATTGTCATTTGAAAAGTAGTTCAAGATAATTTGCCGGTAATCTTGGCGTAGCTTATCTAGAAACTCTCGACGCTCCGAGATACTCATATTCCGCAGAAAGTTCTGCTGGTTGCGCTTGTAGTATACGCCGACATACCCAAGCCGCTCTCGAAGCTTTTCGCTTAGTCGCTGTTGCTGTAGGCTCAGCAAAAACAAACGCTTGTCAGCACTGCCTTCGAGCGATTTTGACTCATTGATCTTGACTTCAGTAGGCAGCTTCAAGTAGCGGTCAACGGCTTGATGAATGGCCTCATCGACTCCATTGAGATCGGTGCAATCTAGGGATGTGACCGCTTCATGGTAAGCGAAGGCAGGTAGGCGAGGAAGACTACCATTCTTCATGATGCTCTTAGCAGATTCTTCAGTGTGATCGACCATCAATGTCGGCAGTAAGATATCGCGCTGCTTCAAGCCTTGAAGTGCATCAGATGCCGCTTGCGACGATTGGACAATCAGGCAGTCAATCCGGTGACGATTGCTAATGACCCAATTCGTAAAATCTGAAGCTGATTGAGACCAGCTCACGATAAAACTGGTCTGAGAAAGCAACCGATTCAAAAGATCAGTTAAAGACTCGGAAGGGACGAATATGCCAATGAGAAACTGTGCAGACAAAAGACTTCTTAAACTGACGCTAGTGTTTAATGGGATTTAAGTGGATAAGGCCCTCGAAAAACGATACGAAGCTGACAAAGGCTATTTGCTCACGCATCGTGACTTTCCAAAGCATTACTTATTGTGTTTTATTAATAATTTATTTGTCACATACATGAGTATATAGTCTGAGCGATCACTTTAGATAAGCTTTCACCCCAGCTACTATGAGCTAGGACATACAAGCTAAGTCATCAGACCTGCGGCCCTCTTAGCTCATGAAAAATTAGCTCCATGACAAATTCTAAAGGGCCCAATTTTTGGAAGCAGAATGAAGGGAAAACTTTGAAAAACCAGATCTTAAAAGTAGGATTCAGGGCTTGGCTGAGTATCTGCCTCTATCTGAGTGGGCTGCTGTTTTGGATGGGGGGTGCAGAAGCTGTGATCGCCCAATCCCAATCTCAGCCAAGTCCAGTCGAAATGGCGCCATCAGTCGAGTCAGAAAAAGCTACGCCAGAGCAGCTATTTAGCGCCAACTGCGCGGCCTGCCATGCCCACGGCGGCAATATCATCCGCCGTGGGAAAACCCTGAGACAACGAGCGCTGACTCGCAATGGATACGCAGAGGCTGATGCGATCGCTACCCTCATCACTCAAGGAAAAGGCGCGATGCCAGCCTATGGTGATCGCCTGAGTGAACCGGAAATTGAGGTGATCGCTACCTACGTCAAACAGCAGGCAGAATCAGGCTGGTAGCGTTCTCCTTAGAGAGAAAGTCACGCACTAAAGTACTTCGCCTTCTCGTGATACGTGATAATCGCCGTCGTTGATTGCTCAGGATATAGCTGCTCGCTTTCATCCATGTGCATCCCAATTTGCTCAACCTTTAGCAAGTCCAGCTGCTTGTATTGATCCTGCATATTCGGACAGGCCGGATAGCCAAAGCTATAGCGAGAGCCCTGATAGCGCTGCGCCAAAATATTGCGAATGCCTTCAGGTTCTTGATCCGCATACCCCAGTTCGCAGCGGATCTGGGTGTGAATCCACTCCGCCAGTGCCTCTGCCATCTGTACAGCCAAGCCGTGGTAATACAGGTAATCAGTGTAGTTGTCTGCAGCGAACAGCTTGGCGGCAAATTCAGTGGCAATTTCGCCGACCGTTACGGCCTGCATGGGGAAAACGTCATACTGTCCCGGTTTCGCGTTGGCTTTTGGTAAGAAAAAGTCGGCAATGCAGAGTCGTCTGAGCGATCGCTGACGTGGAAACTCAAACGACGTCACTGGCTCTGAAGATTCCCCTCTCTGCACTGCCTGCCAATCGTAAATGTGCAGCGTATTGCCCTCCGCCAAACAGGGATAATAGCCATACACCAGTTTCGGTTCTAACAGCTTCTCATCGATTATTCGCTGTTTCCAATGAGCTAAAATCGGTTCTACTTTTTCAGCCAAGAAGGCATCGTATTCCTCGCGAGATTGGCCTTTAGGCTTACGGAACTGCCATTGGCCTGCCACTAGCGCCTGCATATCTAAGTAATCAAATAGCTCTGCGAGCGGAATATCATCCGATCCCAGTACCTTTGGTCCCCAGAAGGGTGGCGTCGGCCGCTTGATATCAATCGCCACATCCTCAGATCGCCTTGTATCTATCGGCTTAGGCTTATCTCCAATCTTTTCTGCTGCGGGGGCGCTGTCCGCTGGAACCTTAGTTGCTTTTGCGGCCCGACTCATCGGGTGATCCTCAGCAAAGCCCTTCAAGTTATCCCACTGACTCGCCTTTTTAGCAGGCATCAGCGCGTCCATAAAGTGCAGATCGGCAAAAGCGTCTTTGCCATAAATCACCTGCCCGCTATAGACGTTTTGACAGTCCTCATAGACAAACTTAGGTGTTAGCGCCGCACCCCCCAAAATCACCGGCACCTCAATGCCATGCTCATTAAACGTCGCTAAGTTGTCCTTCATAAAGGCGGTCGATTTCACTAGCAGACCGCTCATCGCAATGCAGTCGGCATTGTGCTCCTGGTAAGCCGCGATAATATTGTCCACCGCCTGCTTAATGCCGATGTTCACGACCTTGTAGCCGTTGTTAGAAAGAATAATATCTACTAAGTTTTTGCCAATGTCATGGACATCGCCTTTCACCGTGGCAATCACGACCGTGCCCTTGCCGCTACTGTCCGAGTCTGCTTTATCCATAAAGGGCTCTAGATAAGCCACCGCCGCTTTCATCGTCTGAGCCGATTGCAGCACAAACGGCAGTTGCATTTGACCAGAACCAAATAGCTCACCGACGACTTTCATCCCGTCTAGCAAAAAAGTATTGACAATTTCTAGCGGCGGATACTGCTTCAGCGCTTCCGCGAGCTGATCTTCTAAGCCAATGCGTTCCCCGTCGATGATGTGACGCTTTAACCGTTCCTCTAATGGCAGGTCTTCATCTTGAGTGGTTCTGAGCTGCTTAGTGCTCTTGCCTGCAAATAGAGTGGTCAGCTCACCTAACGGATCGTAGGTGCACACGTCCCCGTCGAATTCACGGCTGTCATAGATCAGATCGCGGCAGATCTTTTGGTGCTCAGGATCAATTTTCGCCAGCGGCAAAATCTTGCTAGCGCTGACGATTGCCC
>JBAUIB010000183.1:0-3592 GCA_049680585.1 Phormidesmis sp.
GGAGCAGAAAGCCTTAACTGGTTCGATGTGATCGCCGCAGGCGACATGGTCCCCCACAAAAAGCCTGCCCCTGACGTTTTTGAATACGCCTTGGCGCATCTCGATCTGCCGCCTGAAAACTGCTTAGGCTTTGAAGACACCAATAATGGACTGCTCTCTGCCACCCAAACCGGCCTTAAAACCGTCGTCACCGTTAACGACTACACCCGGCAGCAAGATTTCTCTAAAGCGACCTTAGTCATCAGCGACTTCGGCGAACCTGAAGCGCCCTTCACAGTCATCTCTGGCGACGCTGGCGATGCTCGCTATTTTGACATTGCACTGGCTAAACGCCTATGCGAAGCCTAATTATCGATAGCTAAAGGCCAGCTTGGTATAGCTGCCAAGACTGCCAAAAGATATAGGCTGACAGTACCAGCAGCATGATCCGAAAGAGCTGAGTGACGCTGCTATCGCTGAGCTTCGGTAAAAATCGAGTACTGATCTGAACGCCGATCAGCCCGCCAGTGCCCAAAATAAGACCCGCCAGGAAGTTGATATTTTGATTGACAGCGTGGCCGATGCAAGCCGCAATTGAGGTAATCACAATCACGCCCAGGCTCGTGCGCACGGCTGACTTGATACTTTCACCCAGCAGTAAAATCTGTAGCGGCACCAAAATCACTCCGCCGCCAACGCCAAAGAGTCCAGCCATAAAGCCCGCTGTAGAGCCGGTAATCAGCCGTGCCATCATCGGGTTGATCGCCGGTCCAGTGGCCGTTCGAGATTCTCGAAACTGCGCTTTGAGAATGATCTGCTTTTTAAGTGAGACCAGATAGAGATTGCTCAGCAACAGTAGGCCGAAGCCGAGTAATAGCCAATGATCAGCGATGCGATCGCCCACCATCGTCCCCAGAAAAGCCGTCACCACAGCAGGGGTACCTAACAGTACAATCTGCCTGAGATTGAGAAAGCCCATCTGCCAGTTTTGCAGGCTGCCCGTCGTAGAGGTCACCAAAATCGCTAGGCTACTGGTCGCCGTTGCCTGCACTGGCAAAAATCCAAGCTGAACCAGTACAGGAACCAGCAAAATGCCACCGCCGATCCCTAAAAAACCGGCTAGTATGCCAGAGACCAGGCCCGCTAACGATAAGAAAACCACTGCGCTGAGTGTCACACACTTACCCGAATAGAAACCAAAGCACTGGCAACTTTGCCTGTTTTATGTGGCAAAATCGTCTGTTACGACAAAATCGGATCTAGGTTTACGTACTCCTCTATCGTAGTAGCCAGCGCGTTAAGCATACTATCTCGCTGTTCGCGATAGTTTGCAATCCCTGTCGGCATTGACTTAAGTCCTCGCTGCTGGCGAAGCCGGTTCAACCAAGCCCGGCGCCACGGCCCATTGTCAAAAATGCCGTGTAGATAAGTGCCCCATACCGACTGCGCCTGATCCACAATGCCCAAGCTGCGATCATCAAAAATAGGCATAAACGCCTTTTCGCCTTCCTCACCCGTTGACATCACTAGCTGAGTGCGACCCTGATGAATTTCATAGCCCACTACGGGCAGTCCATCCTGCGGATATTTAGAGCTGACCGTACGCTGACGGGCCACCTTTTGCTGCGTAATCACCGTCCTTAGCGGCAGCAGTCCCAACCCATCGAAGCGGCCCTCTTGGCCCTCTAATCCCTCAGGATCGGCCAGCATTTGGCCCATAATTTGAAACCCGCCGCAGATACCCATCACCGTACCCCCTGCCGCGGCGTAGTTGCGAATGGCCTCAGCCATCCCCGTTTGCTGCAATATCAGCAGATCAGCAATAGTGGTTTTAGTCCCCGGCAAAATCACCGCATCCGGGTAACCCAAGTCATCTTTAGGGCTGAGATACTTAACATTCACCGACGGCTCAGATTCTAAAGCGTCAAAATCTGTGAAGTTCGAGATGCGAGGTAAGCGAATCACCGCCACCGTAATTTCAGCCTGAGACTTGACAGTAGGCCGCTCTAGCAGCGACAGCGAATCCTCCGCTGGGAAAGCCTCATTCAGCCAAGGGATGACGCCGATCACTGGAATTCCGGTACGCTTTTCTAACCACTCAATGCCCGGCTGCAAAATAGAGCGCTGGCCTCGAAACTTATTGATAACAACGCCTTTAATCAGCGATCGCTCTTCTGGCTCTAGCAGTTCCAGCGTGCCGACAATATGGGCAAACACGCCTCCCCGGTCAATATCGGCTATCAAAATTGTCGGAGATTTCAAGTAGGTGGCCACTCGCATATTGGCCAGATCGCGGTGCTTCAAGTTGATTTCTGCCGGACTACCCGCCCCTTCGCAGATCAACAGATCAAATTCTTGGCTCAAACGAGCCAGACTTTCTTGAATTGCCTGCCAGCCCGCAGAGAAAAATTCCTCATAGTATTTCTCTGCGGTGGTATAGCCAATCGGACGGCCTTTCAAAATCACTTGAGAGCGCTGATCGCTTTGAGGCTTCAGCAAAATCGGATTCATCTCAGCTTGGGGAGGCACGCCCGCAGCCCAAGCCTGCACAGCCTGCGCATAGCCAATTTCAGCGCCCGTTGTACTGACATAAGAATTAAGAGCCATGTTTTGCCCCTTAAAAGGAGCCACTCGCCAGCCCCGACGACTCAAAATCCGACAAAGAGCGGCGACCAACATGGATTTGCCCGCGTGGGACGTTGTCCCCACTACCATTATGGATTTCACCAATTGCTCGCTCCCTATCAATAATGTGCCTGACGTTAAGCCAATCTGACGTTAAATCGCTCTAACATCAAGGTGTCCGACGTTGTACAACCCTCACATTACCCAACCTTGGACAATATGAGGAGAAAAATTAGTGGAATTACGGACAGATGTCGATATTTAGTCATGTATTTTCGCTTTCGTCTACAGCGGCTGTTTTAGCCGCTAGCACGTCATCGATTGCATGCTATCGACTGCATCCGACTAATCATCTTCGAGCGGCTGCGTTTAACTCACTGGGATTAACCAATCAGGAATACGCATCCGTCGTAATACCGTATTTTTTATAACGTCCACAAGGTTAGCACGCCAATCCGGACATCCTTGAGACTGCCAGCGAGCAACCAGCTTTCTGCCGAGCGGTGTTAGCCGAAAGCTGTCGGTTAGGCCCTGACCATCCACCTCGCGGCGCAAAATGCCAACCGCAACAAGCCAAAGCAGCTCACTTTCAGCACTCATTTCTGATAGGGGTTGTTGGGTGTAGCCTTTGAGCATACCGCTATCGTCAGCGATCGCCAGTACGCTGACACTGTCTTCTCGCATCTGTGCCAGCAGCTTTGGGTAAAACGGAGAACAGCGAACGGCCCGCTCCGCCCTGCGAATAGCCTGCGGCGAATAGGGTATTCTCTCGCTTGATCTGCCCGCTTTTTGGCCCTTATCGTGGCTAGTCGGAGGCAATCCCATCTGCTTTATATGCCCTGATTCTCTGTATGTTGCCAGAGGTCAATACGTTGGTAGCCTTATGGTGGCCTTATACAGAGTAGCCTTTAAACCTTTCGCAAGCTGAGCTGTCTGAATTTCTCAAGCAGAACCAATCCGACAAACGGCATCCCTTCTATCAAGTAGC
>JBAUIB010000184.1:0-16923 GCA_049680585.1 Phormidesmis sp.
CAACAGCTTAGTCAACAGCTCAATCGCCAGCTCCTCTAGCTTTTCGTCAGAGCTGTAGGCAATCACACTAGAGCGCTTGGCATTCATTCGAGCTCGAAAGTGGGAGCGGAAGCGCGCCATATAGTCATAGAGCCTGAAGTGATGCTCAAACGACAGGTCCTGATCGCTCAGCTGCTGATAGCCCAGCAGCAGTTGCCGAATTAATACCGTCAGCCGACGAGCCAAAAAGCAGGTGATCAGCACCAGCGCTTTACCCTCAGCATGAGACATCGGTCGCCGCTGACTGAAGCGACGCAGGGGATTGCTACTGCGCAATAGCCATAAGTTGACCCGGCCGCGCACAATGTCACTGAGTCCCAGTTCCTGGACAGAGGCCAACATCGCTTCAGCACCGCCGAGATCTAGCGCTTCAATCGCTAGCAACAGCAGATCGAGCTGAGTTTTAGCCCGCCTAGAACACTCGTCAGGAACGCCATCAGGAGTGACCAGCTGATCAAGCATTGGGGAACTGGAAGTCTGGGCAGTAGAAAGACTCTGTACTTGCATACGCTGATGACTATTCACTCGGAGGTTTTATAGAAACATAAATTGATAAACAACTGAGGGACACAGCCTAAAAACAGATGCCTATACGAGCTAGTTGCCGCCTCGATCTATCAAAGCAAGCGACCAGGGCAAAAATCAAGACAAAAAATCTTTATGAAAGGTTCCTTGGTGGTATTACCGAACACAGCCGCATTTCGGTATCACTACTGAGATACAGTTCTTCTCTTAGTCTATCAGGCCAAATTTGAGCAAGTGTTAAGCATAGACCAATTTTACCAAGCTTCATCTGTAGAGAGTCTCAATTCTTCTAAAATCGATCATCCTACGGCTGCTCAACACTGTCGATCAGCCACTGGCCCTCCTCGCGAACCAAATCGTAGATTACGGTCACCACATCATCCGCATAGGAATACTGCTCGCTGCGCTGGTCCCCTTCATAAACCTCTGCAGACTCAGTGACCTGTGCCTGCACGCTGAGCTGGTCAGCATCGGTCGCATCTTCAGGCTGTACCGATACGATAGTCACCGGGCCGTGGGTGTAATCAATGTACCAATTGTCTGACTGCGCCGATTGCAAATCACTCTGAGCAGAGCTCAGCGCCGAACCCGCCAAAACACTATCTAGATCGCTGGTGTCATGGCCTTTGGCATAGGCCACCCGCTTGATGGCTAACCACTCATTGATGGTGGCTTCAGCAATGCCTGCCGCATCGCTCGGCGCAACGGCAGCGGCTTCATCAGGCGCTTCGACCGCAATCGTTGGCTCGTTAATTTCGATGTCAAGCGGCTCGCCTTCTATCGCTGGACTGCCGCCAGTACCGCTCAACAGCGATATCACACTGCGAGCCAAAACCGCTGCTAGCCCTAAACAAACTACGCCTGCCAACAGAACAAGCGCTAGCCGCCCCCAATTGGGGGCGCTGCGAGACGCTCCGCGACGGCTACGGCGTCCTCCGGTGGGGCTGTCTTCTCTGAGACTGCCTTTTGCGCCCCTGTCAGCATGGCTGAATGAGGCGGTGTTGGCTGGACTATCAGCCTCGCCGCGATCGCCTAGCCGACCAGCGGGCGAGAGCTGCGAAATCTTTTCGGCAATACCTGATGCGCCAGTTGTGCCAATGCTGGCGGCACCCGCAAGACTTCTCGGACCAGCCTTGTCAAAATCAGGTGACTCAAACGTGATCCCAGTCGCAGATGGCCTTTCTTGAAGCAGGGTCGATCCCCCTACACTCACCGTGGAACCCCCTGCTGACTGATTAGATGCTGATTGACTCGGCCAGGCAGACTGGCGATTTGTCCGCTCGTTTTCTAAGGGTAGATTCTCTAAATACGACTGCACTGTGCTATCAGCAAAGTAGTCTTTGAGGGTGGCGGGGGCCTGATCAAGATCGCGAAAAAAGGGAAAAACCTCCTGCTGTAGCCAGTTTTCGGCATACAGACAGAGCCCAGGCAGCAAATCGGGCGCGCCCTGAGAATGCTCACGAATAAAGGCTAACGGCTCGTATTCCTGCGATCGCTCTAAAGCCCGACTAGCTTCTTCCGTTTGACCCAGTAACACCGCGCAAACTGCCTGCTCCAAATGCACGTCCTGACGACCGCTGAGCCGTAGCAGCATTTGCTTAGCCCGGCGAATCAGGGCCGGCTGATGCTGCGCAAACCCACGAGCCAACAGGGCATATACGGCCAGATAAGTACCCACTGCTGAGGGCCGCTGGGCTTCCGCTTCAAAAACTTCCTGCTGCTCAGCAGCGGTGAGATACCCCCGCAGCTGCTGCACAAACCTGAGGAAATCATCAACGCCGAGGCCCGACAGATCGTCTTCCGCACCATCTATCCCGCCACGATCTTGCAACATGCCGCGCAGGAGCGTGATGCCCTCTTGCCGGGACTGCTTTTGCGCCAGTGGCCTAGCAATTAACTCTAGGCAGCGATAGGGCCGTAGCTTATAGAGATCGGCCTGAATCTCAGCGCGCAGCACTGGAAAGAGATCTTCTCTGAGCAAGAGCTCCCGGCCTGTTTCAAGCGATTCGGCGGCATGTTCGTAATGGTTCTGCTGCCATTCTTCTCGACCGAGTTCTAGGCAGGCGATCGCCAATGTCAAAATAATATCGGGGAGTGCGAGCTGCTCTTTTAGCTGCTGGCCCTCGGGGGTACTGGCATCGCGCTTGAGATAGGAACGACCCAGCCGCAGCACCAGCTCGTATTCGCCTAGCTCCAGCAAAATCAGCAGCGCGCCGACCAGCTGATGGTCTTCAATTTCAATAGTGGGTACATTTGCATCAGCCTCTTCAGCGCCTGCCGACCCCAAGGTCGTTCTGCTGACCCCCTTAGATGTAGCTAAAAACTCCTGATCGTATTCAGCGCGGCGAATGCTATCGCCTAATACTCTGTAGGCTGAATCGATCAGCTGACGACGGGTGTCAATCGCTAGCTCTGAATATTCCCGCCGGGGGACTTGGAGCATGCGATCACGATGCGACTGCTTCAGCTGCTCAGCTGTCGCCTGAATCGGCAGCCCCAGAATTCGATAGTAGTCTAGCGGAATTCGCACTGTTGTATCCCCAGCCATTGAGCCAATCTTTTACTTAAAACCACTCTTCGTACTGACAGTGGCTACTTTTCTCACAGTGAACCTCTACATTAATTTAGGCAGGCACCTGACAACCGAACGTCGTAATTGCTATCAAACGTAGCGTATTTCAAGTTTGGCGCTCAACTAGTAGAAATTCGATTAAATAACGAATATACACATATTTATACATGCGTGCATGCACAGTTCTCAGTGCCAGCCAGAAACAGGTTATGATCGGCAAAACTTGTTAAGCAAATCTTAAACAGAATGACTGGGTGAATTGTGAACTGTTTGCGAACTGTTGCTTAAGAACATTTCCCACTTTAAATGACGAGCTAATCTAAGAGCGTTGATTCTCGCTGACGATTCTCAGCCGATGACCGCTCTGTTTCAAACGATGACTGTAGATAGCGACTGGTTGGCCTACTGTATTAGGTTTGCTTGTTTGGCAATTTGAGCGAATAATCAGTACTTGGTATAGCTGCTAATAAAGGACACACGGACACAAACTTATGGTTCAGGAAAGACCACTGCCGACATTTCAGTCCTCTTCTCCCCAGGTGAGCCGAGACGAGGGACTCATACTTTATGAAGACATGGTGCTGGGCCGCTATTTTGAAGACAAGTGCGCTGAGCTATACCAGCGAGGCAAAGTGAAGGGGTTTGTGCACCTGTACAACGGCCAAGAGGCAGTTTGCTCCGGGGTCGTCAAGGCCATGCGCGCTGATGACTATGTCTGTAGCACCTACCGTGACCATGTGCATGCACTCAGCGCAGGGGTCAGCGCTCGGGCCGTGATGGCTGAACTCTTTGGTAAGGAAACGGGCTGCAGTAAGGGCCGAGGAGGCTCTATGCACATGTTTTCGAAAGAGCACAATATGTTGGGTGGCTTTGCCTTTATCGGAGAAGGGATTCCGGTCGCATTAGGCGCAGCGTTTCAGTCTCGCTACCGCCGCGATGCAATGGGAGATGCCAGTGCGGATCAGGTGACAGCAGCATTCTTCGGCGACGGTACGACTAATAACGGTCAGTTTTTTGAATGCCTCAATATGGCGGCGCTGTGGAAGCTGCCGATCATTTTTGTGGTGGAAAACAACAAGTGGGCGATTGGAATGGCCCATGAGCGAGCGGCGTCTCAACCAGAAATTTACAAAAAGGCAAGCGTCTTTGGGATGCCCGGCTATGAAGTAGACGGGATGGACGTGCTGGCTGTGCGTGAGGCTGCTAAAAAGGCCGTAGCGCGGGCTCGGGCTGGAGAGGGCCCTACCCTGTTAGAGTGCTTGACCTATCGCTACCGAGGTCATTCGGTAGCTGATCCTGATGAGCTGCGATCGCAAGACGAAAAGCAGTTTTGGCGCGATCGCGATCCTATCAAGCGCTTTGAAGCCTATCTGCTAGAGCAGTCTTTGAGCAGCGAAGCCGACCTCAAAGCCGTCCGCGACAAAATCACAGAGGTCGTCGAAGACGCCCTTACCTTTGCCGAAGAGAGCCCTGATCCTAACCCAGCCGATCTGTACAAATATATCTTTGCTGAGGATTAAGCGAATCGCAGCGACACGCCTTCTAACCGATCACGCCACGATCCTCCCCGCTGGCTGAGCGTAGCCGCAGCCACAACCCACTCATCACCACTCATTGAAAAGGGCACAGCCCCTACATCCACATGGCACAAACTTTCTTATTCGACGCCCTTCGCGAAGCTATCGACGAAGAAATGGCCCGTGACCAGACCGTCATGGTCATGGGTGAAGATGTCGGCCAGTACGGCGGCTCTTACAAAGTAACTAAAGACCTGTATGACAAGTACGGCGAGCTGCGCGTGCTCGATACGCCAATCGCCGAAAACAGCTTTACCGGCATGGGCATTGGCGCGGCAATGACGGGGCTACGCCCGATTATTGAAGGCATGAATATGGGCTTTTTGCTGCTGGCCTTCAACCAAATTTCGAATAATGCGGGCATGCTGCGCTATACCTCTGGTGGCAACTTCAAAATCCCAGTGGTGATTCGTGGGCCGGGCGGCGTGGGCTCTCAGCTAGGCGCAGAGCACTCTCAGCGGCTCGAAGCCTACTTTCAGGCCGTTCCAGGACTCAAAATTGTGGCCTGCTCAACCCCACGCAATGCTAAAGGTTTGCTCAAAGCAGCGATTCGCGATGACAATCCGGTGCTATTTTTCGAGCATGTGCTGCTCTACTTCAATAAAGAAGATCTGCCCAACGACGAATACATTTTGCCACTCGATAAAGCTGAGCTCGTTCGCGCTGGCAAAGACGTGACGATCTTGACCTACTCACGGATGCGCTATCACGTGATGAAGGCGGTAGAGGCTCTAGAGCAAAAAGGCTATGACCCAGAAGTGATCGATTTAATCTCGCTTAAGCCGATTGACTATGAAACGATTGGGGAATCCATTTGCAAAACGCACCGGGTGATAATCGTTGAAGAGTGCATGCGCACGGGCGGCATTGCGGCTGAAATCATTGCCTCGATTAACGACCGTTTTTTTGATGAGCTCGATGGTCCGGTGATTCGGATGTCTTCTCAAGATATTCCAACGCCTTACAATAAAGGGTTAGAAGATCTGACGATTGTGCAGCCTGCGCAGATTGAAGAGGCCGTAGAGAAGATTATGAAAGGTCGCCTTTAAAAAGCATTTCTAGAATTTTTGGCTCGAGCGCCTTATCAAAAATCATCAACCTTTCTGCCTCAGTCGCTACGATTGAGGCAGTTTGGTATTACGATACTTAACTGCGCTGGACAAACAGTATTCACTTTAAAGTTGACTTTGATTGATCGACCATTATGGGTAAGCAACGCTTAATACTGGCCTCTATATTGGCGCTGACGATTGCGGCGGTCGTTATTATTGTGCAAATTCCCACCCAGTTGGGGTTGGATTTGCGCGGGGGAACTCAGCTGACTATGCAGGTTCAGCCTACCGAGGAGATTCCTGATATCAGTGAGCGAGAGCTAGCCGCCGTGCAGCGCGTAATTGAGAACCGGGTGAATGGCTTGGGGGTCTCGGAAGCAGTGGTGCAGAGCGTGGGTCAAGACCAGCTCTCGATTCAGCTGCCGGGGGTGAGCGATCCTGAGCAGGCTGAGCGGGTACTCGGCGGCACGGCTCAGCTGGAGTTTCGTAAGCAAAACCCCGGCACTGAAGGTGAATTTCAGGCGCTGCAGGCGATTAATCAGCAGCAGCAGGCGGAGCAGCTCGCACTACAATCTGGCGGAGAGGCTGAGGTGATCGCGGCCAATCAAGCGGCGATCACCGCCACTCAAGCAGATATTTTGGCCCTATTTGCCGATACCGAACTTACAGGTGACAAACTCAAAGACGCGTTGGCGCGTCCGTCGGGTGGCCCTGGCGGAGCCTGGGAAGTCGAGATTGACTTTACTGGAGAGGGCGCGGATCTGTTTGCTCAGCTCACGCGAGACATCGCAGGCACTGGCCGCGGCTTAGGCATTTTTCTAGACGACGCGCTGATTAGTGCGCCCGGTGTAGATGTTCAGTACGCACAGACTGGCATCACCGGAGGACGAGCGGTGATTTCAGGCCGGTTTGACGCTGAAGCGGCCCGCGATTTAGAAATTCAGCTGCGGGGTGGATCACTGCCACTGCCCGTTGAAATTGTAGAGAATCGGACGGTCGGTGCAACGTTAGGCCGAGACAGCGTAGAGCGCAGCCTCTATGCAGGACTGTTTGGCATAGCGCTCGTGCTGGTGTTCATGGTGGCGTACTACCGACTTCCTGGCGCGCTAGCTGATGTCGCCTTGGTAGTGTACGCCCTGCTCACTTGGGCCGCTTACAATCTATTAGGCGTGACGCTGACGCTACCTGGAATTGCAGGCTTTATCCTGAGTATCGGCATGGCAGTCGATGCAAACGTACTTATTTTCGAGCGCACCCGCGAGGAGCTGCGAGCTGGCAAAACCCTCTATCGCTCTGTAGAATCTGGCTTTTACCGGGCATTCTCCAGCATTTTAGACAGTAACGTAACGACAGTGATTGCCTGTGGTGCCCTGTTCTTCCTCGGTAGTGGACTAGTACGCGGCTTTGCGTTGACGCTGGCAATTGGTGTGGTGATCAGTATGTTTACAGCCGTAACCTGTACTCGCACCCTGATGTTTTTCGCTATCGGCTTTCCTCAGTTTCGCAAGCCTAGTCTGTTTTGCCCAGGTGTAGAAGCAATCCCGAAAAGATCCTCTGCTGCTATTTAGTAGCGTAATCAGTCCTGCGCTGGCCAATTATCCTCACTCATCAGTGTCCATGAAACTCAACGTCATCAAACAAAGAGTCCTCTGGTGGTGCATCTCTGGAACCATCATCTTAGTCGGCATCGCGTCGATGGCTTTTTCCTGGCAGCAGTACGGCGCACCCGTTAAACCTAGCCTTGACTTTATCGGCGGCACCCGGCTACAGCTCACCCGTGACTGTAGTGTGGCAGATAACTGCGCCGATGCTATTGAAACTTCTGAGGTGCAGCGAGTCCTTGATGCTCAAGGGCTGACGGGTAGCAGCGTTCAGTTATTTGGCGATGACGGTCAGTCAGTGGTTGTGCGCACTAGCAACCTAGATGTCGATCAGCGTGACGCGCTGCAATCGGGCTTGGAAGAGGCCATTGGCAAAATTGATCCCAATGCCACCAAAAACGACACGGTGGGTCCGGTGCTCGGCAAGCAGCTACTGACCACCGGACTGATGTCTTTGCTGGTGGCATTTGCGTTGATTGCAGCCTATTTGAGTCTGCGATTCAAATTTGACTATGCTATTTTGGCGATTGTGGCCCTGCTGCATGACCTGTTGGTGACCTTGGGGGTATTTTCCATTCTGGGATTGGCCATCGGCTACGAGGCAGACAGCCTGTTTATCGTAGCGTTGCTGACGATTGTGGGTTTCTCTGTCAACGACACGGTGGTGATTTATGATCGCATTCGTGAAACGCTTGCTCTGTATCCGAATCGATCAATCAATCAGATCGTAGAAGATTCGGTTAACAGTACCTTAGGGCGTTCGATCAACACTACGCTGACAACGGTACTTACCTTATTTAGCATTGTTCTATTTGGTGGGGGCTCACTGAAGTTTTTTGCGCTGACGCTGATTACAGGTTTTATTGCGGGGGCCTACTCCAGCATCTTTATTGCGAGTACGCTACTGGCCTGGTGGCGTAGCCGTTCCGAGGAGGATGGCTTTGGCAATGATGGCTTCAGCGCCGACGGTGAAGGCGATGACTTAAGCAATGATTTCGGTGAACCGGTTGATTCTGCGCCGGGTACACTGTAGGGCTTCCATTTGAACGGTGTGGAACTAGTTGGAACTATCTGTGATAGAACCTGACCCCTTTAAGCAGTCCCAGAAGCAGTCCCAAGAAATAGAGGCATTGCGACAGGCTATGATGCGCAGCTGGTGGTGGGTCTGTCTTGCGCTCTGGCTGAGTGTGGGACTGCTGAGTTTGTGGTGGCTGCGCTTGGAGTTGCAGGAGCTGATGGCATACTTTACTTGGTCAGCCGTACGCTACATGCTCTACTACGAGCGGCTAGCGGCGATGGGCATTGGCTTGTGTTTTGGTCTAACGTTGGCGCTATTGTTGAGCGAAAGCCGTCATATCCTATGGGGCCTATCGGAATCAGAGAAGTCTCGCCTCGTGAAGCAGCTCAACAAAATTCATGAGCAAGGCCCGACTCATCCCCAGTGGAAAATTATTTGCCCGCCGCCGGTTCATCTGAAGGAGTAGAGAGGGGGTTATGACGTGGATTTGTCATCATCAACTGCCGGACTTGCTCAGCATGGTAAGAACTGCGCGTCAGCGGCGACGATACCATTTGCAAGAAGCCCATTTCCTCACCAGCTATTCGCCAAGCGTCAAACTGTGCGGGCGTGACAAAGGTCTCTACACCGAGATGCTTTTGGCTAGGCTGCAGATACTGGCCGATGGTGACAATATCGCAGTCTACGGCCCTCAGATCGCCTAGCACCTGGCGCACTTCCGCGTCGGTTTCACCAAGGCCCACCATAATGCCGGATTTGGTATAGGTCCAAGGGGCGATCGCCCGCGCCCGCTTCAGCAATTCCAGACTCCGTGAATACTCCCCTTGGGGTCGTGTCTTACGGTAGAGCCGGGGAACCGTCTCAGTATTGTGGTTGAGAACTTCAGGCTGACCAGTCAGCAGCAGGGTTTCCAATGCGTTCCAATTGCCGCACAAATCGGGGATAAGCACTTCAATAGTGGTCTCAGGAGAAACTTTACGAGTTTCTTCTATGCAGCGGATAAACTGGCTTGCCCCCCCATCTGCCAAGTCATCGCGGTTAACGGAGGTGATCACCACATGCTTGAGCCGCATCCGCCGAACGGCTTCGGCTAAGTGAACTGGCTCCATCGGGTCTAGCGCCTGGGGCTGCTTTTCAAAGTCGATATCGCAGTAAGGGCAAGCGCGGGTACAGGCGGGCCCCATGATTAAAAACGTGGCTGTCCCGACACTAAAGCACTCGCCTATATTTGGACAGGACGCCTCTTCGCAAACGGTATTCAGGCCCAGATCCTGCAAAATACCCTTAACGTTGCCAACCCGTTCCCACTGCGGCGCTTTTACCCGTAACCACTCTGGCTTAACGACCACGCTACTATTGCCTCTTAACTAACCGCTATCTGCCGCTTCGCCAAATGCAAGCAGGGGCAAGCGGGATTCTAGCAAAGCCCATTCTAGCAATGCTCAAGTGCAATCAGCTGCTATTTATGATGGTTTAGGATTGAGGAGCGATCGCCATTGAATCGTCCTACCGTTCAGGAGATGACCCCATGCGCAGGCAACCCCCTATAGCCCGTTGTTTTGCCGCGCTATGCTTTAGCTCAGCCGTGCTCCTAGTCGCCTTTGAGTGGCGCAACCCTTTTCCTGAGCCAGTGGTGACGTTAGAAACCGTGCCGGATATCAGCAGCGCTGAATTTGCTGTGCTCAACCAGGCCCCATCACAAGCTGGCCCTGAGCGCTTTCGGCTATTTTCATTCTTATCGGCTGACGCCAGCTCTCAACCACCGACTTCGTCGGATAACGCCTCCGTTCAGCTCGTATTGTCGCTGGCGCAGCGCTCCTTGGAAGTTCGCGGCCCAGAGGGCGAGTCAATTGCCACATACGAAGTCGCCGTCGGTCAAGCGGATTGGCAAACCCCCACCGGAGAGTTTACTGTCCTTAGCAAGCTAGAGAACCCAGCCTGGCAGCATCCGATTACCCAAGAAGAAATCGCGCCCGGACCAGAAAATCCGTTGGGCTCTCGCTGGATTGGCTTTTGGACGGATGGCAAGGCGCAGATTGGCTTTCATGGCACTAATCAAGAAGAGCTGATCGGTGAGGCAGTCTCTCACGGCTGCGTGCGTATGCGCAACCAGGACATTGAGGCTCTTTATGAATGGATCGACCCTGGAACGTCTGTGAAAGTAATGCCTTGAGGGTATTTATTGAGAACTCGTGATGATTGGGTGATTATGCAGCGGCAGGCTCCTGCTGTTCGAAGTCGGGAGCATAGTCTTTGAGTAGCTTATTGACTTGACCTAGCAAACCACTGCCCTCTTCCTGGCGCTGAAGCTCTTTGCGCTCAGGGAAGAACTCGGGCTGATCAAGGCTGCGGCCAACGGATTCAGCGACCTGCTGGGTGATCAGCTCAGATAGCTTAGCGCGGGCGTTGTCACGCTGATAGCTAGCACCCTCTTCGGTGGTGGCATACAGAGGCGG
Source organism: Phormidesmis sp. (assembly GCA_049680585.1). Lineage (GTDB taxonomy): Bacteria > Cyanobacteriota > Cyanobacteriia > Phormidesmidales > Phormidesmidaceae > Phormidesmis. The sequence continues at coordinate 10,841 of JBAUIB010000184.1, forward strand.
TAGGCGGTTGAGTGCATAGGCTGCGATATCGCCCAAGTCAAGCGTTTTCTCGCTTTTGGCCTCGACTTCAGCGACTTGAGAGATGGCCTCTGTCAGGACTAGCTCTTCCATCACATTGATAAACTGCTTACGCGGAACGGCAACGACTTCACCAGTCAGCAGAGAACTCATCAAGCGATCTAGCGCCATGTATTCTTCGATAGATAGCTCAGAGGCTGTATCACAAATACGGCCGACTTCTGCTTCCATCGCAGGGGTGAGGTAGCCATCCTGCAACGCCTGTTCAACAATTTTTTCGATGCTACTCATGCTGGCACAATACTCCGGGTGAATGACTTCGCTCGTCGAGTGAGACGAGGGATTTAGACGGGGGGTTAAGAGGCAGGGCTTTATATCTTCGAATCAAGTATTCCCGCTGCCTCAATCAGAGAGAACAGGGAAAACCCAGAATTTGAGCGCCATTTGAGGGCCTATTCCCCTGTCCGCCTATTCCACGCCGTCGTAGCGCCAGGGAACTGGATCAACCGCGATTCCATTGACGAAAAGTCCCCAGTGAAGGTTGGGCCCAGAAGCAAAGCCAGTTGAGCCCATATAGCCGATCAGCTGGCCTTCTTCCACCACATCGCCCTCATTTACAGCAAAGCCTGAGAGGTGGATCATCACACTGGTCACGCCCTGACCGTGATCGATGCCGAGGGTGTTGCCGTTGAGCACAAAGCCGTCTTCTACGCGGCCCACAAGCTCTATACGGCCTGCGGCAGGGGCGTAAATGGGTGAGCCGTTGCCCGCTGCGTAGTCAACGCCTCGGTGATAGTAGTCTTCGGCAAATACACCGTTGTAATATCGGCGCAGGCCGTAGGCAGAACTCACGCGCCCGGTACTGGGTCGTGACATTGGACCTTCCCAATAGCGCTGGGGAGTACGCAGGGCACGCAGCGCGTCTAGCCGATCAAACTCATTGTCGGTCCCTTCTAGTCCGGCGGTAGAACTAGAGAGGGTGATGTATTGGGTGGGAAAATTGCGATTGCTCACATTAACCGCCACATTATTAGTGCCATCTGGTCCTGTGACCTGTAACGTCATGCGTCCGGCAGGGGTGTTAGGGCTAGTCGGCACTAGGGCGCGGTAGCGATCGCCCGATAGCAAAAAGGCCGGGTATGTCGTGTCATTTACACTCACTGTCGGCGCTTCACTACTGCTGGCCCCTTGGATTACAATTGACAAGGTATCTCCTAGCTCGGGACGGCTAGGCGTGATCTGCACCTGATAGACTTCTTGGGCAGGCGAGGCGATCGCACTCCATAGCAACAGCGCTGTCACGATAGGCATGAGTACCCAAGGCCGTTTGAAGAGGTGAATCAGTCTACGGACGAAACGACGCAGCGTGGTGAGAAAAGAGATAAATGGAGAAACCATAGCGACAGAAATTTATAGTGACGAGTATTTAGCCAGCACAGACGATACCATTCTTAGCACGCCAGTATATGAGTTGGTATGAGCCAGCTCTTCTAACCTTGTTTATACTTAGCTGACGATGTTGGTCAGGATGTCTGTGGCAATGCAGAGCTTTTACACTTCCGTCGGCGATTGGCTCGGATTAAATGCCTCCGATCTGTCTATTTCCCAGATGTGTCTGCGGGCGGTGGTTATCTATGCGGTGGCGTTACTGATGGTGCGCATCGTGGGAGACCGGCGATTTGCAGGGAAATACGCGGCCGTCGATATTGTGCTCAGCATCATGCTAGGAGCTACTTTGAGCCGGGCCATTAATGGGTCTGCTTCTTTTTTCCCTACCATCTTGGCGAGTTTGGTATTGGTTGCTTTGCACTGGCTACTGGCAGCGCTATCGGCTCGTTTCCCGGCGCTAGAAAACCGGATCAAAGGGCGACCACAGACGTTGGTTCAAGACGGTCAAATAAAGCGCGGCGCTTTCGAGAAAGCCCATATTACTGAGCAAGACTTGAAGACAACTATGCGATCGCAAGGCAGCCCAACAACTCTAGATCAGGTTGCATCTGCTGTTTTAGAACCCAACGGCAGCATCAGCATCATCCCTCGTTCATTGAGCAAAGTAGTCGATGTTTCAGTTGAAGAAGGGACCAAAACCGTTCGGATATTGATCGATTAGGGACTCTGCTTCAGAAAAGTTTCCGTACCCGAGTCAAAAGGTAGCTCCAAGGGGCCCCTAGCAGCATGAGAACCGGAATAATTTCTAGTCGCCCCATCCACATACAGACAATCAGTACACATTTGCCTAGCCAGTGCATAGAGGCTCCGGTAATACCTGTGGAGAGACCGGCTGAGCCCAGAGCTGAGGAGACTTCAAAAATGACATCGCTCAGAGTGTACTCTAGGGGTACTAGTCGCAGCAAGATGAGCACACCGAGCACGATGCTGACGATCCACAATAGGGCGATCGCAACCGCATCTTCAATCTCCCGATTGGCCTGCTTTGGGGTGAGTGGTTTGCCGTTGATCCGGCGAATGGTGATTTGACGAGGTGTTAGCGTTGTGCGGCGAAAGCGACAAGCAGCGGTATCAGCAAGGATCAACAGACGACTAAGCTTAATGCCACCAACGGTCGATCCGGCGGCACCACCGATGACCATCGCCAAGCTCAATAGCAGTTTGTTGCCGCTGCTCCAAAACTGAAGCGACTGTGTACCAAAACCGCAGGTGGTCAGTGCTGACACCCACTGAAAAATGCTGTCCACCCAGGCGAATTGGCCAGTGGTAAGATGATGCTCGACTGCGACAAGCACACTGCCGATGAGCAAAAGTATGGCTAACAGACGATGCTGGTGGTCGCGCCAAATCGCAGACAGCTGCTGCTTTGAGATCATCTTGTCGTGGCTGTTGAAAGAGATCGCCCCTAAAATCATTATCCCGATTACGGCCAGTTTGATCGGGGCACTGTAGCTCCCCATACTGCCATCGGTGATGCTGAAGCCGCCCGTGGAAATCGCACTCATGCTGTGGTTAAGCGACTCCCACCAGGTCATGCCCAAAATACGCAGAAGCAGCACACTCACCGCCGTATAGCCGGTATAGATAATCCAAATTCGGCGGACCGTGCGAGTAATGGTAAGCCTTAGCTGAGACTGACGACCTTCCGCCTGGTAAAGTTCGTACTGATTTTGAGTTAGCTTTAGTAGGGAAATGGCTAGGACGATAATGCCGACACCGCCCACCCACTGCATAAACGAACGCCACCATTGCAGGCTGACAGGCAAGTTGCTAGGCTGAATCACCATCGTTAAGCCAGCGCTGGTATAGCCTGAAAAGCCTTCAAATAGAGCGTTTAGAGGATCGGTAAAGACAGCAACCGTGGGTGGCACTTCTGCGCTCGTCATGCTCGCAGCCATGAAATTAGCACTCAGCCACAGCGGTAGTCCGCCGAATACGGCTACGGTAGTCCATCCCAAAGCCACGGTCACTAGGGCCTGGGGTAGTGGCGTGTGATCAGCGGCTTGCCCTAGCCAAAACAGCAATAGGCTCAGAGCGGCGGCGCTCAGCAGCGTGATCGCAAAAGCAGCGATCGCAAATCCTTCTTGCGCGATCATACTAACCGGGAGCGAAAGCAAAGCCATTCCCACCGGAACAAGCAAGAATCTGCTGATATCGCGACTGAGGACAGCGAAGCGAACCCTCATTGCCTGCTTCCAGATAAATGCTCACATAGCTGATCGGCAACAATTCCGGCTGGATCGCTGACAACTTTTACGCCCAACTGTTCAAACATTTGGACATGAGATCTTTGATTGACTAAGCTGATGCGGGTCTCGACCTTGCATTCTTTAGCTAGGACCATCGCCATTAGGTTTGTCGAGTCGTCGTGAGTAGCCGCAATCACGGCATCGGCGCGATCCACTTCGGCCTCTTGCAAAATGTCGTCGTCGGCAATAGCCCCGTGCAAAACGCGAATGCTGTTTTCCTTGAGCATTTGTCGGGCGCGCTGCTCATTCGGTTCAATCAGCGTCACCTCATGACTTTGCTCAGTGGCTTTGTCAACAAATCGATTACCTTCTGGACTAGCGCCGACAACGATCAGATACATAAGTAGCGAGCCCTGGGGGTTTGGCAGAGCACATGCTATCGACGTTTTGCTAAAGCTACCTCTACCATGAGAGTGAAGGGTTCTTAGCGGCTCGATTTGACGTAGGCAATCGCGCCTCTCATCAGGATAGTCTCTTGGCCATTAGCGTCCTTTACACAAACGGCATTGTTGTCTTGCCAGCTGAGGGCACCGGCTAAAACATCGCCTGTTGTGAGTTTGACCTCGACCGTTTGCTGATCGCGAATCAGGGTCTGGAACTGGCGAATGCTGGGTAGACCGGTATCAAATCCGTGGGAAGACATGGTTTTTACTCAAGGCGTAAGAAGGTTTGTGCTTAGGTTGCCCGCACAGCGCAAGTGAAGCCCGTCAGCAGATGGATACCGATTTGATTTATTGAGGCAATCGGCGTCGTCGATAGGAGCCATCGCCCCCGAGATAGAGAGAACGATATAGAATGCTTAAGATCGTACAAAAAGACTTTTCTCTGACATGACGACCCTTCCGTTTAGCAAATACCACGGTCTTGGCAACGACTTTATTCTGGTGGACAACCGGGCTAGTGAGGCACCGATGGTGACACCGGATCAGGCAGTGGCATTGTGCGATCGCAACTTTGGCATTGGCGCAGACGGGGTGATCTTTGTCTTGCCTGTCTCAAATCACGGCAGCGGCCTTGATTACAGTATGCGGATCTACAACTCCGACGGCTCAGAACCCGAAATGTGCGGGAACGGTATCCGCTGTCTGGCAAAGTTCATTGCTGAGTTAGAAGAAAAGAGCGGCGAAGCGCCAAATCTACCTCATGCCTATAGCATCCATACCTTGGCAGGCACCATTCGCCCTGAATTGCAGCCCAACGGTCAGGTCACCGTAGACATGGGTGAGCCGGGACTCCTCGCAAAAGAAATCCCGACGACGCTAGCGGCTGACGATGAAAAAGTAGTCGATACGCTCCTCACAGTCGCTGGCTTGCCCTGGCAAGTAACCTGCGTGAGTATGGGCAACCCTCACTGCATTACCTTTGTAGACGATGTAGAAGCTGTGCCCCTAGCCAAAATCGGTCCTCAGTTTGAAAATCACGAGGCGTTTCCAGCGCGGATCAATACCGAATTTGTCGAGGTTGTCCGGCCTGATTACTTGAAAATGAAGGTATGGGAGCGCGGCGCAGGGCCGACATTAGCCTGTGGTACGGGTACCTGTGCGCTTGTGGTCGCAGCGGTACTGAATGGAAAATGCGATCGCAACGCGACAGTCGAACTCCCAGGTGGAAATCTTGAGATTGAATGGGCCACGAACAACCACGTATTTATGACAGGGCCTGCGACATTAGTGTTTAAAGGCGAGGTGTTTGTAGAGGCAGCAGGACGCTAGCGATCGCTCGACTCTATTGCGTCCAATCTCGCGCTCAATCATACCTTTACTTTATGGTTTTACTGGTATTAACCAATGATGACGGCATCGAAGCACCGGGAATTCGAGCTTTGCAGCAGGCGATCGCTCACTTAAATGGCGATATCGTCAGCCAGAGCGTGATTGTCGCGCCTCATGCACCGCATTCCGGATGCAGCCATCAAATGAATCGAGGAGGGACGATTACTATCGAGCAGCGGGCTGAAGGCGAGTATGCCATTGGCGGTACACCGGCTGACTGTAGCCGAGTCGCCCTCAGTCATCTGTATCCTGAGGCTGACTGGGTACTCGCTGGAATAAATGCTGGCGGCAATATGGGCGCAGATATCCATCTTTCTGGCACGGTAGCGGCGGTGCGGGAGGCGACCTTGCTGCGAAAACGGGCGATCGCCATTTCCCAATACAAATATCGCAACCAGCCATTTGACTGGCCCCGTGCGAGTCGGCTTACAGCCAGGGTGCTTTCTCGGCTAATGCTCGAACCCCCTCAGCCAGGGCAGTTTTGGAATGTAAACTTACCGGCTCCCCCGCTTGACAACTCAGATGATGAGCCAGAAATAGTGATTTGCAAAGGCTGCAGTCAACCGCTACCGCTAGAATTTGCTGTCGATGAAGC
>JBAUIB010000185.1:0-1788 GCA_049680585.1 Phormidesmis sp.
TCTGCTCCGTTTGGCTCCAGCCTCCGCGCCTATCTGTTTTTGGGTACCTTTATTGACAGAGCGTAACGCCTCTTGAAAAAGATTATGCAAGTGGATGGGCACGCTAGCTGTTTCGGGCAGCTCGGGTATCAATGGCTTGCCATAGCGAGCGATCGCCCCCGCCAAATCCTGTTTAACGTCGAACTCAGGATTGCCTAGCACCCGTCGTAGTGATCTCTCTATCTGACTACCATGCGTCTCAGCTAAGCCTTGCCAAACATAGGCATTTACCTGCTCATTTTCTAAGTACTTCAGTACCAGACGATCTAAATCTGCGGCTTTTTTAGCAGCCTGATCGCTTTCACCTGTCTCCTGATCAGCTAACAATGTCTCGAGCTGACAGTAGTCTTTAAGAAACGTTTGGCCCCATCGCGGATGGACAAACACGCTTACCACCTCTGCCCGGAGTAGCTCATCTGGCAGCGATACCTCAGGCATGATCATTTTGAGCGATCGCCCGTTCTCTAGCAATTGCCTAGCAACCTTGCTGTCCTCACCCACAGCATCCATTGCTTCAGCGACTTCCTCTTCAGAAAGGCCCGCCTCTTTTGCCATGTCCTGAAGCGATTTTGAGCTGTCAATGCCCGCATCCGCTAGCTGCTTTTCAGTAATTTGCGCCTGATAGGTCTGTAGCTTCTGATTGAGTTCATAGCCCGAAAGCGTGATTTGCTCAGCCCCAAAGAAAGCCACAAAGTCCTCATAGTGCTGCTTTACTGACTGCCAAGCAGCCTCCTTTAGCGCTGGCGCATCCCCATAAAGGTACTGCGGAAACCACTGCCGAAAGTTCCCAATTGCGACCGCGAGCTTTGGCTTGCCTAGCTTACCTAACAAGGTTAACGGCCCTGAAAACACCCATTCAGCCTCAACTAAGGGAGATAGGCGAGCCAGGACGATTTCTCCAGGATGCATTCTAGCGAGCGTTTCTACAGTCTGAGAGGGATTAGCTCGAACCCGATAGCCCTTTTCTGTCAGCCAGTTTGTCAGCCAGTAGCCCTCATCTGAGCTTCCACGGACGACAAACAGTCCGTGGAAGCTGCCTTGCCACTGCCTCAACCAAGCTTGCGTTTCTACCGGTAAATCGGCTGCTGACTGGATAAATCGTTCGATGATCGACTGATCGCCTACGTGGCCTTCAGTGAGAAACATATCAACAGCAAGCTCACTGCGATTGAGCCCCGACAAGCTCGGCTTGGCCCAACGACCTAGCTGCTCAGCGCTGAATGCTTCTAAGGCGATTGCAATATCCCCTTCCGCATCCAATACAAAAGCGGTGAGATCTTGCTTTAACAACGAATACTGCTCTAAGCGCTGCGCTAAATCGTCATAACTCAACGTGACCCCTTGCACACTATCTTCAGCTAAAACCAACTCAGCGTTATGTTGATCTACCATTAACTCTAAATAGCCTTTGTAAGGGTTGCCTCGCTCTATTAAAACGCAATTCCAGAATTTTATAGCTCTGGCTACTTTGCTCACAACATGAGCAAGCAATACAATAAGCCAACCGGGCAATAACCCAATTGGCTTACAGTTGTACTAAATATAGCCAGCTTCTTAAATGCGGATATAGGCAGTTTTCAACAACCCATAGCCCTTACAGCCCTACGATGTCTAGCTGAGCAAACGCTTACATTTGAGATATAGGTACGCTATGGGCTCTTTCCATCTGCCCCTTTACGCTACCGCCATGCTGCACTTCCTAATCCGTATGCCTATGCAGTGCGCTTAGTAACTGCATAGTAGATGAAC
>JBAUIB010000186.1:0-17056 GCA_049680585.1 Phormidesmis sp.
TGCATTTCGCTGTGGCTGCAGTACGTTATTGACCGGCAGTAGAATTTGGCGGGCTTTTATAGCGTTTCTCACTTGGCTTGAATACGATTGTTCTGGTGGAAGCCTTGCAGAACAACAGGCCAAGTGACTCGCGTTACCCGAATGTATCCGGGTAACGCTATATAGCTTTTGTCGAGATTAGTTAGGACATTCAAAACCCTGAGCCTGGCTGTTTTAAATATTCCACTTCTGCAGGTGTGCTTTGCCGTCCCAAAATTTCATTACGGTGAGGAAAGCGGCCAAAGCGCTCGATCACGTCCCGATGGCGAATGGCGTAGTCTAAACCGCCTTTGAGGCCCTCGTCGAGATCGCCTTCCTCATGAACGAGTGCACTCATCAGCTCAACACACCGGTTCTGATGGGCGATGTCTTCGCTGTGCTCAAAAGGGACATACACAAAAAAACGATGGGCTGGCATCAGGGTTTTATCTATGCCTGTGTTTACAAGCTGCTGGGCAACGCCGAGCGCCTGGGCATCGGTGGCAAAACTACGGGGCTCGCCTCGAAATAAATTGCGCGGAAACTGATCGAGTAATAGCAGTAGGGCAACCGCACTGAGCGGCTCGGCCTGCCAGCTAGCGTATTCGCCCGCCGCCGCTTTTTCATAGTCGCCTAAAAACTGCTGACGAATTTGCTTATCGAAGTCGGCGCTTTTGGTGAACCAGGCTTTGCGGTAGTGGCCGTAGTCAGGGCCAGTGGGGGGCCCAAACCAGAAGGAAAGGATGGCGGCGGGTGCGGGCAGCGAGTTCGGTGGGGTAGAGGTCATAAGAGATTGAGAAATTAAGGGGTTGGGACCAGAGGCGGAAAAAAGGGGGGTGAATCAGTAGACTGGAGACGTAAAAAAGGTCTAGATTCCTGTTGCTATGTCTTTGTTATCTATTTTGCTGGCGATCGCCCTTATCTTGGCCATCGTCAGTTGGCTAACCGGCTATCGGCTGCCGATTAATCGACGCGTCAGGGGCGGCGCACATACCAGCCTTCAGCGCGATCGCGGTGTTGCCAGAAGCACCCGTAAGCAGCTACTCGGCTTAGTCGGCGGGAATTCAACCGTTGCCCAGAGGCTAGTACGTGATGTCAGCAGCCGTAATCCTGGCCGCAGCGAGCAATGGTGCTGGGAAAAAGCGATTTATGACATTGAGCGCGATCGCCGCGCCTAGTCCAGCCCATTTCTTTTCCTATCTCTCCTCCTATTTCCCTTAGGCCCTTCAGCTTTCCAAACTCTCTCGCGTCGTCTTTTTGGTAAACGCATTCCACTCATTTAGTTCCGCTGGGGCATGCCTGAGTAGCTGCGATCGCCCCGCCGCCGTCAGCCCCACCACCCCGGTAAAGTCAGCTCCAGCGATACTGCCCACCGCCGAAAAATCCACATCTGTTAGGTTGGCAGCTCGGAAGTCAACTCGCTGAAGCTCTGCGCCCGCCAGATTAGCGCCTTGTAAGTTCGCACCTGTCAAAAAAGCCTTTTGTAAGTTCGCGCCGCTGAGCCCTGCAGCCGACAAATTGGCCTCCTGCAAGTTGGCCCCACTTAAGTATGTGCCAAACAGCATCGCGCCGCTCAAGTCCGCTGCCTTTAAGTTAGCGGTGTTTAAATACGCGCCGCTGAGAGACGCACCAGGGCCTACCGCACCGCTGCTTTTATAGCGAAAGCCTTCGGGCCACTGCGTTTCTTTGTCGTAGAGCGCTAGCTTGACAGCGGCGTCTGTGAGGATGGCTCCGGTCAAAATAGCGCCCTGCAAGTCGGTGCGAAAAAGATATGCGCCGGTTAAGTCAGCGTCGGTCAAATTTGCGCCGTTGAGCGTTGCCCCCCGCAGATCCGCCTTTTGCAAGCGAGCACCTGATAGATTCGCGCCCGCCAGACTCGCCCCTAGCAGACCTGCCCCTTGAAGATTGGCTCCAGCGAAATTGACTTCAGCCAAATTAGCCCGGTAGAGATCTTTGCCCGCCAGATCAACACCTGCCAGATCAGCGCCTGCTAGCTGAGCATGGGGGGCAATCGCCTTAGCGCTAATGTCAGCAATCGCGCCAGCGCCAGGTTGGTTAGAAGCCGTCATATATATAAGATAAAAATTACGCTACTTCACTAGCATTGCAGACTCACCAGATAAAACACAATCGGCAAAGCACAATCGACCCATGCTCTTAAACCCACCCATGACTATGATGGCGTTCTTCCGCAAAAGTGAAGGCACCTGGTTTACTCAGCGCACAGTTCACCATTTTGATGTGATGGACGATGAATCGGGAGAATCCAATCTGATTGTTGGGCTAGTCGAAGCGGGCGATCAGCGGGTGATAGATATTTGCAAATCGCAAGGCATCGATCCGAGCCGAGCGGCGGGCGGTGCGTCTTTTGCTTGGCTGGCGAATCTATCGGAAAGTGTGCCGAGCTCTTCAGCGGCAGTACTGGTCGATGTGCCTGATGAAGAGCGCGGTCTGTCGGGAAGGCTGGTGCGCGATCGCGGCTACGTGGAGAGCATCGGCGTTGTCAGCCGCTATTGGTTTGGCCAAGATGGTGTACTCACGATTGACACCGACTACGAAACCAATCAGGGACAAGAACGCTGCTGGTTTCTCACCGATGACTTTCGCGTTCGCGTGAGCACAGCCCGGCTCATGGGCGGAGTAAACCTGATGACGTACTGCTCCGAGAAACGCTTTATTACCCCTGAAGATGTCTCCCAAATGGCCCTCAAGCACAGCGCTGCTAGCGGCTGAGTCTTAGACTTTTTCAGACCCTATGCAACCGCCCTGTCACTGTCAAAGCCCCGGTGGGACTCCCTTTTTCGAATATATTACGGAATGTATCTTTGTTTTTAATAATCACCTCTGGGGCTCAGTCCATCTCGTATTGTGAAATGGCATATTGCCTTTAATAATTCACGGCTAGATAATGTATCGCCCTTTTCTAGAGCATTTAGAAAAATCCCTCACTCAGCGGTTTGACCTGACTAAGCGCTCTATCCCGGAAGGGCTAGAGTGCAATATCAGTGAGCGTGGCCGTAACCCAGCCAGCATTCAGAGCTGGTGCTATCAGTGTACGGAGCTACGAAAAGCCCGCTATACCTATATCGATGCAGGCCAGAGCGCCCAAATTTTCAACAGTGTTATCTATCCTAGCCATCAGTACGACTTGCCCTTGCTTGGGATTGACTTTCTTTCCTTTGGTTCGGTCAAAAACCTGATTGTGATGGATTTTCAGCCGCTCTTTCAAGACGCCGCCTACCAGCAAAAATACATTGCCCCCCTCCAAGTCCTTCACGACAAGTACCCTGACCTCTCGCAGAACCTTGAGATGAAGTTCTACGATGCCAATCAGTATTTCTCTAAGTATTTGCTGTTTGCTAAGACCGATCCTGAAACGGTCAAAACGCGCGTTCTTTCTGCCTTTAAAGACTATCTTCGGCTCTACTGGGAGATGATGGACGCCGCCACTGCTAACGTGGCTCCTGATGCCGTTACTCGGATTGCTCAGGCCCAGCGTGACTATGACCAGTACAGCGCCGAGCGCGATCCAGCCTCAGGTCTGTTTAGTAGCTACTTTGGCCATCAGTGGTCAGAGCGCTTCCTATACGAATTTTTATTTGAGGATGCCGTGCCGTTGGCCGTCAGCGTAAGCAAGTCATGAGCAGCTCAAGTGCCGATTCACAGACTATCTATCAGCCATTTTTGGCCAGGGCGATCGCACTGCTCGAAGCCAGCTTGGACATCAGCCCATATCCGATTCCCTCTGGCTTTGCGCAGAAGAGTGCGCTGACTGGCAAAGGTAAGCGACAGGCGACGGTGACCACCACTAGCTACGGTGCTCGCGCCCCTAAACTCCGCCAAATTCGCGCGGCCCATGTTCAAGGCGGCGAAGCGCTCCAAGTGCTCAATTTTGTCATTTTTCCTGAGCTAGAGTACGATCTGCCTTTTTTTGGTGCGGATTTGGTCACGCTGCCGGGTGGGCATCTGATTGCGCTCGACATGCAGCCGCTTTTTCACAGCGAGGCTTATCAGGCTAAGTACAGCCAGCCCATCATGGAAATGTTTCACCGCTACCAGCAGCATTTGCCTTGGGGAGGCGACTTTCCTGAAGAAGCGCAGGCGTATTTCTCCCCCGCCTTTTTGTGGACCCGTCCATCAGCCACCGCCGCTGTTGAAACGCACGTGTTCGACGCTTTTCAAGACTATCTTGAGGCATACATCGGCTTTGTCAAGCAAGCTGAGCCAATTCGCGATCCGAGCAGACTCAGCGAGATTAAGCAAGCTCAGCTCAGCTACGCCCGCTACCGCGCTGAGAAAGATCCAGCTAGAGGAATGCTCACCCGGTTTTATGGCCCAGAGTGGACAGAAGACTATATCCACGGGTTTTTGTTCGATCTTGAAAAAGATCCACGAGTTGCCACTGCCGCCTGATTTGTTTTAGCCCCTGATTTGCTTGTGCCTAAGTCATTTTAAGAAGTCCCGTAGTTTTGTAACACTTGTCTGTGTGGTAGATGTTTTCGCAGCTGGCTAGCCTCTGATCGCACCGTCTAAATAAGGTGAAAGGCTTTACCCGCATAGGGTTTGGTTAGGATGCGCCTTTCATGAACTTTCTTGAACTTTCTCAGATTTGAACCGCAAACGGCTTACTCTTTTAAGGTAGGAGCAGTTGGTTTTTACATATAAGCCCTGTTCCAGTGATCAAACTATTAGGAGAATACGGATCTATGTTTGATGCGTTTGCTAAAGTCGTCTCCCAGGCTGATGCACGGGGCGAGTACATTGGCGGTTCACAGATGGACGCGCTAGATGCAATGGTTGCTGACGGCAACAAGAGAATGGATGCTGTTAACGGTATCACCAGCAATGCTTCTTCCATCGTTGCGAATGCTGCTCGTTCTTTGTTTGCTGATCAGCCTCAGCTAATTCAGCCCGGTGGTAACGCTTACACCTCTCGTCGCATGGCTGCTTGCCTGCGCGACATGGAAATCATTCTGCGCTATGTGACCTACGCTGTCTTCTCTGGCGATGCTAGTGTACTTGATGATCGTTGCCTCAACGGTTTGAAAGAGACTTATGTTGCGTTGGGTACGCCCGGTGCTTCTGTTGCTGCTGGCGTTCAAAAGATGAAAGCCGCTGCGATCGCAATCGTTAACGATTCCAGCAACGTCACTAATGGTGACTGCAGCAGCTTGGTTTCTGAAATCGGTGGCTACTTTGATCGTGCAGCCTCTGCTGTTTCATAAGCTGCGATTTCGTTAGATAGCTTTTTGAAAAGCTTTGCAAAAGGCTTGACAGAAGGCTTTGTTAAAAAGAATTGTCAAAATCTTTAATTGGGAGATCTTAAACGATGAAAACTCCTCTGACCGAAGCAGTCTCAACTGCTGATTCTCAGGGCCGTTTCCTAAGCTCAACTGAAATGCAGGTTGCATTCGGTCGCTTTAATCAAGCAAAAGCTAGTCTTGAAGCTGCTCGTAAGCTGAGCCAAAATGCTGATAGCCTCGCCAATGGCGCTGCTCAAGCTGTTTACAGCAAATTTCCTTACACTACTCAGATGCAGGGTAATCAGTACGCTGCTGACCAGCGCGGTAAGGACAAGTGTGCGCGTGACATCGGCTACTACGTCCGCATGGTCACCTACTGCCTAATCGTTGGTGGTACTGGCCCCATGGATGACTACTTGGTATCGGGTCTTGCTGAAATCAACAAGACATTCGATTTGTCTCCTAGCTGGTATGTAGAAGCGCTCAAGCACATCAAAGCTAACCACGGTTTAAGTGGCGACGCGGCTACTGAAGCTAACACCTACCTCAACTACGCGATTAACGTCCTCAGCTAAATTGGCGTACTGGCCTCTGGTTTTAGTATCAGTGGGTTAGACCTCAATTTTTTACCCAGAGAGATATGCGATTACTGGAAAACTCTAGTGGTTGTTTGTTTCTCTGGGTTTGTTATTGAAGCTTTAGTGCATTCGCTATGACGGCCGACAGATCAACCGATCCCTCATTAGATACTGGCAGCGAGGCCCCGCATCTGACGGTATCTCAAGCTATCGCCAACCTCCAGCAAACGGCAGATAAGGGCGATCGCTATTACGCAGCCTGGTGGATTGGACGCTTTCGAGTGAGCCAGCCAGAGGCGATTTCGGCTCTGCTACTCGCCCTTGAAGATGACAGCGATCGCGACACCGATGGTGGCTTCCCGCTGCGACGTAATGCGGCTCGCGCGTTAGGAAAGCTGGGCGATCATAGCGTTGTCCCAGCGTTGATAAATTGCCTTAGCTGCGCTGACTACTACGTCCGTGAAGCGGCGGCTCAGTCTTTAGAATCATTGGGCGCACAGGAGAGCATCGCTTCATTGATAGCGCTCTTGGCAGGCGGCGTTGACGCCGCCGTAGAAGTGCCGGGGAAACCTCATCTGATCCAACCTTATAATGCCGTGTTGGAAGCGCTAGGCACACTAGGAAACCAGCAAGACAGACAGCCGGAAAATCGACAGATTCTGGCGGTAGTAGACCCCTTCTTAAGCCATCGCGTGCCTCAAGTAAAGAACGCGGCAGCGCGGGCCATGTATCAGCTAACGGGCCTTGATCACTATGCTCAGCCGATTGTTGACACGCTGATGTGCGATGATTTGCAGCTGCGGCGCTCAGCACTGTTAGATTTGGGCGAAGTCGGTTATCTGCCAGCGGCAGGGGCGATCGCTAATACACTCGCTGAAAACAGCATCAAGCTCATCTCTTTGAAGGGACTGTTAGAAAAACAAATCCAACGCTCAAATGCGCTGATTTCAGACGATGCCTGTCAGGTGATGGCTCTGATGGATGCATTGCTATAGGTGTTGCTATGATCTTGACTGTATTTTGTTCTGTATAAAGTTTGCTGTTTCCCTACCTAACGCTGATTTACTGACCTAATTCGCTGACCTATGGCCGATTTTGATCTTCTACAGCCTAATCTGGCACAGTCTGATCTGCTGCGATCGCGGCTTCAGGCCGTCGAAGTCGCTGACTCTGCTCAAGCTATGATCGATGCGGTAGAAGCGCTTGCGGCCCTAAAAGACGATGGCGCGATTGATGTGCTGATTCGCGTTTTGGGATACAACAATCCTGGCGCAGCCGTCGCTGCCGTGGACGGGTTGATCCAGCTAGGGACGCCCGCTGCCTCAGCGCTGCTCCAGCAGATAGACGGCTATAACTATGGTGCCAGAGCCTGGGCGCTGCGCGTGCTCGCGGGAATTGGTGATCCTAGAGGGCTAGATTTAATTTTAGAGACGGCAGCAGAAGACTTCTCGCTGAGCGTGCGGCGGGCAGCGGCGCGTGGTTTGGGGGCAATTCAGTGGGAAATGCTGGAGCCAGATCAACGAAAAGCCGCACAGATAAAAGCGAGAGATACGCTGCTAAGAGTCGTCCATGATCCTGAATGGGTCGTACGCTACGGTGCGGTTGTGGGATTGCAGGGGGTCGCGACGGCGGCGATCGCCGATGGCCTGACGGACTTAGCCGACCCAGTCGTGGCTGCGCTGCGCGATCGCATCACCCAAGACGACACCCCCGCTGTCCAGGCCCGTGCTAACTGGGCGCTGCTACAGCTGCTCGATCCATGAGCCGGTTACGATACGCAATCATTGGCACCGGGGCAATTGGCGGTTACTACGGGGCACGGCTACAGCGTTCAGGCTGTGATGTTCACTTTCTGTTACGCAGCGATTATGAACGTGTCCAACAGCAGGGGCTGAGCATAGTCTCTAAAGATGGAGACTTTGATCTACCTCAGGTCAATGCCTATCGCGATCCTGTCCAGATGCCGCCAGTCGATGTGGCAATTGTCGCCCTCAAAACCACGCACAATCATCATCTGCCTGATCTGTTACCACCGCTCCGAGCCAATGGCACTACTCTCTCTTTACAAAACGGCTGGGCGATAGAGACAGACATTTCTCAAGTGCTCGAACAACAGAAAATATCTGTTCCAACCTTGTTAGGCGGTCTCTGTTTTATCTGTTCTAAGAAAGTTTCACCGGGGCGTATTCACCATATTGATTATGGCAAAGTGCTGTTAGGTGCCTATAGTCAGAACCACCAGCCCTGTGCGCCGACTGCTCGAATGCGAGCGATCGCTGCTGATTTTAACCGAGCCGATCTGCCGATAGAGCTGATAGACGATTTGCCAATGGCCCGCTGGCGCAAGCTCGTGTGGAATGTGCCTTACAATGGGCTTTCGGTTGTATTGAATGCAACGACAGAGGCGATGATGGCCAATCAGGACGTGCGATCGCTCATCACCACACTGATGCAAGAAGTAATCATGATTGCCAATGCTTGGGGCCAGCAAGCGACGCCCAATAGTGAAAGAAGACTTTCTCCTGACGTCATCACTCAAATGCTCAACCAAACAGAACAGATGCCGCCCTACCGTACCAGTATGAAAGTTGACTACGACGAAGGCCGAGCGTTAGAGATAAACGCCATCTTGAGCAAGCCGATTCGCGTCGCACAGACTCTCGACATTGCGGTTCCGACAATGACGATGCTGCATCAACAGCTCTCTTTTATCAACGCTACTCTCTCTCTTGGGCGCTAATCTCTTTTCTTAATGCTAACAAAATATTGCCAGAAGCTGGGGGATATTGTGACCGGAGCTGATCCAAAAGACAAACATCCTATGAAGGGATTTCCGCAAATCTGCTTTATTCAGAACACGGTTTCAAATCCCAATATCATCATTGGAGATTACACCTATTACGATGATCCAGAAGATTCAGAAAACTTTGAGCGCAATGTTCTGTATCACTTTCCATTCATTGGCGATCAGCTAATCATCGGCAAGTTTTGCGCCCTAGCAAGAGGCGTAACCTTCATCATGAATGGTGCAAACCACAAGCTGGATGGATTTTCGACGTACCCATTTGGCATCTTCGGCAACGGCTGGGAAAAAGTGATGCCGCAGTCAGCAGACCTTTCCTTCAAAGGCAATACAGTCATTGGCAACGATGTGTGGATTGGCTATGAAGCCGTCGTCATGCCGGGCGTGCAGATAGGAGATGGTGCCATCATTGCCGCGAAGTCAGTAGTGGTCAGTGATGTTGCACCCTACACAATTTTTGGCGGAAATCCAGCCAAGTGTATTCGGCAGCGATTTGATGATGAGGTCGTCAAGTCGCTATTGGCGATCGCCTGGTGGAATTGGGACATTGAAAAAATCACCCGTAATCTGCAGCAGATCGTCGCGGCAGATATCGAAGCGCTGCTTAGGTGTGAGTGAAGCCCTGGTTTGTTCGATTCATGTTTGCTCTATCCGCTTTTGCTCTATCCATTTAGCAAAGCTTCAACAAACTCATAGCTAGAAAAAGGCCGCAGATCTTCAATGCCTTCTCCCGCGCCGATAAAGCGAATGGGCAGGCCGAGTTGCTGCACGACGGCAAGGGCCACACCGCCTCGGGCCGTACCATCGAGCTTGGTGAGCACCACGCCGCTGAGCTGAGCTGCCTCTGCAAATACTTGCGCCTGACGCAGGCCGTTTTGCCCCAGGGTTGCATCCAAAACTAGCAGCGATTCTACGTTAGCGTCGGGCGCTTTTTTGTCAATAATTTTGCGAACCTTGGTCAGCTCGTCCATTAGGTTTTTCTTGTTCTGCAAGCGACCAGCGGTATCAATCAACAACAGCTCTGTGCCACGAGAGTGAGCCGCACTGATGGCATCAAACACCACCGCTGCCGGGTCAGTATTTTGACCGGGGTTGGCAATCACCTCTACGCCGCTGCGCTCGCCCCATATTTTCACCTGCTCGACTGCCGCTGCGCGAAACGTGTCCGCCGCGCCAATCAAGCACTCAAAGCCAGATTTTTTGGCAATGTGAGTGATCTTGCCGATGGTGGTGGTTTTACCCGCGCCGTTCACCCCTGTCATTAGCCAAATGCTGAGCTTGTCCTTTTCGGGGGTAAAGGTTAGGTTGTGCCCGCCTGCGAGCGGCGCATCGAGCAGATCGCGCAGGAGTGATTTGAGATAGTTAATGGCCTGCTCGGGGGGAAGGGTTTCTTCACGCAGGTGAGCTTGTAAAGCAGTGATGATTTTGTCGGTAGCGGCAACGCCCACGTCAGCCTGTAGCAGCAGTGATTCAATTTCGTCAACAGCTTCGTCATTTAAAGGGCCTTGGCCGACAATCGCCTTTAGCTGGTTGACCAAGCCTCGCCGGGTTTTATCGAGGCCCTGACGGAGCTTGTTGAGCCAGGTGATTTCTTCTAGCGAAATTTGATCGGGCCGGCGACCTTGAGAAGCGAGTACTTCAGCGGACCAGAGAAAAGCTTCGTCTAAGTCAATATCTAGCGGGACGAACTCTGGTTCGGCAGGGGCTGGTTCCGGCTCCGGCTTGGGTTCTAAAATAGCCTCTGCTTGCAGACGGCTCAGACGCTCTTCTCGCTCTGCTTGCGCCTTTGCCCAAAAGGGCTGAGCACTGGCCGCTTCTTCATCAGCATTGGTTTGGCTGGCTTCGGCGGTATCCGTATCTACTGGTGGCTCAGGCTCTGTTACCGCTGGCGTTTCGACGATAATAGGCGCTTCTGCGATCGGTACTTCTGCGATCGGCTCTTTTAATTCAATACTGTCTGTATCGAACGGCTCACTCACCTCAGTTTCGACAGGCTCTGGCTCTGAGGGCTCTGGCTCTGAGGGCTCTGGCTCTGAATCGGGCTCCGGGGGTTCTGGTTCTGAGGTAGCGGATTCTGAATCGGGGGCTGAATCGGGCGGGGCGATCGCCACTACCTTCTCTTCAGTGGCAACTGCCTCATCGCTCTCCGCTACCGTTTCGCCGTCTGCCGCCTCATCACTATCCGCCGCCGCTTCGTCGGCTTGGCCTTGGCGCTGCTGAATGTTTTGATAGGCGGCTTTGGCCCACTTCAGGTAGTCCTCAGGCTTAGCGGGAGCGTCCGCTATCTCTTCAACCGCTTCTGCGGCCACTTCTTCGGCTACTGTCGGCGTCTCTTCCGCAGGTTTCTCAGGCTCCTCATATTTACGCCGAAACCAGTTAAAACCTGCCATACCCCAAACTCACCTGCTTCAAATTCACTGCTTAAAAAAGGTTAGCGCGCCGCTCTCCAGAACTCCACTAAAATCTGACAGCAGCTATAGACCCAAGCCTACTCTTTAGTCTGCGCTGGCTTATAGCTTATCAGTCGCACGGCGCAATACCCCGTTGATAAAGCGATAGCCATCTTCGTCGCTGTAGCGCTTGGCAATCTCAATGGCTTCATCAATGGCCACTTTAGTCGGCACGTCCATATGCACAATCTCTATCATCGCCAGCCGCAAAGTATCGCGATCCACTCTGGCTAGGCGGCGCATGCTCCATTTTTCCATGGCATCGTTGAGCTGATCGTCAATGCCGGGCCAGCATTTGATCCAGGTGTCTAGCAAATCACAGGCATAGCTCCGAACATCCTCCTGGTTGATGAGCTGAGAAAATCGAGTTGGATCAATCGCCAGTCTGAGATTGCCAATGGCTGATTGAACGTGAGCGATCGCTTGCTGAACCTGCTTACGAGCATCCCCCACATCTGCCGCCCGCTGCTCATTCTCGCTCAGCAGCTGGTCACCGATTTGCAGCGTCTCAGCGGCAGCAGTCAGCGCTTTTTTCGCAGTGATGATTTCTGTCTTCTCCGCTTGTTGCGCAAACATGAGCGAATCTACAGTGCTGCCAGTGTGATTGATGGCCGACTGTATTAGGGGAATGGCGGGCTGAATACGCGATCGCACCTTATCCACTTCAATCGTGCGGGTTTCACTTTCTAACACCAGCCGTTCGCTGCGTTCTAGTTCTCCAACCGCCGTATCCAACGTCGCTTGGACATCCGTGCTGAGGGTTTTGAGCGCTTTGGTGAGCAGCGCATTGAGCTGTTTGGTCGCGAGCGGATCGCGGCGGTCTGTAGCGGTGACTTTATCGACTGTGTCAGGGAGTTGGCTGATGCCCAAAAGAGCCAACTCGCGGGCAATAGAACGGGCCTTCATGCAATACCATCAGCAAAGGGGTGCCGCCATCTTATCAGCCTTCCTGACTGACTTCCCGACCGGCTTCTTGAGTGAGGCGTTTTTCGAGATTGCCGCTGCCGTCAGCAATATGGGGCGGCAGCTCAGCTGCCAGGTTGGGCCCCACAATGCCGCCCGACAATAGCACCTTAAAAGCGTCTTCAATAGAAATGGAAAGGTTGACGATCTCGTCTTCTGAAACGATTGAATACCAGCCGCTAGTAGGGTTAGGCGTAGTGGGAATAAAGATGCTGAGCATTTTATTAGGCGAATCAGCAACGGCGACCCCTGTGACAAAGGCGATCGCCCACAGCCCCCGACGCGGATACTCAATCAGCACAACCCGGCGGAATCGGGTTTTAGAGTCTTGAAAAACACTCTGCAATAGCTGCTGAATGGTCTTATAGACAGAGCCTGCTAGGGGAATAGACTGCACAATGCGCTCGCCGAGATCGAGCAGCCAGCGGCCCGCAATATTTCGCGCCATCAGACCAATCAGCAAAATCGCTAGCAGTGGGACGGCAAAGCCAATTCCCAGGTTGATTAAGGCTACTAGGAAAGGATTCAACCCAGTGAAAGGATTGAGCTGCTTTGGGAACCGCGTCAAAAACCGAATCACCCAGCTCGCAACGTTGAGCGTTAGCCAAATAGTGGTCGCCAACGGAATGATGACAACGAGCCCGGCGATCAGGTCATTTTTTAGATCTTGCTTAAATTTTTGCAGCACAGGTTACCCATTTGCCAGCACGCAAGCTGGCCAGAACTGTTCAGTTTGGAAGGTTTGGTTTAGAAGGTTTGATTTAGAAGGTTTGATTTAGAAAAACGACTTTAAAAAAGTCTCAGCTCGACGACACCACAAGCACTGACCAAGTACTAACCGAGTACTGCTTTATACATTATTACCCACCTACCTCACCTAACGGCGGGTAAGAACCCAACCGCTGGGATCATCCGCCTGCGGGCTTTGTATTCCCTAGTTGTGAATTCTAATTATAAAAATATTATATCAAGATTTACAAACCTATTTCGCCTCGCTTTTGTTACCTAGCACACAAAGCTATACGCCCAGTATCGATCTAGCGAGATTGAGATAGATCAATACGCCTAGAACATCGACGATCGTTGTGATAAAAGGCGCTGACATTAGCGCAGGGTCGAGGCCGAAGGACTGAAACAAAAAGGGCAGTCCGGCCCCAGCGCTAGAGGCCAGAATTGAAATGGCGACTAGAGAGAGGCCGACGGTAATCGCCACGGACAGATCGTCGGGTGCGCCCCCTTGGAGAAAATAAGCCCATACGGTGACGACAATGCCCAGCATTAAGCCTAAGAAGGCCCCAGCGATCGCCTCTCGACGAATCACCTGAAACGCGTTTTTGATCTTCAGTTCATTGGTATTGAGCCCGCGGATCACCACCGTCGAAGACTGCGCCCCAACGTTGCCGCCCGTGCCAATCAGCAGCGGAATAAAAGCCGTGAGCGCCACGACCGCTTCCAAGACATCTTCTTGACTTGTAATCACAGCGGCGGTGACTGTGTTGGTGATCAGCAGTACCGAGAGCCACACCACTCGCTTTCGCGCCACATCTAGCAAATTGCTCTGAAAGTAATTGTCCCCACCCGACTGCACCCCGCCGAGGGTGTAAATGTCCTCAGTGGCTTCGGCTTCTAAAATATCGATCACATCATCAACGGTAATAATGCCGACCAGCCGCTGTTCAGTATCGACTACAGGCACCGCCAAAAAGTCGTAGCGCTGAATAATGCGAGCGACTTCTTCTTGGTCAGTGCTGGTCTGCACAGAAACCACCTCGCGTGTCATAATTTCGCCGATGGTCTGCTCGGCTTGGCCCAGCACAAGCTGTCGCAGGGAAAGGATGCCGGTTAGCCGCCGATCAAAGTTGGTGACAAAAAGATAGTAGACGGTTTCACTCAAGTCAGCCTGGGCGCGGATGTGCTCTAGGGCTCTGGCAACGGTCCAGTTTTCCTTGAGAGCGACGTATTCCGGCGTCATGATCCGCCCGGCTGTTTGCGCTTCGTAGCCCAGCAGCAGAGCAGTGGCCTGACGCTCTTGTAGGCTCAACTGCTCTAGCAGGCGGCGAACAATCTTTGCAGGGAGCTCATCAAACAGGCGCACCCGATCATCGGGCGACATTTTATCGACAATATCGATCAGGTCCTGCCGCTTGAATTCTTCGATTAAGGCTTGCTGAACGGAAGAATCGAGATTTTCGTAGACCTCAATGGCTTCATTCTTGGCAATCAGGCGAAAGGCGATCGCCTGCATCGTTTCGGGCAATCCTTCAATGGCCTCAGCAATATCCGCCGGCTGAACCGGGCCGAGCAGCGCCTTGGCCCCGCGAAAGTTATCTTGCTCTAGCAGGGCCTGGAGCTGCGATCGCACTAGCTCGCTCAGCTCATGGCGAGAGATGGTCTGAGATTTAGTAGCTGTAGAGTCGCTATTTGTCAAAGCCAGATCCCCCATGCAACGCTTATAGTCTACTGTCGCAGCGACAAAGTTGAGTGATCTTAGCGGTTGGGCAAAGCTATTTAACCACAGCTAAATTCAGATCAAGCACAGATAAGCAGCGGCAGCGGCTAGACCGCTAGGCGGCTAGACCGCGATGGCGAAGCAAGGCTTGAGTGCTCGGCTTACGACCTCTAAAGGCTTTAAACACCTCCATCGGATGACGGCTGCCGCCCAACGCCAGCACCGTCTCGCGAAAGCGACGACCAATCGTTGCAACGCTATCTTGATCTGCTAAATCTGCTTCTTCAAAGGCCGAAAAGGCATCCGCGCTGAGCACCTCTGCCCAGAAATAGCTGTAGTAGCCCGCCGCATAGCCGCCCGCAAAAATATGGCCAAAGCTGCATAGGAAAGCATCTTCTGGTATCGGTTTCATTACGGTTGTCTTTTCAGCGATGCGATCGCGCACATCCCAAATCGATTCTCCTGCTGCCGATTGCCCTGCTGCCGATCTACCGTCTGTTGACCCGCTGTCGTCAGGCTGATACTGAGAATGCAGCGCCAGATCGGTCCAGCCGAGATACACCTGCCGCAAAATCGCATTACCCGTCATAAAGTGCCGGGCCGCTAACAGCTTTTGATAGTCTGCTTCCGGCAGTGGTTCGCCTGTTTCGTAGTGCCGCGCCATGCCAAAAAAGGTATCGCGCTCGTAGCACCAGTTCTCCATAAACTGACTCGGTAGCTCAACCGCATCCCATTCCACATTGTTGATGCCAGCTGCCCCCGCATAGTCTACGCGAGTGAGCATATGCTGCAAACCGTGACCAAACTCATGGAAAATCGTCTCGACTTCGCCAAAGGTCATCAGGCTGGGCTTGCCATCCACTGGCGGCGACTGATTACACACTAGGTAAGCCACCGGCAACCGTATGCCTGCCGCCTCCTTAGCGCGGACAATGCACTCGTCCATCCAAGCACCGCCGCGCTTTTCCGCTGGGCGGCTGTAGGGATCGAGGTAAAAGTGAGCGATCGCCTCACCCTCTGTCGCATCAGCCACCTGAAAATAACGTACATCCGGATGCCAAACAGGGGCCTGACCATCCGCCTGTGAAATCGTAATGCCAAACAGCCGCTCCGCCAGCGTAAACAGACCTTCTAATACTTTGGGCAGTGGAAAGTAAGGCCGCAGCGCCTCGTCATTGAGATCAAACTCCTGCTCGCGCATCCGCTCCATCCAAAACGACAAATCCCACTGCTTAAGGTCGTCTGCTGCCGCCGTTGACTGCACTTGAGCATCTGGGTGGGCCTCAGCAAACGCCTTGATATCTGCTAGCTCCTGTTGAGCAGCGTCATAGCTAGCTAGGCGCAGTTCCTCCATCAGCGCTTCTACTGCAGTTACAGAGGGAGCCATTTTCCGGGCCAAACTCAGCTCAGCGTAGGTATCAAATCCGAGTAGCTCAGCCTGCTGCTGACGCAAGCTTAAGATTCTCTCAATCAGCGGTGCGTTATCAAGATCGCCGTTGGCAGCGCGAGTAATGAAAGCGCGGTAAAGCGTTTCTCTTAAGTCACGGCGCTGGCTGTGGCGTAAAAAGGGGATATAGCTTGGCATATCCAAAGTGATGCGCCAAGGACCGGACTCAGCAGTGGCCGCTGCATCGCCAGCATCGCGAGCCGCTTGGGCCGTTAGACTCAACAGGCTAGGCGGTAGTCCCGCTACTTCTTCTGGCTGGGTAAGCGTGAGGCTAAAGGCTTTGGTCGCATCGAGAACATGGTTAGAAAACTGAGTAGACAGCTCTGCCAGCGCTTGCTGAATGTTGTTAAACGTCGCTTTGCTTTCGCCTGAGAGCCCTACGCCTGACAGCTCTGCGTCTCTCAGCTCTGCTTCGACAATGCGCTGCTGAGCCGTCTCTAGTGCCGTCCACTGCTCGCCCTCACGAAGCTGCTTGAGGGCATCATAGATGGTCTGACTCTGGCTGATTTGGTTGGCGAACTGTACCAGCGCTGGCTGGACACTCTCATAGGCATTGCGCAGTTCAGGGCTGTTTTTCACCCCCATCAAATGGCCAATAATCCCCCAGCTCCAGCCCAGCCGCTCAGTGATTGCAGTGAGGGGTACGACCAGAGTATCCCAGTTAATTGAGGATCTTGACTTTGCTGTTAGCGCTTTTGACAGACTTTCTTCTAAAGACGCTAAGTCCTGAGTCAGCTCCTCAACTAGCTGCTCAATATCGGGAACGACATGGTCAGCAGCGATCATTTCAAAGGGCGGCAGGCCACGACCAATCAGGAGAGGATTTTTGGTAGATTCTGCATCATTAGAGGCGACAGGGGTAGGTGAGGAAACAGCGTTCATAGGTCACTTGCGAGGGGCTTCAGTAACAGGTGTCAAAACTCATAACGATTATGAGTTAGATATTTATCATAGCTCAAACAAATGATCAGGCAGGTGCGGTGTAGCCTTGCATATTTTCAGGGCGAAAGGGCCGAATAATGCGACTTGACTGAGAGATCAGTCCCTCTGATCCTTTCACAACGACCAAATATTTTCCGGCTTTGAGACGGTTGCGATAGGAGAG